>JAJCXK010000001.1 GCA_029263475.1 Candidatus Nitrosopumilus sp.
CAAAGTAAATAATTCTACAAAATCCTCTTCGGGTAAGTGGAGCGGATATCCATTCACTCATGATGTAGAATCACCATTAAAACAGTTCAAGTCAGGAATTAGAATTGATGAAATCCAATGCAAAGAATCTTTGATTCTTGTCATAAGACATGATGGCTCTCCTGCATGTGTAAAATTTGAAACTAAAATAAAATTAATTGAGAGTGGATGGACTGCAAAAGACGATTTGATATTAAAAACTAGTACAAACTGTATGACACTTGAACAAAACAAAGAAACCGCACCGTTTTTCAAAACTCCAACATACTTACCTGAAAAATATTTTCATGTATGTTCACAGTCAGGCACTCCCTATGAGTCGTACATAGTGTATCATCATCAAGAAATTCTGAATTGGAATATACCTGAATTGATAAGTGATGGCGCAATTTTCATTTATCAAATTGATGAAAAAAATATTGTTGATGAAAAAAAGTTTGAAACTTTTGATGCTGCAGAACAAAGAATTCAGGAAATGTATGATGATGTAATGGTTAAAAATCCCTCACTGAATCCACAGTTGATAAGAATTAATGGAATGTTGGCATATGCTGTTGATTCATGTCCTGATTGTGGAATACAAACTGCAGATTTTCCAGATGGAACCTCTATTCAAAAATCCACTTCTACTGAAACTAGAATCAAATTCTATGATGAATTCGGAATTTCATATGTGCTTGAAACAACTTTGTCATTAAACGAATTGATCTTGGTGGCTGAATCGCTTCAGTGATTATTGAGAGAAATAGAAGATGAAAAGTAGACTACTGATGATTCATCAGTGAGTGTTTTAAGCAAATCTGATGTAATTGTATTATATCTGCTGGAAATGAATCATTTTCTTAGTGTATGTGCGACCATACCCTAGTCTTCATGTTGGGCAAAGTTTGGCCCAACTTATTTTATTATTTTAACTGTTTTTAATCAAATTATACAGTATGAATTCTACGACATGCTTAAAAGGCAAAACCCAAAGGTTTCAGAATGGGAAGGTTGGAATGAATTCTAAATTATTGTTGTTTGTAATTGTTAGTGTGGTTTTACTTTCTTATTCTGTGAATGATGTTCTTGCTGATTCTGATACTATTATCCCATCAGTAAGTTTTGACAGATCTGTATACCCTGTACCTTTTGGTGGTATTGGTGATTTTGAGGATGTTGCATCAATTACTCCTGACGGGAGATCTATTTTCCCAGTACATCTGAGTGCAATACGTCCAGCAGGTGTACTGCAAGAGGATCACACGGTTGGAACTGGTAATCTTGTAACTCATATCCGAATTACTGATGCTAACTTTGATGTTGCAAGGCAAGATGGTTTAGCATTATTTAATGAAATATCTCAAGACATGTCCAATACAACTGTAGGTCCATTAAAGATCACAGTATCTAGGGATTCCCAGACTGTGGTTCTGGCATATGCTGGTGGTAATACTCCAAACAAAAACGGACTCATCGATGTTGGTGATAATGATCCAGAAAATGCAAGGCAGTTGGGATCAATATCTGAGCTTGCACCTGATGCCGGAATTTTTGAGCTGGATTTTGTGATAAGGTATACTGATGGTCCATCTAATTCTAGATGTCCTGTAACTGGAATATTTGCATCCTTAAATGATAACATGTTGTCTGGTAGTGAAGAATCTAGATTTGATACCGCATCACCTCAAAAAGAAGATTACTGTATCATGAACGGAGATATTTTGACAGTGGAGTATTCTTATCTTGATGAATCTGGAAATGTTACTGTTTCAAAAGATACTGCAACATTTGAATTACGAGATGGCACATTAGAATCTGACAAACTAGCATACAAGGTTGGATATGATTTGATCTTAACTCTTACTGAACCCGACTTTGATCTTGACAACGATGAAGTAGAAACTTATGATTTGGACTTGATTGAATGGGATTCTGCTGCTGCAACTGTAACACTGGGTTTTCTTGGGGGCGAAATATCTGCATTTGATCCAATGTTTCCTACTTTTAGAGAAACTGGTGACAGTACTGGAATATTTCAAGCGGTAATTGAAATTCCACAAACCTTGCGAGATACAAATTTGGAAGATGGAGAAGAGGTTATACTAGAATACACCGATTGGGGAACACCCAATGCACAATATGTCGGACAAGAAGATGAGGATATTAATTGGATATTTCATGTAGAAGGAGAAACAATGTTGTTGTTTCCTGTACAACAACTCAAACAGGGGACTCCTCTAAATGAAATAGAATGCAAAGAAAAACTTGTTCTAGTTCTAAAATATGATGAATCTCCTGCATGTGTTAGTTTTGATATTGTTTCAAAATTGATTCAAAGAGGATGGATAGACACAGATCCTAGAGAAAAAGCAGACAAGAATATTCCAAAATATTTGTGCGAATTGTATGGGGGCGGATTCTTTGATGGGATCGGGGAATGCGTTGATTTGAAAAATTCATCCAAATGTCAGATGCTTGGAGGTACATGGAATGACAAGTGCACTGTATTGGGATATGCAGGAAAAGGAATAGGGACAGAACCTAACTTTGATCCTCATCCAGAATCTGAAAATGAAAACTAGGCTTTTGATAGTTATCGGATTTGTTTTAATCGGAATTTTTTCTTTTGTTGTATTGGATAACATATCATACATTTCGTCCTTCTTTTACACCTCTTTTCCCGCATATGTAAAAAATAACCCAATTAGCCACCATTTCATGATTTTGGATGTCCAAAACACAAAGGAATACCGTGCATTTGATTCCAAATTTCCAATTTATGATGAAGGTATTGTTCGTACTGGATCTGCATTGAATTACAAGGTAACTGCAAGCAGTAATCAGACAGACAATCTTCTGATTTTGGATTTCATATACCATGCACATAATGATAAAATCCGTTCAGACGTTCGTTGCTCTGTACTTGGGCCTGAAGGCATCTTTCACATTTCTCCAGATAACTCGTTTGATGACAGGGTGATAAATTTCATAGAGCATACTGATTGTCTTGAAAAAACAACAAATGATTATTTTAATACCAATTTAACATCGCCAATACGCATTCAAATTGACAAGGAAGTTTACAATACAAATGATGTGATTGTACTTTCAGGCTCTACTGATCGAATGATTCCCGATACTGAAATAATGATGACAATATCTGATCCCTTGGAGAACATCATTGCAATTTCACAAACAAGTGTTGTTGATGATAAATTTGTAGGTCGCTTTCAAATAGATGGACAATTATGGGAACAAAACGGAATATACACCATAACTGTTCAATACGGTGAAAAAATTGCCAAGCTGGAATTTCTATTCTTATCTGATTTAGATCCTGACAAATTGCTTTGATAGAAGCAAACATGCCTGCATGGGATTTGGACCATTCGTTAGAATCCTTTATGAGCGTCTAGAAATACATGATGCTTGTGAAAATCATATTTTCTATTTTTGTCCTACTGGGTGTTTTCCCAGCAATTCTTGTTGCGGATGCAGATCCGACAATAGAACGATTGCCGCTGACTGAAATTACAGTTTCAGGATCTGATGGAGAA
>JAJCXK010000002.1 GCA_029263475.1 Candidatus Nitrosopumilus sp.
TATGTACTCATTGTAATCATACAGTGTAAGGAGACTGTAGTACTTGAAAGGAATCTAACCATTTTGGATAGTATTGTTCAGTTATTGATGCGGGCTACTCACAGAACGGTTCAGTTTCTGAACTGTCGTGCCTGATTTTACGATGAAATGAACTGATATTGCATGAAAATCAACGTTTTTCCAGATTTCATTTAATTTTCAAAAGAACCTTCTCATAGATTTTGGTAGTTTTTCCCTCGGAGAAATTCTTTCTGATATGCCACAATGTGGATTTGTTGATTCCCAATCTCTTCATTTCTTCTGGAGTCATTTTCAAAATCTTTTCTTTTAATTTCAAATTATCATTTCTATTTGATTTCATTTTAGGAATAACAAAATTAAATTCTTTGTTCTTATCTATAATGAAATTAGCTAACTGTTGTAAATTATCTTGTAAGATAATCTGATAGGAATAATTTTTGCCATTCTTGTAATTATATCTAGCATTAAAATTTGAATTGATTTTATCAATGAATAATTTAGCAATATCTTCTCCCAATCGTGTATGATAGTTCTCTGTAATTATAAAATCAGATTTCTTAATATTTTTTTCTTCCAATAATTGAATTACAGAAACATCAATGAGCCATCTAAACAACTCTTGTATGTCATATACTAGTGGAGTTCTACTCTGATTAATTTCATGCAAGAACCCAATGGAATAATCAAGACCAATTGAATTAATTGATTTTCTAACTTCAGATTCTAAAATTGAATAACCGTAGTTCAAAAGAGCATTGATCTCATCAGACGCATTATAATTTCTGGAATTTGTTTTGTTCTTTCGTCCTGTAAAATTAAACTCTGGATACAATTTATTGAATATCGCAGTTAGATTCTCGTGGTAGATTTTTGCAACTCTTCCCTCATACGTCATTAGTTGCTTGATTGATTTTGAAATGTCTTGATTCTCACTATCTTTCATTATATTCAATAGCAACAAATCTTCCTTTTCAGCTGTTTTTCTAATTTTGATGATGTCTACAGATGCATAGATTCTGGATAATTCCTCCAGTAAATTCAATGAATGCTCTACCTTGGTCTGTACCATCTTCAAGGCAATCTCAAATCTATCCGTAGAATCAAGGTATTTTTGGTACTGTTTTACGCGTAATTCGCCTGATTTTGGCTGCTCAAGTAGGAGATTTGCCAACAACTGGCCGTTCCAGTTAAGCAACGTCAGATTGATGTTGTGCTTTGAGAGCCACCTCATTGCCTCAAATGTGATGTTACCTGTATGACCGTCAATGATTATTCCATCATGGTTTATCTTGTGAGGATAAAATTCCATTTTAGTGTCTTTGAGTCTGTTTGTAATGATCAGCTTTCTCTTGTCCACGTTGATTGATGTTCCAAAACCTGTAATCAGTAAGGGATTCAAAGTGTTTAGGATTTGATTTTATGATACAATAACTTTGTGCAGGATTAATCTAAAATTGATTATTCAGATAATTTCTTATTTTGAATTTGCAGTCCCTGGATCACCTTTACTACAAACTCAAACGAATCATATCCTTCCCACAACCTGCATAGTTTCCAAAGTGTGTTTTCTGGTACAAACAAAAACAGTCTAAGTGACGGCATGGATTTTAGAAATATCATTATGGCATCTGAAAACAGTTTCATGTTTGCCTGTTTTGAAACCGAGTCCTTTTGCTCTTTTTTCACATATTTTTTTTGCTGAATGTGGTTCTTTGTGACAGCCTTTTGCACCTTCTTTGCATTGCTGACAAGTCTTTTCTCAAACGCCATCTCCTTGAGCATCGGAATCACCTGCTCGTTCCATGCAACTCCGAAGTCCTTTTGCTCCTCGTTTATCTGTGAAAGACTGCTGTTTTGTTTAGAAGAATCCCCATCACTTGATCCTTGGATCATGTTGATTGCCTGAATCCTGTACAGCAGTATTGCAGCTGTCAGAAGGCCAATCTTGTTTGAGATGATTCTCAGGGCATCTATGTTGTGAACCCTGTTTGGTTGGCCATACATCTCATCCAATATCTCACCGGAAACTATCTTGAAGAATTCCCTGTTTTGCAGCATTCCAACCAGTGTGTCTTTCTCGTCAGGATCAATTGGTTGTTGCCAGTCCTGAAGCGGAGTAGAGTCGATGATACCTGTCAGTTTCTCCAAATTTGGATAGTATTTTTCGTTTATCTCAACAAGGTATCTCGAGTCTGTCAGCCTCTTTAGCACATCATAGGTCTTGCTGGTGTCTGGCCTTCCCGTCTTGTTTTGCACGACCTGGGCCAGTCCGTATCCTGAGGGGTCCTTTTCCAGAAATGAGGCCAGAAAATACTCTGATGTGAGTCCCTTACGCAGCAAATCTACATCATTTGAGACCATTTCTGAACAATTATGATGATTCCTGCAGGGTATATGTCTTGAATCTGCCTCAAGACACGTACTTTGTGATATGCCTGATTGCACTTCTTTACTATTACAATGAAGACGCATAACACAAAACCAGTTGCTGTTGATTGCATTAACTGCTCATACCAGTGGACATACGCCAAGGGAGGCACACCAAACTACAGAATCAGGTGTCCCAAGTGTCATTCGTCTCAGAATGTCTTTAACCGAAAGATTTTCGGCAAATGGAGGCCCTCATCATGACGGCTCTGCCATTGTACAAAAGGCCATGGAGAAAACTTTCTCCAAGGCAGAAACTGTTGCGTGAAAAGTCACTTGCGGTAATCGGTGAGCTGCGCAACAGCAAAACCAAGTCGCTGCCACAAGCGGCAAACGACAAAGGCATTACCGTAAAGAATGTCATCAAGCATACAAACGGTTTCAAGAAAGTAAATGGAAAACCCGTCGTAAAGAAGTGGGACAGAATACAACGTATAATGAGAATTAATACTAACGGACAAGAAAAAAGCGTAACGTTAGTTGATTCAAGAACGGCATCAGTTGTTAGACGATACCACAATGCAGTAAAGCAATTCCTGAACACTGGTGACAAATCCAAATTATCAAAATTTAGAAACAAAAAGGTAAAGGACAGCAAGGGTAAGTTACATCAATTTGAAACCAATCCCGATGAGATAATCAGGATAAACCAGAGAATAGAGGAACCTGAATTTTATGAGGTCTACAATACAAAATGACTGCATCAAACAAAACCACCCTAGTAGACAAGAATACCAGTTTACAGACCTTGATGGGATTTTGTATAGGCAGACTCAGAGACGATACTCTAGATACAATCGACGAGATAGAAGGGTGGATAAACGAGATCGTATGCAAGCCAAAGAACAAGTCGATGCAGGAAAAGAAAAACAGGTGTGAGATATGCAATTCCAAGGAAGAATCATACAATCTAGAATTGCATCATTTGGCAGGAATTAAGCACGATTACAGGACTATCTGCGTTGACCGCAAATGTCACCATGAGCTAAGTGAATCTCAGAAAACATGGGATGGCAGATGGCTGCAAAAGGACCAGCCTGAAAACGTACGTCTCGGATTTCTGTTGATGGGGATACATGACGTGTTGATGCTAAAGGGCAAGAAAAGAGGAATCAGCGCATATGAGGAATTGGCCAAGAAATTACGCCAGAGAATCTACCAATCCCTGAATACGGGGGAAGAATACACATGAAACTGGGCAAAATAGGCGTGATCAATGTGCCTCAGGCAGAGCCAGTCAGCCTCAGATGCTACGCAGGAGGCTACAAGCCTGCATCACGTTATCCCTCAAATGAGAATGCCAACAATGGGGTGATGCTGACTCTTGCCACGGAAACAACTTTTGACCAGCAGCAATCCTTGACATTTGGCTCCTGTGCAGTATGGATTAATGGTTCATTGTACAAAATTTGTCTATTCCATGAGGAGGGTCTAGATTCCAAAAAAGTCGATGTGATAAGGCAAGTTGGGAACGCACTGCAAAAAGAAAAGGACTGCACTGTAACCGTATTATCCAAAGACGAATTTGTTACAAATGTATTCTATCCCTATGTCTACGAAGCCCGGGCAAAGTGTGTGGGATTTGACTTGCCATACGAGCTGTCTAGACTTGCAGCATCATGGGGAACCGCACGAAAAATTCAGAATGCGTTTTCCATGAAACTCGTTGAAGGCATCCCGCGTATCCCTGCAATCAGGATAAAAAGCATCGACAGTAATGTGGCATTCATCCAGTTTGCAACCCCGCTAAGAACAAAAAGCGAAAAAAAGAAAGTTCCAACTCATAAGGTGTACAGAGGATACTTTCTTGACTTGAAAACTCTTGGATATGTGATGAGCAACGAATCATTTGATGGAATTGTAAATGTTGCAAAAGCGTTTGGCGTTGATGCAAACTTGCAAAGCAAGAAGGGAATCACAGATGATGCAGTCAGAAACAACGTGGAGAAAACACTAGTGTTACACAATCTTTACTGTAAGTTCATCGCCGTATTGCAGGATACATTTTTGGTAAAACCAAACAATGCAAACAAGCTGTACTCTCCTGCATCTATTGGAAAACTTTACTTGGAAAAACTAAACATCAAGCCACTCTTGGAGAAAAATCCAGAGTTTTCAAAGGAGGTCATGGGACATTTGATGTCAGCATTTTATGCAGGCAGAGTGGAAACAAGAATCAGAAAAACTCCCGTACCCGTCACATATCTTGACTGCACCAGTACCTATCCTACATTGTTTTGCCTGATGGGAATGTATTCATTTTTGACAGCAGAAAAAATTGAAGAATCTGTCACCACAGAACATACTCAGAAATTCCTTGAGGAAGTAACTCTGCAGGATATTTCCCAAAAGGAGACATGGAGGAATCTTGTCACAATCTGCAAGGTTGTTCCAGACGGCCACATGATTGTGCCTGTACGCTCCGGATACGGCTCCAAGAAAGCCCAAAACATAGGCGTAAACTATCTCAAAAGCACAGATGGGACTAGCCTGTGGTATACGGTATCAGACTTGATAGCCTCAAAACTGCTTACAGGTCATACTCCAATCATTGAGAAGGCAATCACGTTTGCCCCCGTAGGAATGCAGCAAAATATTCCCGATGAGGATGTGGAGATTTTCAAGGGAGTGGCAGTCAATCCAAGAAAGGAGAATTTCATCAAACAGTTAATTGAGAAGCGGTTGGATATGAAGCAGATATCATCGTCGTCTTCTGTCAATTCTAAAACTGACAAAACGATACAAAACACCATCAAAATAATTGCAAATACCGCATCATACGGGATACATATCCAGGTAAACTCTGAAAAATCTGAAAAGCGAAATGAACCCGTAACGGTTTACGGAATTGATGATGAACCATTTTCAGTAGATCAATGTATCATATCAAGAAAGGAGATTCCTGCAAAGCATTTCAACCCAATATTGGGAGTGTTCTTGCCTGCAGCATCCAGGTTGGTTTTGGCCGCAGCCGAAAGTTTAGTTGTGCAGCATAGAAATGGATACGTCGCTTACATGGACACAGATAGTATCATGGTGTCTCCAAAGCATGCAAAAGAAGTTCAGGAATTTTTCCAGAAACTCAATCCTTATGAAAACAAGAATGTGCAGATTATGAAAGTTGAAAAATCTGATGATGGAAAACGGTTGAAGAGCGTATTGTTCTTTGGAATTTCATCCAAGCGATACGCATTGTTTGAACATGATGATGAAATGGAAAACAGATTCAACATTCACAAGTTCACCTCTCACGGTTTGGCTCATTTGTTGAACGTGGATGCAGAGAAATGGTGGAATGACATACTTGCAATGCATTACTTTCCCAAAAGAAAGCAGGGTATCTTTGACGGGTATGATGACAAGTATGCAGTCTCTGAGATGAGCATCACGACGCCAAACGTGCTGAAGAGATTCTGCAACCTGAGGCCGTTTGACAAAATACTTGTCGGCGCAGGATACAAAAGCGACGACAATGGCAACGTGGTAATTCCAACCTTGCCACATATTGATGCAAAAAACAGGGAATGCATCCAGTACATGCCGTTTACAAATTATTCCACAGGTGAGAAATATTCCGACGCTGTGGATACCGTTCCCTACTGGAAGCCACTGAGTGAAACGCTGGATGAATATGCCTGCCACAAGGAGGCAAAGTCAGGCGGGGACGTTGGTTTGTTGCCCAGATTGCGCATGAAAATAGGAAAAAAACTGATAAAATATGTCGGAAAGGAAGTGACAAACCTGGATGCATCAAACGTATTGGGCGTTGCTGAAACCTCAGACGGTCACACGACATATGACAACTTGGAGGAGATGATACTCCAGATTAGGCCAAGGGATTCCTACAGGTTTGGAATCTCCAGAAGCAACCTGATCTCATTGCAGAAAAGAATCAGATACAAAACAACAGGAGTGATGAATCTCCACAAAGCGACAGTTCAGAAAATCATTGCTGGCAGCAGTAGCATCATAGCCAGGGGAGGTGATGTAATATGATGAAGGATGGTTTTATCGAACCGGACTGCAACAACTGCAACAATGATGGAGATTATCAGAATCCACCTACCACGACATCTCGAAAAGGAAAATATCGCGGTGACCGGGGAGCAGACCATATCAAAAGGGCAGTGCACTCAAACTCTTTGCAAAACCTCAAGCAAAATCGCTTGAAAGCAATTGCCGAAAGTAATGTCAGTTTGGAAACGAATAACAAAGTGGATGACATTCAATCAGATGAGCCAATTGCTGTAAATAGTACGATTCCAAAGAACCATGGTAAATGGATTGTGATTGGACTTGCAGTGTTTGTAATTTGCATCGTGTTGTGGATGCTGTGGTCAAACTACAAGAAGCAAAACAAAGGAGTTCTTGACGATACTGAGTAATCTCAATGAGATACAGACATTGATGCCGACCCTATTTTTTTCTAAATCATATTTTTTCGGCGATTTATTCGGTATTAGTTCGGCATTTTATCGGTAGTTTTTTTGATTTATTCGGAAAATGTTGTCGATTTATTCGGTAGTTTTTTTGATTTATTCGGAAAATGTTGTCGATTTATTCGGTGTATCAAATGATTTATTCGGAGACGGAATTATTTTTTTCGGCGATTTATTCGACAGACCCCCGAAAAAATGTAGAAAAAACACCGCTAATACCATTACAATAATTTTGGAATTCTCCTAGCGATATACGGGATGGCATACTTCGGATTCACCTTGTTGACATCCAAGCAACACAGAATTCAATTTGCAAAACGAGGTCATGATATTGGTAGAACGCTTTATGAGCTTAAGATAATTCGTTTAGTCATATTATGAAATATGTTGTAATTTCACTGGTTCTAATTGGATTTATCTCGGCTGGATTTGCGGAATCTTTGGATCCTACAGTGGCAGAAATTCGGTGGAAGGAAGCTGCTTTTCCAAGCCATGATGGA
>JAJCXK010000003.1 GCA_029263475.1 Candidatus Nitrosopumilus sp.
TGCACCTGTACTTTTCACTCCCGAGATTTTTACAGTATCCCCTTCACGTATTCCGATTTCTTGCATCCTGCTTTTTTCTATTCTGACAACAGATGTGTCATAGTCATCCACGGGAAATGTAGAAAGTCTGAAACGGTTCAAGGTTTACATGCTTTGATACTTTTCTTTTATTCATAAAGTATTCTAATCTTTAACAAGATTGCACTGGTTGTTTTTCATATTTTTATCTCAATCAAAGTCTTATTGTTCTGAAAAAGTTATGTTCCAGGAAATGTCATCTTGTACTGTCTCTTCAATCACAGAGTTGATTTGATCTATTGTTGCAGAATCATTCTTCATATCATTTGATAATATCATTTCAAGGGACTTGGTTTCGGGGTTTATCTGCACAAGGAACCACCAGTCCGATTCCATCCTTTCCTTTAGGTTGTCCTCCAATTCTTTCTTTGCTGTGACATGTCTCTCATATTCCTCAGGTCCGAATTTGTACATCTTTATGTTTTCAGATTCGATCATTTCCACTTTTTGAAAAATCTCCTCAGTCGGATATTGCGCCATATTTGTGAATAATTCATCCATTTGGATTTCAAGTATTTGGATTTCGTCTGACATGGATTTGATTGCTGTCTGTTCTTTGCCTTGCTCTACTAGTCTATCGTATGTCGCTTGTTTTTGCGGCAATGTGTATTCCAGAATGTATTTTTCTTCATTTCTTTGCATGTCAAACTCTATGATCTTTTTTATCGTCTCAAATCCAAGATCCTTGTCATATGTCCCATCACTTACCGTGCCTACATCCACTGTCATCAACTTTGCAAGTGAATAATAGTTGTATTGTGCCATCGATTCAAGCTCGGAGAGTTGTCCTTCAACCTCGCTTTCATTTTCAGGTCCGTACGAAATCAGTATCCGGTCATCCTCAGCCAAAACATACTCTGATATGTCATCTTTCTTTTGATCATTTACATAAAATTTCAGTTCGTCCTTGCCGTTGCTGCAAAATTCCCTTCCATCATTAAACGCAAAACATTGCAAGGAAAGATGCATTCCAAGCGTATCAAAAAGTAATCCAACAGTTGCAGCATCTGATGTTCTGTGAATTACGTTGGGTTCTGCTGGCTCAAAATTGATTCGAGGATCTTGCAGCTGAAAGTCAGAATGTGTAAAGTCAAACCCATCGCCAAATACTTTTGCCAGAATTGTTGCATGCTCATGAATGCTGTCTTGCGTTGTGGATTCTGTGGAATATTGTGATGTGGTCCAATCATCATCTATTTTGTATTCCAAATTGGTATAGTATGCATGTGTGGCATCGTTTCTTGCATTTTCCATGGGGCATAGAGATGTCTCGTTTGTAATTATCTGAACATTTGGAAGCAATTCCAATTCAAGCTTGAACATGGATACAAATTGAATGTGGTAAATGCCATTGTCATCAGGGTAAATCCCCTTGTCTGTCGACCTAAAGTAAACCTCAGACGTGTCCATCCTTGTAGGCAGTGTATAATGCCATCCGGACTCACCCTCTATTCGTTTGTCACCTTCACACATCACAGGAAAAATAAACAGTGGCATTGGAATTCCAAAATTCTCAGGCATTCTTTCTCGGTCTATGGCATCGTTTCCGTCCTGGTTAACTGTTTCGCTAATCCTGTATTGGTCAGGCAAAAATCCCCATTGTTCGTTCTTGTTGTCTCCCTGGTACCCGATTGATTGAAATGTCCAGTGAGTGGTTTTGTCATATCCACCTTGTGACACTTCAGTGATGACCAATGGAATCAATCCCTTGTTGTTTATTCTATCTCCTGGAGATAGTATTGTTTTGAGAGTGGGGGATACGATCGTGTTCAACCTTGGATGTCTTTCCTCCTGCAAGTCTGACTCAAACAGGGAATATGTTCCATCAATTGTTGCAAGATGAATCTTATTGTTTTGGACCAGTGTGATCTCGATACTGTGGTTGTAAGGATCTGCATCGTCATCATATATTGGAGATGTTGTCTCAAAAAAATCTCGAATTATGAATGCGGGAGGAATGGAGTGTCTTGTCATGTAAATTTCCAGTTCCAGCGAATCCTCCACGATATCTGTAGAAATTTTTGGATGTGACAGCAGATGGTTCTTTGCAGCACTCAGGGCCAGTATCTCAAAGGATTGCTCGTCAATTATTTTTCTGTCAAGCATTGTATCATAGCTTGATGACGTAACACAGAGTGGATTGCTGTCACGTTCCCGTAAGACAAGCATGTATCCCTTTGAACGTTCCCCTCCACATCTGATATCTTCAATTTCTACCCCAAGGTCTGTTTGTTTTTTTGGTGACGCTATCTCATCTTCAATTCCAAGACATGTCTTTGGAGTGCCGTTGGGACTGATATTTGAGACACCGCTAAATGATTTTCCCCCGTCATCACTATATGAATAAAGAATGCAGTTTTGGTTGTTATTGCCCTCTGTTACAAAATAGATATCATTCCCATTCGATATAAAATCAGGCATCCAACCAATTTCAGTTGAGACATCCTTCAATATGTCTACAGGAGCAGTGTATGCACCCAAATTCATTGAGGAAAAATACACTGCTGCATCATTAAACGGAGGATTTTTCGTCGTGATTGCCATCTGATGAAGTTTGTTATTTTCCAGTCCAGTTACCATGTATCCATGTTCAAGTATCTTGTCGTTTAGTGGAACTTGCTTTGTCGTGAAATCCTGGCCTTTGTTGTCGCTTTGTGCTAGATATATCTTAAAACTCTGTGTTGTGCCGTCATAGTATTCTGATTTCCACAGTACATACACTGAATCATCAAAAGCAAAAACAGATTTCCTTCCTTCCACATTCACAGTATCAACGGATTCAGGATCAGAGTCCAAAATTATTGGATCGTCAAAAGACTTTCCACCATCATGGCTTTTTGCAAATGCAGGATACCATCTTTCGGTAATTCCATAGTTGCCTTTTTCAAAGACCCTGTCTCTCCAGGACACATAGATATTTTCTCCAGATACTGCAAACTGTGGATAAGTCACAGTGGTTTTGCCTCCATTGACATTGACCAGATCAGTCAGAGTTCCATCAGGTAGGATTTTTCTAAGATACATCGAGCCCTTCTCGTCATAGTTTTTTCTATCATCTGAGAGGATGTAGATTGCATCATCATTTACTTGGACTTGAATTTCCTGATCTGATTGCTCATGATTAAACAGAATTACTGGCTCAGAAAATGTATCGCCGTAGTCATTGCTTGTAACAAAGACAATGTTGTTTTGCTGCGTGTCTCGATTCCAATTACTGCCAAACATGTACACAATGTCATTTACCTGATATATCGAGAATGGTCTATAGATGGACTGGCTGTTTTCCGGAATGACTTTTGGTGTGCTGAATGATTTTCCACCGTCATTGCTTTTTGCAAAAAATATCTGATCATCCCCGTCACCATCTGTACGATCCTCCCACAGCAGATAGACATTGTCGTCTGCTACGTGAATCTGAGGTCGTGGATAAAATGAAGTTCCCTGGGTGATGTTTATCGTCTCTTCTATTGTTTTGCCGTCTATAATTTTTGCAAAGTAGACGTCACCAAATTGAGAATTATTGCTTTCAAGCCAGGTAACATACGCATCATTCCCATTGACTGCAATTTTTGGATCACTGCTGCCCCTTGATGTATTATCAACATGATGTGCATCAGCAGAAATTATGTTGATTGATACAAAGGCAATCAAGATTAAGATAATTGCAAGATGTTTCATGGTATGACTAACAAAATAATGGCAAGTTCATAAAGAATCCTATCAATGTATGAGGTGAATTTTGGCACATGTTCATGTTTTTTGGCATATTTCAGATATCAATTTGGAAATAATCCAGTTTCAAAGTTTATCAATTCGGCATCATTTTGGAGATGTACTATATCAATTCGGTGAGAAATTTTAACAATTCGATGTCAATTCAATGAAATGATTATCTTTTCGGCGTTATTTTCTATCATTCCGGTACGGTTTTCTGTCTTTTTGGTAAAATATTCCGAAACTCCTGATTGATAACTATCTTTCCGGGGAACAAAAATAACTTTACCGAATTGATATTTCCGAAACTCCTGAGAATTTGTCGAAACTTTTGATCGACATTCTATCTTTCCGGTTATCAATTCGGGTGTTTTGTCGAAACTTTGTCGATATTTCCCGAGAGTTTTCCGAGACTGCCGGAAAGATATCGAAAAAATATTCTGATCGTAATGAATGATTTTAGGATAAGTTTTTGTGGGTTTTACGGGAAATAGACATGATTCCGTATTGAAAAACTCATGAAGTTATTTTGTCCAATAATGTCCAGTTTTGTCCAATGATTTTTGTCCAATTTAATCCAAGGATGTCCAAAAATGTCCAATCATACCGACCAGTCATCTTACTGGTTTTTGATGCTGCCGAATTCTTGGAATGATTATCCTATCAACTGTCAAAAGCGAAACAACCACTGCTACTCCAAGTATTATTGGAATGAGCTCGTCTCCACCTGACTGCGGCTCAATGAGAGTCATGTAGGGTGGCAATGTTGGTCTTGGATACTTTAATGCAGAGTCCAATGAGTTTGTAATTATGGAACCTTGAATGCCGATATTAGTAAGAAGCCATGTGGATACACCTGCAATGCCGATTGCAGAGAACCGAGTTATTCTTTTTATGACATTGGATAGCGTCTTGCTTTTCTCAGCCCTGTCCTTTGCATCCTTTGAGAATATCATCACTGCTTGTTTTGCTTTGTAGTGCTTTACTTGATGACCCCTGCTGTTTTTTGTTCTTTTTGTAATTGATATGATTTGAAGAGACATCATCTTCTCCAGATGATACAGTACAAGGTTTAGTTTTAGTCCAAGTTTGTCTGATATCTACATTGCAGTCATTTCGGTTTCTATCAAAGCAGTGATGATGTTTCTGCTGGTATTGTTGCCAAATATTTCGCCCAGTATCTTTAGTCTCTGATCATCTGATGAGAAAATTACATGGTTGTAGTTTTTATCAAGATGATCTACCGTATCATGGGACTTGTCATCGGGTTCTGTCATGGTTTTGGTTTGCAGTATTACAGTTAAGAGAATTTCTAATAAATCAAGAAGTAATACTGTATTTTGGTTCAATTTCCATTGAAGCAAATTCTTAATTAATCATTCAGCCAATGCAATGCATGTCCCAAAATGAATACGTCGTAAATGATTTTTCTCAGAGCACTTGGATGAAAATGAGGAAAACTGCACTTGTGAAAAAAAGCAGTGCATGCTTGGAATCGCAAGCATTGCAATAGGTGTTGGAGGGTTTGCATTGGCATTCTTGCTTTAGTTCTGAAAATATAAAAATACTTGTGAGATTACCATCTTGAATTTTTACTCCATGTCGGACAAAAAATAGGGTGCAAAATTAAAATTAATTCTTTATCAAATTAACTTCAATCCAGATTGAATCAAAGGCTTTTAGCTAAGATTTTTACAAAAATTCCATGATAGAATGCAAACATCACTGTCATCATTACCTGATGACATCAAAGATACAGACATACCACATGGGTGGATGTTACTGCACGATATGTGAGTATTATTTCAAAGAAAAACTTGCTCGTGGTCCGTGCTGTAACAGCGCAACTAGACAAAGGCCCAAAAGCAACAGAAAATGGCACGATGAACTTCCAAGGGTAGTGTAACGATGTCTCTAAAGAACATGACAAGGCAAAATGTTGAAATCAGCATAGAAAATGTGGTTGCAACAACATCACTCAATCAAAACATCAACATCAAAAGCATCGTCCAAAAATTTTCTGCAAAATACAACCCCGACAAATTCCCTGGAGCCGTGATACGACTGACTGATCCAAGATCAGTGATATTGATCTTCAAGAGCGGAAGCATAGTGTGTACCGGCACAAAATCCGAAAAAATGGCAGAAAAAGCCATACAGGAATTTGTGTCAGAACTAAATCACATAACAAAATTAGAAAATGCTACGTTTCAAGAGTTAAAGATAGAAAACATTGTCGCATCTTGTAATCTGAAAAACAAGATTCATCTGGAACAGGCAGCGCGAACTCTTCCGAGAAGTCTGTATGAGCCAGAACAATTTCCGGGAATAATACACAGGGCATGTCATCCAAAGACCGTAATTCTGCTTTTTGCATCTGGAAGGCTTGTATGCGTTGGTGCCAAATCAACTCAAGACGTTAACAATTCCGTAAATGCAATCCACATGGAACTGGAGAAAATGGATCTGATTGTACATGAAAGGGATGTAGCCTAATTTTTTATTTTTCTTTTGTTGTACCATCTTGTCAGTATTCTCTCCAAGATTATACCTGACACAATAACTATGATTGGGATGGCAATGGATACAATGAGTAATTCTGTAGAATCTGCACTTGTTGCGTAATAGGGTTCTAGGTAAACAGAGCTGTCAAGAGTAACAGAACCAGTAATTGTATCATCTGCATCGGTAAATTGTGATGTCAAGTCTTGTACGCCTGAGTGAGATGGTTCTGGTTGAGGTTCTGGTTGAGGTTCTGGTTGAGGTGATTCTTGGTCTGCAAAATCACTGTAATTTACCTCATCCCTGTCCAAATCAAATTCTGCTTCAGACCCCGAAGTCCATTTGTCACTTTCGTCACTTACAGCCAAGTCTGTATTTGCACGCAGTCCTGCACTTTGGGATTCTTGCCCGCCGTATGGAGAATTGCCTGATCTCACCGTAATCCATGAGACAAGACCTGCCATTCCAATTGCAAAGAATTTTGAGAATTTTTTCAGCGATGACGTGATTGAGTGAACAGGTTCTTTGGATGGGACTATCAGAAACGACTGGTTTGTCGCAGAATAGTAGTTCATCTTTTGCCCCTTTATTGATCTTCCAACTCTGCTTACCTTGACTACTTGAGCTGATTGCATTCTCTTGAGATGATGGGTCACAAGAGATAATGACAATCCAGTATTTTGGGCAATCTCATTTATTGTCATCTCATTGCTGGAGTTCAGCAAGTTCAAAATCTTTCTGCTGGAATCATTGCTTAATATCTCCCCTACTATCTTTACTTTTTCATCATGTGTTAATATGATTTCAACGTCATCATTTTCACCATTCTCAGAATCCACAATGCATAGAAAAACCATACATCGTTTATGAACTCATTGTTAGGTATAATCTGGATTGAATCAAACGTTATTAGCAAAACTATTCTGGGAAATATAGATTGAATAAAATCAATTCTATTCCACTAAAACAAAACAAAGGACTCATTGCATTGGGAATATTTTCAGTTGTAATGCTGCTTGCAACCTCAACATCCTACTCGTTTGCAGAAACCCAGACAACAGTTCAACTAGATGAGGAAGTCAGTCTTCAGAAAATAACAACAATGATGAGTATTCCTTTAGACAACACTCTACCTTGGGGCACAGTAAGGGGAACCATTGATGATCCTGCCCAAGGATATCCGGTGATAATTCAATTCTTTAATCAGGAAAGTGATGATGAACCGATGCACGTTGCACAAGTTGACGTGAAAGGTGATGATACATACGAGTACAAATTCAGAATGAGGGATGTGGATTTGCAATCAGGTCAGGTAACAACCATTTTTGAGGGAGATTACACAGTCAAGATATTCAAGGTCATAAATTCATCGTTGGATACAATCTAATTTTTTTATTATTGGTAAATGAAAATGAAGAACATATTTTTGATAGTTATTGTAATTGCTACATTTGGATTTTTTATAATTTTTACTATACAATCACAACCAACCTCATATGCTGATTCTATTTTTGATGCATGCTATGATGATGATGAGTGTGCAATAGATGAACTATACACATTATCTCCAAACAGTTCAACCCAAACTATATTGTTGACAATAGATGAACTCATTGATCTGTATGTTGCTGCAGATTTTTACTGTCATCCAAATGCGCACCATATTGGGGAGTTTCTTTATGGATACTTGGATCGGGATTTGGAGCAAGCATCCAATCTTTCTGATTACCGATGTGCATCAGGAATAATGCATGGATTAATTGAAAACACCATTCAAATTGAAAATATTCTTTATGACAAAGACATAAAATCAGTTAACATCAAAAAACCATGCGACATCATTCAGACATCGCTAGGGAATAAAGCAAAAAACGAATGCGCACACGGCATGGGTCACAGCATTATAAAAATTTACGATTATGATACGGCTAAAGCTGTACAAAGATGCAGTGACTTTGGGGATAAAACTATGACATACATGTGTAATGGTGGCCTGTTTATGCAAAATATGAATGAATATTCACAGACTAAAGGTGATGACTTTGGGGATGCAAGCTGGTATTATCCATGTAACAAGATTGATGTAACTGAAAATACGGATGCAGCTGCAATGTGTTATAGATATCAGGCAAACTATTTTCTGAGTAAGACTAACTATGACTTGCAAAGTGCCCAAAGCCTTTGTCTTGGAATTAATGATGAAAATTACATACCTATTTGCATCAAGGGAATATCCGCACATCTGACTAAGAATAATTTCAATGATTTAGACAAAACACAATCCATGTGCATTTCTACACCTGTAAAATATCAAAATGCATGTGTAAAAGGTGCAATAGAATCACTAACAAGATTTGTCTCAGATGAGAAAGCCCAAGAGTTTTGTCAAAGATTTGATGGGAAATTATTAGAAACGTGTCAAACTAGATTGAATTCGCTTGTGAATAGTAGATTTGGATAAAAAGAAAATGAAGACTAGACTTTTGATGATTGGAATTCCGATAATTGTTATTTTTTTTATTATTGGATGGAATGGAATTGAATTGGAAGATACCGTTACAAAAGAACAATGTAGTGTTGACTATGACTATCATTTAGTAGAGCCCATAATCAAAAATGCATTGGAATGTTACAGTCCATTCGTATCTATGTCTCCATGTGGTACTGATTCAAGGCTGGTACAACACAATGCCCAGGTGGAAATGATCAAATGTCTTTGTAACGATGTCTCAGAAAACAATTCCGTCATAACTGATTATTACAATAACGAATTTGACAGGTATTGGGAAAATGAAATCGCATCAAATGATCCTGGGTATATCTGCAATGACGGAGCAAGGCAGTTTCTTAGATTTTAGGAGCGATTGGAGAAAATGAAGACTAGACTTTTGATAATAGTTGCAGTCTTTCTTGTACAGATTCCCGGAATTAATGCATGGGATGATTCACCTGAAGGACTGGAACAACACGCAATCAGCATCATTGGTGCTGTGATGTCCTCCGCATATTCGTTGAGTGTTGTCGTATTATTGGTGTTTCCAGTTCTTTATTTCATTCTAAAAAGAAAAAATATTCCCAGGAGGCCGTATTTTATTTTGGTATTGACAGGATCACTGTTGTATTTTGGCATTACCAATCTAATTTTATTTCTACAAACTTTGGTAACAGTGTCACCACTAATTGATTACAATCAACCATACGTTTTTGATCGGTTAATTTTATCATTAATGGTATCGCTTGTTGAATTGTCTATTGGAGGAATTCTTTTGTATAGATCATCAGTCATTAGGAAACTGATAGAGAAATGAAAACTAGACTTTTGATAATCATCGGAATTATTGCATCCCTTGCAGCAGTGATTGCAACTAACCAATTTGCAAGCAGAAATACTTCAAGCCATTTTAATTATGTTGATACAAAACCTGTAACTCAAGACACGTATCTTGATAAAACAGTTTCACAATGGCAGGATGAAAGTTTTGATAGCATGATGTCTTATTATGACATTCACGATGATTTATTTTTTGAAAAACTAGGTGCTCTAGTAATAAAAAATGAAATGTTAAATGAGTTAAACAGGCAAAATATCTCAGCTGTCAATCCTGATTTCAAAGCATATCCCGGAATGGTTCTTACATCATTGCCTCCTCACATATCATTTGAAGCATTTGTAAATGGCACTGATGGAAACACGTATAGATTAACTGGCATGACACAGCTGGCCAAAATAGATCAGCCGGTACACATAACCAAACTGCAATTCTTTGATACTGGCGTGCAATTATCTTCTGAATCGATACTTAGTAAAAATAACACAATAATCATAAGAGATCAAGACATCAACGAATCTCGAGTGGTTCCACATAATTTTGTAATTTCAGGCAACAAGGACATTGTAGTTGATTTTCAAAATAATAATCTGATGCCGATTAGAATCCAAGGTGATGCGGTTGGATAAATCCTAATTGGCATGGTCCAACAATTTTACCGCTGACTACTGGATCCATGACTTTTGACAAGTCTGGTGTGTATGATTGGCCTTCTCGAACGTTGCCTCTGCCTGGAAGCATAGCCTCTGACCATATGGGTGGCGGTTAAATCCATATTATTCCTGATGATGTTGACATGCTAACCTTTCAGGACAAGCAAGCAATTGGATCTGCAATATTGCAAAATTCTGAAATCCCTTTGTCTGCAATTTGGTCCAACAATACCGCAATTCTAATTGAATTCAACGAAGCCATACTGGATGCAATGCCTGACGCTAAAGAATACTATGAGGCCAGAGCAGAGCAGCTAATCCCATTTGATATTCCAATAATCGTTGAAGAACCATATCGTTGGGGACTAGAGAATGAAGACTAGGATTTTGATAATGATTGGAATTATCATCTCATTATCAACCATTTTCTTTGTTTTAGGTCCGTCACAAGATCCTATCGCTCAATATTTTCTAAATGATAAACAGTTTGAAGACATAATTTTGAGTAATGATAACGCGGACAGATATTCCGCACATAACAACTCTTTAACAATCAAATTTTCTCCTTTGAATTTAAAAGACATGGAACTTTCTTTTGATTGGTGTACAGAAAACAATGGAGTCTGGAATGAAGATAATTTCACATGCTATTTTGAGAATCAAAAAGATCTGAATAGCGGCATGAATGCTGTTAAACAATATGGTGAGGATGTATTTGGAGAAATAGAAAATGAAGACTAGACTTTTGATATCTGTGATAATGTTTGGATTAATTATCCCTATATTTGCATTGGTTCCATTAATGCTTGAAACCCAAGAATTTAATTTCCTCAGATTTATGATTCCACTTAACTATTATCTGATTGCAGCAAGTATCCTTATTCTGATTAGAAAGAAAATTTTTGAGATTATGATAAAAAGGCTAGGTACTAAAATAATTACTGTTGGTCTCATTCTATTTCTAATTGGTGTTATGGGAATAGAATTAACGCCTCACGGCCTTTCTTCTGAATCAATTCATTTGAGTGATATTCCTTTATGGGTAAAACTAATAGATAAAATGCCCACTCATTTGGTTTATGGTGGAATCATTACAACTATTGCAGGCATTATTGTTCGAAGAAAACAAAACACTAACAGCATGAAAGACGTGAACCAATGAAAACTAGGCTTTTAATGATTATTGGAATGATAATTTTAGTAACAATTGCATTTGTGACATTTGGAACTGCTAACTTGATTCTTCACATAATACTCTCAGATGAGTACATTGTAGAAACTGCAAGCAATTCAGAGACGGTTCAGACTTTTCTTGACATGTATCCTGACAGTGAATACAGGATAGTAAGGGTTCTAGATCAAGAGCCTGCAATTGTGTATGAGATGAAACAGGATAACCATATGGCATTTTTGGCAGTAGGCAATTTCCAAGGAAATGACTTGACATACATGTACCAGTGTTTTGCCAATGGTTACAGTCAACAAACTTTTGAGTTGCCATACTTTTCTCCTACCATTCTCAAAAATAATGGATGTTTCTAAAAAATGAAGACTAGACTTTTGACAATTCTGGGAATAATTACCATGATAATGGCATCTCTGTTGATCGCTGATCAATACTATTTGTCATTCCAAGACAAAGAATTGAAAAAATCTGACTGGGTGCAAAACTGCATTCCTGTT
>JAJCXK010000004.1 GCA_029263475.1 Candidatus Nitrosopumilus sp.
ATTACAATCCGAAAATCTCACTAAACTGCAGTCAGAAAAGACATCACTAGAGTCAACCCAGGCCGAATACAACGCTTTGCTGAAACAGATTGATCAGGAGAAGAAGGACATCGCAGCCAACAGCCAACAGCAGTCAGAAAATCTCACTAAACTACAGTCAGAAAAGAAAAAGCTTGAAGACGATTCCAAGTCCCAATCCGAAAACCTCGCCAAGCTGCAGTCAGAAAAGAAAAAGCTTGAGTCAACCCAGGCCAAATACGATTCTCTTCTAACCCAGATTGATCAGGAGAAGAAGGACATCGCAGCCAACACCAAGTCACAATCCGAAAACCTCGCCAAGCTGCAGTCAGAAAAGAAAAAGCTTGAGTCAACCCAAACTGAATACGATTCATTGCTTGCGCAAATAGAAGAAGAACGGCAAACTCTATCCAAATATGAAAAAATGAAAGATTCACTACAATCCGAACGAGAGAAATTAATAAACTCAAAACAACATCGTCTTGAATTGGTTCTTTCAATTTCCAAAGAAAAAGAAGATCTTGATGTTCAGAAAAAAGTAGAAGAAACTAATCTGAAAGAACAAAATGCTCTCTTAAAACAATTGGAGAAGGAAAAACGTATCTTTGAAAAACTAAAACTAAAACAAGAAAAAACTGAACAGAAAATCAGTGAAGATATCAAGAAAATAAAACTAAAACAAGAAAAAACTAAACAGAAAACTGCCAAATCAGTATCTGATTTTAAAAATACACGTTCAACTCTTGCAAAAGAATCTGTCAAATCTAAGAAGCCCGCAAAAGCAGAAGCTAAGAAGCCCGCAAAAGTATCAAAAAATTGACTTCGAATAACCTGCGTGAAATTTTATCCTAGTTACACTGTATGCTCATCTGTTATTGATTTGGATTATCTATAAACTCAGAATAGATTGCAAAATTCTGTTCACTGACAAGTCTTGATGAAAATGATTAAACTTGTTTTGTAAAAATTACAACGAGGTGTGCTGGAAAGCCACGAATTCTGGTGTGCTTCTGTCGTGTTTTCCTTCCTCCATCTGCCCACTTCCTCAAAGATTTTTCCTTGAATTTCAGCAGGTATGACGTACCTCGTCATTATTAGTATTCAAAAATTAAATTTAAGTAATTCTGATCAACTTCTTTAAGTTCATTTGATTTTTTAATCAAATCCATACAAATTTATGTATTTTAAGTGATCTGCTTTATTATTCTATTTCACGCACAAATAACGAAGGCAGAATTGGGATATCTGTAATGTGTCCCATTGTCGTGCTGCATGCCAACGCATATTGCTTGGCAGGCAGAGGACTTCCTAGAATCTCTGTCTTCTAATCTTCATTTTGTCTAATTTTTGATTTTGATTGGGCGTTTGAATGCAATCTGATTTAGAAATTCTTCTTACAACGCATGTCTCATTTTTTTGTTGCTTTCACATCATATTGAATCTGATATGTTTCTCTGTGCATTTGATGTTCTAAGATCTAATTATTTTGTTAGATTTTTTGCTTTTGTAAACACTGCAGACCATTGATTCCAAGTCAGCCTTCCTGTCTGAGTGTTTTGCTTTGAAGGATGGTATGACGTGAGAATCTTGAATCCATCGTAGCTGAATATCTTGCTGTGGCCAAATTTTTCTGGCTTTACATTGTACAATTTGCATGCTGCGTCATATGCTATCTTTCCAAGACACAAAATTGTCGTGACATTTTTCATAATTTCTTTTTCTTGTTCAAGATATCCAAAGCACGTGTCCATTTCTTCACGAGTCGGTTTGTTTTGTGGCGGTGCACATCTTACTGCGGCTGTAATGTATGCATTGTGTAACACCAACCCGTCATCTGCAGTTTGACTCGTTGGAATGGATGCGAATCCATGTTTGTGCATTACCTTGGCTACCCAGTCGCCAGAAGAATCACCTGTAAACATTCGTCCTGTTCTGTTACCTCCGTGCGCTGCAGGTGCCAATCCGACGATTAGTAATTTTGCTTTGATGTCCCCGAATCCAGAAAGTGGTCTGCCATAGTATTTCTCTTCCTTGAATCGTCTTACCTTGTTTTTTGCAACATCTCTGATGTACACTGACAACCTGGGACATTTCTTGCAGCCTGCAATCTTCTTGTTTAGGGATTCAATTGATTTTAAGCTGGAATTGTCTGTCATCTGTAATTGTACCTATTCAAGCCAGTTTTTTAAAACATTCAATGCCGCAGCATGTCTTTCCGGAGTGATCCACAGTCTCTTGTAAATTTTATAATCAGTCTCTAAAACGATTGCCTTGCTTTTTGAGGGTCTTGTGGCATCAAAATGAAACCAATCCCTAAAGTTTCCCGTTCCAGATATGCGTAGCCGTCCTGAAGACATGCCAATTTCTCTTTCAGAAATTTTCTTGATATGTGAAACGTGCACATCTTTCTTACCCCACGGCAAAACCCATGATTTGAACAGTATTCTATTCTCAAAAATTGAAAGATGTTTGTCGCTGTATAGGGGAGTCTTGACCATATCTTAAGACATAATTTTCATGCTTTATGAAAATTTGTCCGTAAAAACGACTTTGTCAAGTGGCAGCTGTCCTCCGCGAGGCATTGCGGGCTTTGTCTGCTTTCCGATTGCCATCAGCATGGATATCACATGATTCTCTGGCAGCTTTATTATTTCTGCAACTTTTTTAGGATCAAAACCTATCATGGGATTTGAATCATATCCCATTGATTTTGCAGTTAGCATAATTGTCTGAGATGCAATGCCGCAAGATCTCATGGCCTCGTCTCTTTGAAGTTCTTCCTTTCCATCGTAAAATGGTCCCATTGCAGATACGAGAAACTCTTGGGCTTCTTTTGGCGCATCCTTCCAGTATTGGCCAGGATTGTCTTTCCATGCCTTCAAGTCTGCACATATCACAATGAGCACTGATGCGTCTGTGACCTGAGCTTGATCCCAAGCTGCTGCACGAATCTGCTTTCTAATTTCAGAATCTTTGATAACTACGAATCTCCAATTTTGCATGTTAAATGAGGTTGGTGATAATACTGCCAGTGATAGCATTTTGTTTACTTCGTCATCTGTAAGTTTGTGATTTGGATCATAGTGCTTTACGGCACGACGTTGCTTAATTGCTTCAAAGGTATCCATCTCAATAATGATGATTGAATCTCTGTATTTATCGCTTTAAAAAAATAAAAAATCTAGATTAAAAAAAATTCTAGTTTGTCGCTTCAGTCAAAATTGAAGACAACTTGTTGTGCAGCTCTTGTTCTGTTTTTGAACTTTGGACAGCATTCTTAATTTTCTTGGATATTGCCTCGACTATCGCATCTGCACCCTTGTCTAGTGTGGGTCCGAATGATTTTTCCAATCTTGATTTTATTTTGTCTTTTTTAACTTCAAACATCGCAGCCATAGCAGCTTTGTGCCACATGATTTCTGCAAATTTCAGCATATCCTGGCCTGAGGGGCATTCGCAGCCTCCGTCACAGCTACAGGATTCTGAACTGCTATCACATGAATTCGTGCGTGAAGTTGAGCATTGTGGTCCGTTACATTCCATACATTTCACCTCCTGATCTTTGGAGCAAGGTAAGAATGAGCGTGGCATTGATTGGGGTGATGTCTCTTAGAACAATCTTAAAGGATGCCGTTCTTGCGTCGTAGTTTTTCTTTGTTGTCATTCTCATCTAACTTACCTAAAGTAAGTAGATACCTATTGTATATTTATAGTAGAAAGTGAAACGATCGAAATTAACTTTCCCTTTGGTAACTATACAACTTAACTTCTTTGTAATTCTACAGATGTCATGGGACAAGTTTGCAAGGGAGTCTGTAAGAGATATGAGGGAGAAAAAATTTCAAACGGATTGAAATATTCTTCAGGCTACAAGAGATGTACAAACTGCTCCTTGTTTGTAAAGACTGTGGATATTAGATGTCCGTGCTGCAATGTCAAACTAAGGACAAGATCCAGAAGCTAATTCAATAAAGTGATGGGTTTCTTGAATGCTTGCTTTAGGCTGCGTGACTTTCCGTCCTTGAAAATATCTTTTGGATAGTGTTTCATGGAAAATGCCGCCATCTGACCTATGATTCCCTCCAGATCCTTTCCCTTTTTTGTCAGCGTGTATTCTATTCTGATTGGTGTCTCATCGTATACCTTGCGTGAAATTAGATTGGCCTTTTCCATCTCTTTCAGTCTTGCAGACAATGTCTTTGGATTTGAATCTTCGATGTTATCCAGAAGCTGATTGAATCTTGTCTGTCCCATCATGGACATGTTGCGAATAATGTGAATGGTGAATTTTTTTCCAATAATCTTAAAGGTATTGTCAATGGGACAGCACTTCATCATGTCCGCAGCAGAACAATTCATCATGTCCGCAGCAGAACAGTCCATCATGTCTGTTGGTTTTTGATCGATCATGATGAGATTTTTCAGCATTCGTATTTATTGCTTACTTTATTATAGTTAATAGGAAATTGTAACTTACCTTTTCTATATCTGGTTACAGCTAATTCACTGCCCAATTAATATAGTGATTAGTATACTAACTATACAATGGATAGTTACTTTGTACAAAATCAAGGCAAAATCAGCCTCAAAAATGACAAATTGTTACTCCTTGCAACTACGTTACCCTTTGCTGGGAGATCATCATGATGGCATTACAGGTATTGCATAGGGACGATCTCAAACTGGGAGGGTTTGCAGGAATACGTGAACATCGCCTGGTAATTGATCCCAAAGTCTTTGGCAGTACTGACTCTGGCGCTTGGCCTGGAATTGGAAACTTTGTCTATTTGGCTGACGCAAAATTTGTTCCAAACGGCGAGACTCATCTTCATCCCCACAAGGAGATAGATGTAATCTCTGTTGTCGTTGATGGAAGAATTTCTCATGAGGGAACATTACAGCAGGGAACAACGATAGAGTCCAATCATGTACAGGTTCAGCGTGCAGGCAGTGAGGGATTTTCACACAACGAGGTTAATCCTGATGACAAAGAAAATAGGATGATCCAGATCTGGGTGATTCCTGAAAAGTCAGGAGAGTCTGCAGGATACAAATCATATTCCTTGCAGCAGGGAAAAGTTACTCGAGTCTATGGTGGGGATGAGAATCAAAATGAAACGTTTGTAAGTCATACGACACTTGACGTCGGACTGGTAGGTACAAGTCAAACTGTAAGCCTTGATGGCAAGTTTATCGCATACGTTACAAACGGGAACGCAACGCTAAACGGACAAAATGTTACCGATGGTGATCTGGTTCGCGGACATGACATGCGATTTCAAGCTAAAGCAGATTCTCAAATTATCGTCGTGAGGAAAATTGAAGAGTGATAAGATTATGGTGAACGAAATAAAAAATTCACAGCAGTTTGAACAACAGGTTCTAAACTCTGCCCGTCCTGTCTTTGTTGACTTTTGGGCCGAGTGGTGCGGTCCTTGCAGGTCCGTATCTCCAGTTGTCGAGGAGCTCTCAGGGGAATATGACGGCAAGGTGGATTTTGTCAAGATCAACGTCGATGAAAACGGCGAACTTGCGCAAAAATACAATGTGCTTAGCATTCCCACCCTTGTCATCTTCAAAAATGGCAAGATAGTCACCCAAAAAGTGGGAGCTTCTACAAAAGAATCCTTCAAGACCATGCTAGACGGTGCGTTGAGCTAGGCAAGGTTTTTCCTTTTTTTCTTAACTTTGAACGTATAATGACAAACCAAGGTACTAGTGTTGCAATCCTAGAATATCAAAAGATGGGAGAGGGGGTGAAATAGAATATGGCGTTATACGGAATTTACGGAAGACACGAAATCAAAGATTGTCCACTGAACAGTTCGGAAAGCAGGAATCTGGCTAGAAAAATTGTTGAAAGTGATACGGATTCTTTATTGTCCCAATACAAAATCAACAAAATAATTGGATAATACCACTCAGGACTGGAACATACCCTCATTTGGATAGTTGATCCAGAAGATCCTCATCTGATACAGAAATTTGCAATTGATGGTGGTGTGGCAAGCTTCAACGAGGTAAAAATTGTGCCACTCATGACCTTCAATGATGTGGTAAGAGAATCAGGAAAAATAGATAATCAATAAGAGAACAATGACTCATCTCAACTTTCCTTTTCCTTTTTGTTTTGCAAAGTATGGAATTAAGCGATTTATCAAAACTATGTCGATGATATTGATGACGAGTCTTGGATTGATCATACTCAGTGTGAACTTGTTGATCATGTGACCACTATTATCACTAAAATGGATTCAATACTGATTAATTTTTAAAATTATTACAAAAATATCATTTCATTATCATTTTATGAGTACTTTCTAAGGTTAGATGAAGTTTGTACACTTTGTCTCCTTTCAAAATGAATATCTGATCATGCTCTTCAAATAGTTCTATCATATCTTCAATTCCTGCTGAAAGTAAATCTGGTGTCTTGTATGGACAAAACATCAATCCGCTAGTCCTGTTTTTGTTGTATTCATGTTCAACTTTTACTGCTTGAGACAATGATTTCTGATTGGCAATGTCTCCAACTATAAAATCTACACAGCAAATAGGTTGTCCTTTGGATTTTTTGGATATTTTTTGCATAACACCTCCACAATAATCTGTAATTTTTTTTGAACTGGTGTCGTATGGAATAATTGTTCCATTATACCATTTCATCTCATCTAGCATTTTTACTGCAGAATTTTCATCAGAACCACAATGACATCTGAACCATCCGCTTTTTTTTGCAAAATAATCTAGAGATTTTAAAAGACTCATCATGGATTTATCATCAGAATACAAAACTAGGTGATGAATCTCTACGTCATCATCTTTTTTTGATAGCCATGAATCAATGGCATCTTTCACTAGTGAGTTAATTGAAATCCCTTTCTCTTTTGCAGCATCTCCTAATGATGAGTATATTTCCTCATCCACGCCTCTAACAAGCATATCTTTTGCCATATTTCCTGTATATCATGCCTACATATAAGATGATAGCATGATATCAATTATAGATATATTAATATATGCTATCATGATATCATATACTAATCATGTATCAAACCACAATCAAATCCATTCGAACGCCTGTACATCCGGAATTGAAAAAAGTTTTCTGGAGTCTGTTTGTTTCAACCAGAGGCGCAGCAAATCGCGTAAAAATCATTGCACTTCTAAGAAACAGACCAAGTAATCCAAATCAAGTATCAAAAAATATTGAAATAGATTACAAGAGTGCATCACATCATCTAAAGGCCTTGGAAGATAATCATCTGGTTGAAAAGTTTCAGGGTGGCGGAATTACAACATTTTTTGTTTCCCCTCTGTTTGAAGAGAACCAACAAATGTTTGATGAAATTATAGCCTTGGCATAATTTCAGATTCCTTCCTTCCTTCCTTCCTTCCTTCCTTCCTTCCTTCCTTCCTTCCTTCCTTCCTTCCTTCCTTCCTTCC
>JAJCXK010000005.1 GCA_029263475.1 Candidatus Nitrosopumilus sp.
ACACCACTGATTAACTTGCTCAAATTCCTCAAACCATGGGTCTATCAGATAATCACCTGCAACCCCCAAAACCAGAGTCAAAACAAGTCCTACAATGATAAACATTCGGGCTTTGCTTGGGTGAATTTTTCTAAAACGGAACCATGCGATTATTCCTCCAATAATTCCAAAGATAATCGGTAAAAGGTACCACCAATTTGATACAGGTTGTGGGGTACTCATGAGTAGGATTCCTGTAAGGGATTAGAAAAATATTCCCTCGCATTGATACGATGCTGTTTGGATGCGCGTGTTGCTTCCAATCAGCAGGGCAATGTTAACTTGATCATTCTATGATGCCAGAAACTTTAGTTGTATCGGATAGAAATCAGTAATTTTAGTCATATTTTAGACATATTTCCTATTTTCAAAGATCTTAACTTGAATGAATATTTTGTGTGTAAAATAGACTAAAAATCAGGTAAATTTCTTACAATTCTTTTTGATCTAATTCTACTCCCAATCTATAATGAATGCGAAGTACGTACTCGTCTGCTTCAAGGTCATTTTGTATGACCATGCACTGGTTATTGTATTGTAATAGTCTAGTAATCACTCTACTAAACGAAATTGCCCAGTTTTTTCCAAATGCATGTTGACACAGAATCCAGAACTCATTGCCCTTATTTCCTTTTTCGATGTTAAAATGTAGATCATTATACCTTGCCCATGTCATCAATGCGCTCTCTACAGTTTTACAGTCAATTTGTGTATATCTGGCCTTTAAATCATTGAGGGCTATCCTGAAATATTTTTCTTCAATTGCCTTCATTTGTTCATCAGATAATTCTGAAAACAAAATTTTAACAATGTCTCTGGGCATAGAGTGCTCCCGTCTTCGTTCTGCGATAACCCCGAATCCGACGTATCTGTTTGATAACCTTCTTAGGATTGATGCGACTTTTGTCTTTTCAATTTTTGCAAGTTTTTTCATTCTTTCCATTGTGGGTTCCGCAATTCGAAAAGTAATTCCCACAAGGTCTTCTTTGTCTTCATCATCTGAATTTGATTTTACCATGGCCCCTATCTTAGCAAGAGTTTGTTAATGAATTTATTTAAAAGTTAGATCTAATTAGATTACAAAAATATTATTTGTTATTTTTGTAAACTGGGCTCTATTAATATGAGGTAATTCAAATAACCTTATGCGACCTCCGGTTGGGATTCCTGGAAAGGATGATTACTATATTGACGGTGTATGTGGAAAATGCAATAGGCATTTTTTAATTACAGAAGAGATCGAAGATCACATTGTGGCTTGTATGCAGTATAATGTGCATTCAAACTGATGCTTGCCCATGATTCATCCTAATTGACTTGAATCTTTTTGACTAAATCCCGTCATTGACTTTCATAAAGAAACATCAGATGTTCAAGATATTTTGGGATATGGAATCAATTTGTTATTACTCAATGTAGGAATGTATGTTGGAATACCTGCAATGATGATAGTCAGAATTAGAAAGAGACTCTAAACACCATGCATGACATTTTTGTTAGTCTAAAATAATTGGGCTGGAAAACCGGCTCGTATTTTAGCTGCAATCCTTGCAGTTGGGATCAATACATACAGGATTGTGTTTTCCATCCCTTGTAGGATTTGCCGTATCCCGTCTCCTTTGCGTTCTAGTCATAATTCCAGTAAACAATCATAATTAAAAAAAGTACTTTGTGATTTGGTTTTATAAAATCAAAATTTCACATATTTTCTAAACAAATGTTTGATGTTTGCACACATCTCTTTTTATTCCCCAACTGCGTACTGTATATGACAGCAATCAAGTAATTCCAAACATTACATAAACAGCCTTCATGTAATGGTAGTTGCCATATGCAACCAAGTGGTTTTGATTTCTGTCTATTTCATGATGACTGCCTTCGGCATAAACAAATGTTCAGTTCCCAAATGATCCTATTATTATTCCAGTTTGTCATAGAACTACATCGTGACAATGATGAGTGTTTGGAAGTGTACTGATTGTGAGTTTACACAGTTCTTGGAGCATGGTGTTTTGGCGATATTTTGTCCCACCTGCAAGAAAAAATTGATTGAGATTTAACAGATCCTTGCGTTGATTGCTTAGAAGGGTTGATTAAAAATAGCAAACAGAAACTGACAAAAATTTATCAAAAAGATAAGAGATTGTTAATTGTGCTGGAGATAAGTGACTATCTACTTTTGTTGGCAGTGTTGAAATCCCCAATTCTGGCCTTTGTGTCTTTGAGAATTATTTGCAAGTCCAACACAAAGAGGAATGTAAAACATGGCTATAAGGAGATAGAATTATGACCGAACCAAACGTTTGTTTTGTTGTAGTCGACGGATATCATGGTAATGATGGTTACATTGACGGAAACATCAGAATATTCTCAACCCGACAAAAGGCTGAAGGATTCATCAGGAAATACAAAGACACAATGAAAAAGAGTAAGAGACCGGGAGATAAATTTGCAGAGTATTACGATGATCAAACTATTGTTGAGATTGAGATGGACTGATATCACCTTGGAAAGCACTCGAGTTAATACAAATTTTAAAACATCATTTGCATCGCAAGTTCAACAGGTGCGAGAACTGAGAGACAATATGCTTAAGTTAATAATTCAACTAGAATAATTATGGATGATATAATCCCCAAGAAAGATTTCAGGATTATATGGATTTAGGTCATCTTTAAGTAAGATTTCTGCTTGTTGTTATATCATGATTAAATCGATATTTACATTAGTATTATTGTCTTTGATGGTTTTTCCAGTATCTTCTATTATACATGCACAAACAAACATTGAGGTAGAATCGGAAGTTGAAACTGAAGTTGGAGTTGAAATTGAAACTGAATCTTCTGCAAGTATTGAATCCCAAACAAAGGGTGAAGTAAAAACAGAAACTAAGACAAAAGATGAATCAAATTCATCTCAAGCATCACAAAAATCTGAAGCAAAATCAGAGGCTAAAACTGAGATGAAGACATCTGTAGGAAACATTGCAGTTAGTGCAAAAGGTGACATAGCAGCATCCGTTGGATTGCCTACAAAGTATCCGATGCCTGCAGTTAGTGCAAAAAGCTCAGTTGGGTTGCAAACCAATCAGCATCTATACAAACCAGGCGATAGTGTGTCCATTCAGGGTTCTTTGTGGACAGAATTACTATCTGGCTCGAACAACAATATTGTGACAATCAAGGTCTTTGACAAGACTAAAAATGTGATTTATGATGTAGATACACAAATTACTGCAGACGGTACTTATTCTACAGAATTTTCTTTACATCCAGATGCTGCAAAGGGTTCCTATACAGTAACTGTCGAGTTGGATAGTAATGTAACTGATCCAACTGGTATCAAAATACAATCCAGTGTTGGTTCAAGTACAAAAATAGTCGTTGTTCCGCCACATGTATTCAAGATTGATGTAAAAGATCATGGTAACTTTGATGTCAAAGTTGCCACAAACTCTACTGTAAACTCTGTAAAGTTTGATGGTGAAGAAAAGAAAGTATCCGTAGTAGTTGAGGGTCAATCTGGAACCAAAGGAGTGAGTCACATTTCAATTCCAAAGAGTATGGTGAGTGGCAATATGAAAATCATGATTGATGGTGAGTTAGTTGCAAATGACAAAACAATTGTAACTGCAAACACTGAAACAGAAACTGAAATTGAGATAAGTTATGAACATAGTATTCACACAATTGACGTGATTGGGACTCAGGCAATACCTGAATTTGGTACAATAACTGTCATGGTTTTGATGATTGCACTAGTTTCAATAATAGCAATCTCCACTAAATCAAGAATCAGTATTATGCCCAAAGTCTAGATAACACTTTTGACTCATGATTCTGACATTGTTGTATATTTGAAATTATTTTTTGGGAATGATAAAAAACAGAATTTAAAATCTACTTAGAATATCTATGGTGTCAATTTGGTCCTGATGATCTGCTAAATAGCACAATATTCCATCCGAATCTACCTCAATCCATTCTGATTCCCCTCTGTAGTTTACAATTTCTTCAAAAAAAGCATCATTAATGCCGCTTAAGCGTAATAGTGCCTTTTCATCTTTAAATTTTATCGGCAGTTTGATTAATTTTTCTCTCAACATACTCTGGCCTTGAATGTTAATCTTGTAATCCTCTCTGTTTATCTTGGCAATTCCAAAAAAGTGGTTTGGAAAAATATCCAATTTTTTTATCTTTATAGATATGGTTTTTTTCAGTTCATCAACCATAATCGTTTCTATAATTTTCTCATCATGATAAATCATTGGGTTTCGGGAAATGGTAAAGGTTGGAATCACTCCTAGCTTGAATCTTTTTGACTAAATCCCGTCATTGGCTTTTCATTTCTATATCAGACCAAATCCAAGATTTGGCAATACGATTAAGTATGCTAGATTTAGATTTAATTAAAATGAATTTAGATAATTCAGAAATAAATCAAAGTAATAATGAAAAAATTTCTGTAAAAAAATCTACTTTTAATGGATTACTCTTAGGAATAATAATTCTAGTTGGAGTTTCAGCATTCTTTGTAGGGTCATACACATCAAATCTAAATTCAAACCAGATTTCAACAGAAGATCTTGATGAGGCAATGGCAAAACTAGAGTTGAAACTATTACAAAATAAATTACCTACTAAACAAGTAGCAGAGCCAGTAAAGATTTCAATCGATAATGACCCAATTATAGGGAATCCTGATGCTCCAATCACTATTGTTGAATTTTCAGACTTTCAGTGTCCATTTTGTGCAAGATTCCACATTCAAACATTACCATTACTATTAGAGGAATATATCGAACAAGACAAAGTAAAATTAGTTTTTAGAGATTTCCCCATTCAAAGCATTCATCCAAATGCATTATCAGCATCAGTTGCAGCTGAATGTGCAAATGATCAAAACAAATTTAGAGAAATGCATGATACATTATTTGAAAATCAAAATAACTGGAATAATCTAGAAACTATTGATGCATTATCATTATTCAGTCAATATGCATCAGACATACAATTAGATCAAGAATTATTTGATTCGTGTCTTAATAGTGGAAAACACATTCCAGAAATTCAAAACGATCTTAATGACGGAAGAGATTATGGTGTTTCAGGAACACCTGGATTCTTTGTAGGAAATGATCAAATTGGATTTGTTGAATTAAAAGGAGCACAGCCATTTGAGAGTTTTAAAAAAGTAATCGATGCTCAATTAAATTCATAAAAAAATAAAAAGCGTTTATTAGACCACAATCGGCATCAAGCATCAGAATAATGAAGAGTGGGCAATGAGCTTTTTCGTCATTGCCAATGAGAAAAAATAAAATGACAAAATTTAAATATCTAGGATTAAGCGACGATGTGCTGAAAGGAATTATTGATCAAGGTTTCGAAGATGCATTTCCAATTCAAGAAGCAGTAATCCCAGTTTTACTTTCAGGAAGAGATGTTGTTGGACAAGCACATACAGGTTCAGGAAAAACTGCAGCATTTGCATTATCAATGTTAGAAAAAATTCAACCTAAACAAGGAATCCAGGGTTTGATCATGGCACCAACAAGAGAATTGGCCATGCAAATCAGTGAAGAAATCAAAAAATTTGGAAAACATACAGGAATTAGAATTGCAACTGTCTATGGAGGGCAAGGAATGGGAATTCAATTAGATGCACTTCACAGAGGTGTTGAAATTGTTGTTGCCACTCCAGGTAGGCTAATCGATCATCTCAAAAGAGGATCAATTGAACTGCGAGATATTTCTCACATTGTTCTTGATGAAGCAGATACAATGTTAGATATGGGATTTGTTGATGATATTTCATTCATTTTAGATTTAGCTCCTGAAGATAGAGTTATGTCATTGTTTTCAGCAACAATGCCAACTGAGATTTTAAGATTATCAGAAGAATATCTGAATAATCCAAAACAATTCTTACTAGATGCAGATGATCTTAGTGGAGAAGGAATAGACCAATCATATTTAGTAATTAAAGATCGTGACAAATTCAAATATCTAATAGATTTCATTAAACCAGTTAAAGGGCAAATCATTGTATTCTGTTCAACGAAATATAGAACCAGAGATGTTGCAAAATTCCTCCATCAAGAAAAATACAACGCCGTAGCTATTGAGGGAGATATGTCACAGCATAGAAGAGAACAATCTATGGGTAAATTTAGAAGCGGTAAAGCAGATATTCTTGTTGCAACAGATGTAGCTTCAAGAGGAATCGATGTTCCTAGAGTAGAATTAGTAGTAAATTATGATGTACCAAATCAAGAGATGGCATATTTTCACAGGATTGGAAGAACCGCAAGAGCAGGTGCAAAAGGAAGAGCAATCACATTTGTATCATATTCATCAGTAGGAGATTGGAATCTAGTCAAACGCCAGATCAAAGTTCCAATTACAGATTTAAATCAAGAGATGGGAATTCAAATTTCAATTCCAGACCCACTAAAAAGACAAACTCCATCAAGAAGATATGGAGGGCAATCAAGATCTAATTATTCCAGAGGCGGACGCTCTGGCGGATATGGAGGTTCCAGAGGAGGAGGAAATCCACGAGATGATAGAAGTAAAAGAAGAAGCAGTGATAAAGATGGAAACAAAAATAGCTATGGTGGACGTAGTAGATGGTAATACTGTAAAACTTAAAGACCAGAACTACTCAATTATTTTAAGATAAACCAATGCACAAAGGATTCATTTTATTAAATTGTGACTTAGGAGCAGAAGAATACATTGTAGATGAATTAAAACAAATGCAAGACATTAACAATGCATATCTTACTTTTGGAGCATATGATGTGATTGCTGAAATTCAGACTGAAAATCAGGATGAATTTGAAAAGGTGATTGCGACTATCAGGAAACTCTCCAGAGTAGTTAGCACAATGACCCTAAATGTCATAGTTCCCGAATAATTGTTATATGAGTAAATTTAGGATTGTTTCAAATTGCAAAAAATTAATTATGAAGGAAAAGTTTGGGTACTAAATTACAATAATCCAGAACCATTATTAGACCACGCCATTCACATGCTTGAAAGACATGGGGTGAAACGTGAAGATATGGAGATCACAGAGACCCCAATAGTTACAGTAGGCTCAATCGTAGTAGAAATTTGGCCATATGAGTTAGTTATTGGAAGAGTTAGAACTACACGAAATGACTCTTTTATCAGCGGTACTGAATTTACAATTGAATTAAAGTTAGACGACGAAGGAAATTACATAGATTATCTTTGAAAAAAAATAAAATTCAAAATATCACTATTACTGCCATAGGTATTATCATTATCGTTGGAATTATCGCATATAATTATTCAGCAGAACAAACTAAACAGAAAGGATTTCAATTTGGAAATGAAATTGCTCAAATTCAACAGGAAGTGACAGAATTGCAGACAAGATTTTATTCTGAAAAAACACAGTGGGATGAAGGAGACATTACAAAAGAAGAACTACTAGAATACTATGATGAACATGTAGAGAAATTTGAAAATATTATTTCTAAATATAATAACTTGTCTACACCGGAGTTGTTTGAAAGTTCAGTGGAATTGTTCAAGATATCATCTGAAATTCAATTAAAAAGTGATATTGAATATATCAAATGGATCACAACTGGAGATGAATTAGCCAAAGTAAGATCAGATACTCAAATTCAAGAAGCATATGAGTATGAAAATCTAGGACTAGTTGAATTTCAATTAGCTAAAGCAGGAATAATAGAGTTTGATGAAATAGATAAATTTTCACCTCCAGATAAAGTACTAAAACAAAAAGTGATTCAAATCTCAGAGAATATGAAAAACAAATGTGACTTAGAATTTAAAAATGAAATGAATGAATTTGATTCAAATGGGATCGAAGTAGAGTGGTTTAATTGTTTTAATGAGGCTGAAAAGTGGAAAAAAGATCATTTACCCTAGATTTTCATATTTCATAGTAAACCATATTTTTGTAAACTATCCATTGTATCAAAGAGTTCTTCAAGTATGGCCTTGTTTTCAAGAGGCGTTGGTTTTGAGAATTTTTTCTCAAACGCTATAGTAAGCATGTCTTGGTCAGTGTGAGAGATTCTTACAGAATGCCAATCATAATTCATTTTAGACAAAAATAATTTCCATTTTTGCAAATGATCATTGACACGATTTACTTGAGATTCTACATTAGTTATTGTGGTATCTAAATCAGTGTCAAATAATCGAAATTTGACAAGAGGAACCATAATTATACCTCCTAAAATATTATCATGATTTTTCAACATAGAAGAAATAATTTCTTCAGAATTTGCTTTTGGGAATATATCCCCATAATCAGGGTCAAAATATCCCGCAATGAGTTTTTTAGAATCATATATTCTAAAATAACCTTCATCGGATTCTAATTTCCACAACATCTTGCAAAGAGTTCATGAATAAATAAACGATTAATCAAAGACAATTAAATAAACTGGGGAATAAAGAAAATAAAGATGGTAATTTCCAAAGAAAATAAAGATTTCATAGATAGTTTAATCGATTACTACATTAGTGAATCAGAATCATATAAACAGATAGCAGAGAATTTCATTCCCGAGATAGAATCAATTCCAGATACAGCATTTGGAATCATTACAGGATGTGTGTATTCTGGATTTTTGCAAGCATATCAGAATCAACAGGAGACTCCAAGTTTAGAAGATATGAAGGAATTCAATCAGATCATAAAAGACAGGGCAGCACAAATCAAAAAATCAATCATTGATCCTCCAAAGGCAGAATTATCATCTAGCGAAGCAGAAATCATGCCTGAAAATACTCATTCTGAGGAATAATCATAATGAGAAAGAATGCCACTTGAGCATTCTTTATCACTCATGTTGGACTTGTTATACCATTACAGATGTATGAATGCCATTAGTATGCGATATCAAACATTAGCAAATTTCTATTAAAACACTTATGTAGAAATTATTAATAAGTAAATTCATAAAAAAATCAGCATAGTTTAATTCCAACTATCATAAATGAAATCCATGAACGTTGATGGAAGTAAGATAATTTTTTTCTTGGGAGTTGCTGCTGCCGTAGTGACTGCAGGTGTAGTATTGTATTTTGCAATTCGGTAAAGATAAATCATCAAAGAAATAAAGTATGGCGATGTCAGCTACAAATGAATTCAAAATTACACAAATAGTAGACAATGGTCAAATGGTCCAATTAACTTTAATTGAAAACATTACGACAGAACCAATTTCACAACAACAGATGATCATGGAAAATGTTGCAAAAAATTTAGATTTAGAAATTAAAGAATAAGTTATGCCATTATTGGAAGCAATTCTACAAGCACAACCAAAGGTAAACATCAAATCATATCAACAAACTCAAATGACAATAGCAATGCCGAGATCAAGATATGACAGTATGGGAAGGCCTCAAGTTGGAAATATTATTGCTACAGATTTGAAGAAAATCTAAAGATTTGAATTTATTTCTTCAAGAGTATGTAGAGGTAAGGAGCAAGTAAAATCCTTACAAACATAGACACTAGTTTTATCTCCAAATAATTTACCCGCAAAGAAGGGATATTTTACAAGAGATTCCAGTTGAGCGGAATTTTGAATGGTAATCAAAATAGAATTCGGCAAATAATCCAAATGGAGTGATTTCCGTATTTCAGGATTTTCAGCATTAATCAAAGTGATTTCTACAGGTTTTTGAATATGCATTGAAATTGTATTTAGTAGATATCCGAATCCAAACGGGTTTTCAGCTGCAATTTGTGCCTGAGATTCCATTATTTTTGTAGTGATTTCAAGAAATGTTTTTTCTTGAGATAGATGGTATAGTCTAAGCATGACAAAGGCAGATACAGAGTTACCAGATGGCAAAGATAAATCATAATTACTCTTGGGCCGGATAATCAGTTTTTCATGATCATCAGAAGTCATAAAGAAACTATTATTTTCTGAATCCCAGAAATGATTCACTAAATGATGTCCTAATTTTATAGATAATTTCAAATATTTTTCATCAGGTTCAATTTCAAATACATCTAGTAATGCATTTACAAAATAAGAATAATCCTCCAAATAACCATCAATTTTTGCAACTCCATTTTTGTAAGTTCGTAATAATTTCTCATCTATCAAAAGTTTTTGCTCTATGAAAGAGATGCAATTCTTTGCGGCATCAAGGTATCTTTGATCTCCTGTTACTCGATAACCTTTTGCAAATGCTGTTATCATTAGTGAATTCCATGAAACCAATACTTTGTCATCTAATCCAGGAGGAACTCTAGATGAACGGACTTTGAGTAATTTTTCTGAGCAAGATTTTAAAACTTCACTAACTTCAGACTCAGATTTTCCAGAGTTGAAAGCAACTGCAGATATGTTAAGATTATTGCATAGAATATTATTTCCTTCCCAATTTCCCCCATCAGTTACGTCATAGTATAAACAAAATAGATCTGCATCACTTCCTAGAATTTTTTTAATTTCACTTTTTTTCCACACATAGAATTTTCCCTCTATACCTTCAGAGTCTGCATCATATGCAGAATAAAATCCACCTTCAGAGGAAGTCATTTCACGTAAAACAAAATCAAGTGTCTTTTTTAAAACATCAAGATAAAAAGGATCTTTAGTAATCTGATAGGCTTCAGCATAGTTTACAGGAATCAGTGCATTGTCATAAAGCATTTTTTCAAAATGAGGAACCAACCATTTGGCATCAGTGGAATATCTGGAAAAGCCCCCCCCTATTTGATCAAAGATGCCCCCATTTGCCATTTTTTTGAGAGTTTTGAGTGCAAATTCATTGAATTTTCCCAATCCAGACAGTTTTGCATACCTAAACAAAAATGACACATTTGCAGCATTGGGGAATTTTGGTGCCGAACCAAATCCACCATAAGTTGCATCTCCCAATTGAAACAAGTTCATAGCTGCTTCATCAAGAATAGTTCTTTCTAATTTTGAAGGAGTTTGAATTGTTTCAGTTTTTTGTAATGCACCAATAAATTTCTCAGCGGATTTTTCTATATCTTTTGGTTTTTCTGTCCATGCTTGTGAGAGTTGTCTACAAATGCTTCCAAATCCAGGACGTCCGTAAGAATCCAAAACAGGAAAATAGGTTCCAACATAGAACGGTTTTTGATCAGGTGTAAGGAAAATGCTTAAAGGCCAACCACCCTGGCCAGTAGCTATTTGGCAAACTTTTTGATAAATATCATCAATGTCAGGTCTCTCTTCTCTGTCGACTTTTATGTTAATGAAATGTTGATTCATAAATTCAGCCACATCTTCATTTTCAAAAGATTCATGAGCCATAACATGGCACCAATGACAAGCGCTGTATCCAATGCTTAAGAAAATAGGTTTGTCTTCATCTTTTGCTTTTTTTAATGACTCATCATTCCAGCCATACCAATTAACAGGGTTATGTGCATGTTGAAGTAAGTAGGGACTACTTTCATGAATGAGATTATTTTCCATCACAATTCATCAGAACTGTTTGAATATTTGTACCTAGTTAGCATCATGTTAATTCCAGACTCCTTTTCCTTCAGTTAATTCATAAATTCTAACGTTAATTCTTCCTAGCAACTTGACTTTAGATTTGTGTGCTTTTTTATCATGACTGTAATCTTTTTTTTCGACTAGCTCTTGTAATCTTTTTAATTGCTCAAGAGTTAGTTTTTTGAATTCATGTCTAGAACTTGTGATGAGTTGTAATAATTTGACTCTCTCACGGTCTTCATCTGTAATTTCAGCCATAGGTATAATTTTTTAATTTTGCAAATAAATCTTAGCGTAAAAGCAAGATTGGCCTATTGCTTAGGATAGACCAATCTCTGACCATTGGATTTATCAGATTGATGATAATTTCAACACCCGCTGGATATTAAATTCAGAAGAATAATCCCATAATAATCTAAGAATGATTTTCATATACTGAAATAAAGAGATTAAGAATATTCTCTTTTTCTACGATAGGCACCACATTTAGTACATGGTTTTTTCTTTTGACCTTGAATTGTTAATTCCAAAGGAGTGCCACAATCCAAACAGGATTCACTGATACTTTCAGACATGAATTCTCAGATACTATGAGCACTTAAGCTTATAGATCATGAATTAGATTTTTGATTCGAGTAAATCATTATTCTAAGATTAAAAATAACGAATGTTAAAATTTCGCAATAGATTACTAAATTTATGGAAAAAATGCGCGCAATGGTACTTTCAGAATGTGATAAAATTGAAACAAGCCCATTGAATATTACACATATTGATTAACATGAAATTTAAAGATCAAATGAAATTTTATTGAAATTAGAAGCTTGCGGAGTTTGTCATTCACAACTTCATGGAATTGAAGGAGACTGGAAAGATATCGGCATTCCACCAACACTGCCAACAGTTCCAGGTCACGAAGTGGTTGGAAAAGTAGTTCAGATTGGAGATAAAGTTACTAAATTTAAAATTGGAGACAGAGCAGGGATA
>JAJCXK010000006.1 GCA_029263475.1 Candidatus Nitrosopumilus sp.
TGCACCTGTACTTTTCACTCCCGAGATTTTTACAGTATCCCCTTCACGTATTCCGATTTCTTGCATCCTGCTTTTTTCTATTCTGACAACAGATGTGTCATAGTCATCCACGGGAAATGTAGAAAGTCTGAAACGGTTCAATGCTTGCTTTTTCATATTTTACTCACATTGATAAAGAGTTCTGATTTTTCCTTTGAAATCCGAATTCAGGACAATGTGCCAATGCCATACCCTTGATATTCTATTGATGCATCAACGTTATTTTCTAAGAGAATCGCATTGATCTTTTCCTCATAGTCGTCTTGCGAAAACATGAACAGCCTTATCTCTAGGGATTGCTTATCGTAATTGTAATTTATCCCCTTTATCGGAAATGAGCTCTGCTCCAGAATTCTTTTGGTCTGGTGCAATTTTTGTAAAGTGTCATAGTCTATCGTATAGTTTGCACATTGAAAATCATCAACATGTTGTTTTGAAAAATATTGCAAGTTAGCAGATCTGATATTTACATCATCATCATTTTCATCTATACATTTCTGGGTAAGCGAGGGACTTGCAGAATGGCCGCTTAGTGACAATATCTCTGTCCTGTATAGTGAAGAGTTTGTATACGCGTAGACTATGCGGGCATATCTATCACCTTTAGGATAATCTGACTGTTCCAGCATAGTGTAGTCTGGGTATTTTTCCTTGAATGCCACTACAGGTTCATACTGCTTTGAGTCGTACATTGAGCCTGACATCAGGTGTAATGCAGATGCGACCAAGTTCTCAGAATGATTCTCCGGGATAATAAGCAACAACCCGAGCATGATCACAGCAATCCCCATGATTACAAGTGCAGTTTTTGTTTTGTCCATTATCTATTTCCTCCCGTCAGAATCTCCCCATGAGTCAAGCCCACTCGAATGATATGCGACCAAGGCTGGAATGTTTTCTGCAAGAAGAATGTCGTTGATTTTCTCATCGTTGATCTCCTTTGAGGAGTCAAAGACTGTCACATACAGGGAATTGTTTTCATAGTTGATAGTGACAGAATCTATTGGGATGTCACTATTTTCAAGTAACTTCTTTGCGCTATGGAGTCTTTTCAGGGTATCTGGATCCACGGAGTAATCCGCACATCTGAAATCATCAACATCTCCCTCCGTGTAATACCTCAGAACAAATCCCACACTCCCAGAATCATGATCGGTAAAATCACCGCATTTCAGGTTTGCATATATCCCCTCATCAGTGGTGCTGATGGAGAGTGTCTCAACTCTGTTTAATGAGGCGTTATGATGCTGATAGATTATTTTTTCATTCTCCGGATTGGGTCGTTCTGGAACTATTATGGTGTAATCGGGATATTTTTTCTTAAAGGACATAACTGGCTCGTATTGTTCTGATTCTAGAATTATGCTGGATATGAAAGGTAGATTGGAATGAGTGATGTCAGCTAAGATGTAACTAGGCATTATCAGCAGCAATATCAAAACGGCAATAACGCAAGCAAGTCCGATTATCAAAATTCTAGTTTTCACTTTCTAAACACCGCACGGAGGTCCAGGCCTTATAGGATAGTCAATAAAGGAAATGCATTCAAAGTTGACATGTGACAGTGCCCACATTCCGGATACCTGTACTGCAATGAAATAAACAAATACAACTCTTTTCCAAATTGGAAATTCTGATGTGTGTTTCATTACAAGAGGAATTGAAACAAGGGACAAAACCCACGCTAAAATTCCGACATAGTCATATGAAAAGTCAGGAATACGGACAAGGAAATATCCAGTCATGGTGACTGGAAGCGAATACCTGAAAAATTCATAGATGTTGTTTTGAATTCCTTCAGGCAGTCTTTCATGATGATACAATTTGTGAGTTGTCCCATTGGCTACAGTTCCATCATCCAGCGTTCTGTTGGATATAATGGTCATCGGTTCTGCAGTATATGCTCCAATCACGCCAACTGGAATCATGCCAAAGGCACTCAAGGCAAACAGGAAGACGACAAAATAAATCATCTTTTTCTCCCTTGATAGTTTTTGAATTCTAATCTTCATTTTCTATTCTCCAAGTTTTATGGAAAAACCATGTTCTAGTGTTTCATGTCTGGATTCAATTTTTAGTTGATAGTTACCAGTTTCCTCAAAAGATAACTCTGAAACTCTGGAATCCGGCACATATGACACATGTGTGAAAAAATCATCTTTGGGATCAGAGAAACAAGGATGAATCTCTGATCTGCTCCACACTATTTTATCAGTATCCAAATTAGTAATTGATAACGACATGGAGTTACATGGATTTCCACGACCTGTTTCTGTAACTTTGAAAGATATTGCTTGACCAGGCAAATACACCTCAGATGGAGTATCTGTCATTACCAAGTTATTGTAAGATACCGGTTGTCCCCAATTACGTTGAATTAGTGTTTCAAAGTTTTTTTTCTTTACACATGAAGGGGAGCCATCATGTTTTTCCATAAGAACCAAAAATTCTCTGCACTGAATTTTATCAACTGTAATTCCTGACTTGAATTGCTTTATCGGTGAAATGTCCGACAACCTTGGAGGGGGATGATCTACTTGTCCTTGTCGCTGTGATGTGCTTTTCTCAGCTGCAAACTCAGGTCCATCATAAACTGGTATTGATGCTGCAATTTTGAGCAGTTCATCCAGCGGCATGTTTGCCCTCAAATAAACAGATTTCTTTGTTGCATCATCAAAAAAGGAGATGCTTGCTGGAAAGTCATATGTGGTGTCACTGTATGCGACCTTTCTTGTCTGTTTTTCTACTGCATCGCCCATCATACCGTTTATCATTATCTGCTGTCCCTCATCCTGTGCAACCCTGAACGGGAGTGACTTTGTATTGTTGACGTTTGGTCCATCAATGCTGTAAAGAATCAAAATTCCACCGTCATTCCAGAACTCTGAGAATCCTGTGGATTCAGTCATTGTTGGTACTGGGGAATAGAGAAATCTCTGATGTCCTTCTGATCCATCCATTCCCTGGAACTCGTATTCTGAAGGAAGATATCTGGGAGTTCCAAATCCGCTGTCAATTAATTTTTCCGCATCTGTTTCAGAAATTTTTGTATTCAGGCGCTCAAATGCAGGTCCAGGCATCCCTGCCCTCATCGAATGGTCAACAAACTCACCAATCTCCCTATCCACCACGATGAAGAATCCCAGTCCTCTCATGCCAAAGGAATCACTTTGAGCAAGAAACGTGACAAATTTTGAATGGGTGTCAGCATTATTGGAAATGGTAAGATGAAGTTTTGTGGAGTTTGTCTGGTGTGACAGTACCGTGAATTGCTCTGGCTCAAAGCTAAATGACTCAAACAATCCAGAGACGCCAACTCCTCTTGAATCATTCATGGTTATCTGGTGTGGTATGTCATCATTGTTTTTGATGTGGATGTTAAGTGATGCAGATTCTCCCTTGTTCAACATCAGTATGTTGTGGTTAGGCCCCTGTGTCGTAAAGTCTTCTTCTTCAAAGTACAGATCAAAAGGAGTCAATGCAATGGATTCAATCTCATTTTCTTCTTGTGATTTGCCTGTTTCATTTTCTAACTGTGAAATTTTTATCCCAGTGCCAAGTTCATCCATGTCCTCATAGGAGTCAGAAAGCAGAGATGTTCCGCTGCAAAGACCTGTACGCAAAGTGGAAGGATCCCCATTCTCTTTTTCATATGAGTACACCACATACGTCTCGTCCTGCTGGAACTCATAGCCACATGAGGCTTCTGAAGATCTAGTGCCAACTGTCATCGTACTGTTTGCAGGTCCCTTCCAAACTTGGTCCACTGCAAAGGTCACAGAAACCGGATCATGTCTGGAACCCGTCTGATAATCGGGATGTTTTCCACCAATATCCACTACCGTACCTGAAAACACCGCATCACTGTCATCCAGTGCATCCTCTGCAGATGCAGGCAAGGAACAAGAGCATGCGTATGCATTAGTGTCTATTTCCAAAACATGAAATGCAGATGTGGTCAAGAGCACTGCTAATGATAATGACAGAAAGTAAGAAGGAAGTGAGGATTTTGAAAGATTATTTTTCATGGTATGACGTATAAGTCCCGGATGTGTTCATAAAGAATTCCATTCCTCAGAAAAAAGATTGCCCGAATTTGTCCTGCATTCAAATCACCAATTCGGCATCAATTCGGAGAGGAATTTTATCAATTCGGCATCAATTCGGCGGAATGGTTATTTTTCCGGTAACAGAATTTATCTTTCCGGTGTAGTATTACGAGATTGTCGGATTGATAACTATCTTTCCGGGAAACCAAAATGATTTTACCGGAATGATATTGCATCTTTCCGGATTGATATTTCCAAAATTTCCGAGAGTTTGTCGATATTTGTCGAAACTTTTGATCGCTGATCTATCTTTCCGGTAATCAATTCGGGCGTTTTGTCGAAACTTTTCCGATGTTTGTAGAGAGTTTGTCGAAACTGCCGGAAAGATACCAAAAAAATTATCTGATCGTAAAGAGTATGATTTTGTAATTTATCTACAAGCGAACATACTCAATCTATTCTTAGCGAACATTTTTGGACAATGTCTAGTTTTGTCCACAAAAAATGTCCACATTTGTCTAGTTTTGTCCAACAATGTCTAAAACGGTCAAACAATGTCAAAGAAACAACAAAGAACATTGTTTCTGGAAAATTTTAGCAAGTCACATCTAGATTCTATTAGGTCTGTCTTCCTATGGCCTTGTGTTTTAGTCTGAGAGAAAAATTACATCACCAGGAGAAACAGACAATATGATCATCTATTCTGGCAATGATCCTGGCTCTTTGAGTTTCCATATGGAACAAAAACATCCATGCAAAACCATGATTGTTTTTCAGATGATGTTGATGATTGTGCTTTGATTATTTCAGATGATAAACGGTAGAACTCTTTATCAACTCAAATTCCATCCGTATTGCAATGAAAAACTATGCATTTTTATTGGTTTTATTTGGATTTGTTATTTCGTCTGTATCTATGTCCACTGCATTTGCCGATGAGGTAAAGACAGTATCTGTTGCCCCAATTATCACATATTGCGGCATTAATGATACAGAAAAATGCATGATGCTGCGGGAGCACACCAGTCCTGTATGGGACAGCAGTGCCAAATCCATTGAAGGCCTCAATTATGTAGAAGGGAATTCGTACGTAATTTCTGCTAAAATAACTCGTGATGAAAATCCCTCTGTTCCTTATTTGGATAAAAAGTACGAACTGATTGAAATTCTTGAGGTATACAAGCAGCACAAACCATACACATGGGAAAGTCTCTGTGTACCGGGATACTATAACATCAATGGAACGTGCATATTTAACTTCAGGTGTGGTGGTGAGAACGCAGACATTGGCGTGCCTTGCAGCATGGACGGTTTTCCACAAAAGTATCTCTCCCCATTACAACAACACAGTGCGGGAATGTCACATGAAGACATTGTCTGTGCAAAGCCTATGCAGTTAATTCTAAAGAAAGACAGTTCTCCATTGTGTGTAAAATCTGAAACCATAGATAAACTAGTACAAAGAGGATGGAGTGACAACTTTGAACACATGACATCATCATACATGGACATAACCGTCCCTACTCTTGAGGATTTTAAAAATACTTTATCTGAACCGTATAACATAGACACAATATTCTCAAAGTTTGGGGAACCGCACGACGACATTGGAAGCGGAATCCACATCTACGTGTACGAGATAAATGATCTTACGGAAATTTGGGTTGGATACGCTGATGGCATCTTGTATGTAAAACATGTTGATTCAGATGGAAACGAGCTAGAAAATATGTTGGTAAAAAAAACAGAATCAAAAACAACATCTGAAGATGATTTTGATCTTCCTGAAGTGAAACTGTTTCTTGAAAAATATCCTCAGGCAGGAATCATATCTGATCATATGCAATATGATATGCACAAAAAGCATTACACATACACAGATTCGCATACAGGAGATTATGTCAACCTTGTTCTGACCAAACATATTGAAACGGAAAACACGAACAGCATCCTAAGCTGTCATTTGGACCAAAATCAAAACAAGGCCTACGGAATGATTGGAAGTGAAAAAATTATAGAGTACCTGCAAAACCATGACTGTCTCTCAGAAAGTAATATTGGAAACCTTGAACCACTTACAATACGGGAAAGTTTTCTTGAACTGGGCTTTGGATGTGAGGAAGTCATGGTATTCATCACAGACATGGCAAATAGTTCAGCAGTATCGATGAATTTGTTTGTAGCATCCCAGGAATGGGACACAATCCCAATAAGCAGCCTGGTTGGGGCACACGACAGACTGCCTGAGACAAGCAGTGATGACCGCAGGGGGCCAGGAACAATGGTGTCTGAGACCGTCAAGGCAGGAACTTACATCAAGCAAAACGACGAGAAGGAGTTCTGGTATACCATAGGCGGAAGCGAAGACCAGATAATTACAATCGAGTTACAAGACCATGAATACGACAGGATCACCTTTGTGTCTGATAAGAATCATGAATGGATTGAGCAGATAAACGACATAGTGCATTTTGTAGAATAGACTGTTTGTAATGGATAGAATCTCTTATCAATTTGCAGGCAAGAAGGTGAACATGCAAATGAGAACTGTCATAGTCTTGCTGTTTGCAGCCGTCTTAATCCCGCTGATCATGTCAGACGCATATGCAAAATGCATTGATGGGGAGGACTGCCGTCGCGTCGCAGGAATCGAGCCGTTAAAGGAGCAAATCATCCAGGACGTCCCGCTGTCGGACATCGCCTGTCCCAGGTATGATCACATGCTAGTTGAGAGGTCCAATAAAAAACTGGCCTGTCTAACATCAGACACGATAGAAAGGACATGGCAGCACATGGATTACAGGTACATTGCGGAGTACAAAGCCCTTCGGGTATTGGAAAAAGAAAATTTGTATTATGATGTTCATTTTGAAATCAAGGGCGCAATTTTTGAGAGACTCTCATTTGAAAACAACTCATTGATTGCAACCACAAGACCGTATGCAGAGGATGGCGCACTGTCGTTTCAGATTCCGTATGACATGTTTGATGTAAATTCAGAACAATGTAATTTGGAAATAGGTCCCGTAAAAACATCATACATTGCAGTAATCGACGGTGTAGAGCATGAACTGGATTATGAGCAGGACTTTCACGGTACTCCTGTCACTTTACACATTCCGCTTGATGCAAATTCCAGAATCATCAAAATCACACCTACCTGCCAAGATTCCCAAGACGGAGCATTGTCAATCTCAGAAGATTCTAAAAATCCCGAGAGTTGTCCAACATCATTTAGTCCAAGATGCTTCACTGGAAAGGTGACTGAGATATTTGACGGGGATACTGTCAGAATTGATAATGCCCTGTTTGGCCTTGCATTGATATCTTCTCCCCCACTAGATGAGGAGGAAGGACAAAAATCCAAGGCATTTCTGGAAAGCATATGTCCCGCTGGTTCTGATGCGCTAGTTGATCAGGATAACCTGCGCCCGTTTGAAGGACTCAGCGGCAGAATCCTGGGAGTAGTCTATTGTGACGGCCTGAATCTCAACGAAGAACTGGTAAAATTTGATTCTGAGTATTTTGACGGCATGTATTGTCATGCCAGTGAGTTTGCAGACGAATCTTGGGCAAGAGAAGGCTGTTCAGAATGGGGTTTGATTGGAAAATGAAGACCAAAATCATGGCAATTATCGCAATAGCAGCGGTAGTGCCAGTGTTGCTTTATGTGGCCTTATTAATACAGGTAATTTTTATTCATACAGAACCTGAAATGTCTTTGGAAGAGTTTCATGAAAGGTTTGACGATGAAGGCATTGTAAAGCATTTCAAGTTAGTATATCCTGAACACTTTTCTGGTCACGGTAAATCCCCTGGAATGATACTGTCTGCGTGGGAATATGGTGCTGTTAACAATGATTCATTGATAGCTGAATTGCGCGTTGAAAAAAACTTTGGCAAGTATGAATTCATCTATACATGTGGAGATCTTAGAGATTGGAATCCACATGTTATGATACATAACCCATCTCCTAATGACATTGATGGTAATAGGTGCTGGTAGGTTGGAAAATGAAAGTAATTCTGTTTGATGACCATTTGAGAATCCATCTCAACATTCTAGAAAAGATAGGTGCTGCAAAGGGATCATTTTACATTCCATATGACAATATTGTCTCTGCCATTTCAGAAGAATCACACAATTTATCTGGAATGAAGATAGCAGGAACAAATCTGCCCAAACTCTTGGAAATGGGGACATATCTTGCAGGAACTCAAAAACAGTTCTGGTGTGTCAAAAAGAGAAAACACAACTTTCTGATTTTGGTTTTAAAATCAAACTTTTATTCCAAGATAATTCTGGAATTGGAAGATAGTAATGACATCTCCAAGAAAATAAATGAACTAATTGGAAAAGAGGTAAATGAAGACTAGGGTTTTGATAATCATTGCATCTGTAGGTTTGTTTATTTCAATTCCAAACACATTTGCATCTGAACCTCAACTCATTCAAATTTTTCAACCCGATATCGAGTTACTGCCTGATGAGAAGATCGAGTATGGGGAGTCCTTTACAATCCATGTTTGGTTGCAATCCTATGATGACAGACCTGACGGTTTGGGATTTTTTGTAGATGTCTTGGATCCTCACCACAATCAAGTCGACTCTACGTTATGGTTTGCAAGACAGGACTTTGTTTATGAATTTGACACAATGCACCCTGCTTACAATGTCACTCAAAGCGGCAATTATCTTGTTAAACTTGAAAAAGCGAACTATATGGAGCGTACTGGAAGTTTTCCAAAGACAATCTCATTTGAAATTCTTTTTCCTGAACCAGAACAGGACAGACCAATACCTGAAAACTGCGGGCCTGAAACCGTACTGGAAGAGGGAATATGCGTAGTGACTAAAGATGATAAAAAAGCAGAATCTTCTTCAAGAAGGGGTACGTATCAGGACATCACATCGTCTCTAAAACAAATCAAATCAGGCGTTGCTCTAGTTGATGTGCGATGTAATGAAGGAAAATATCCTGCTTACAAATACAATAAAATGAGTGTAGCATGTGTTTCAGAAGAAACTTTGGTTGAATTGTGGGATAGAGGATGGGCGACAATGAGATTTTACACAGATGAGGATACAACATCACATGCATTGTGTAATAATTACGAGGGAAAATGGCATCCCGAGCACAATGGATGCAGAGGAGACATTTCTGATTTACAGTGCTCTCTGATGGGGGGAGCATTCGTTGACAATCTCAAGATATGCTATAACGACATATGCCCTAAAAACAAGACATACACATTATGTGTTACAAATTCAAATGACCCAGAGCCTGAACCTCCATCCACGTCAACACAATGAAAACCAGGCCTTCCGCCATTTCATTCGGATTTTTATTTAGACCAAGAACTTTGCAAATGGAAACTAATTCCAGAACCCATTCCAAATGAAGTTATCCCCTATGTCTGGAATAATTATTTGCAAAAAAAGCAAATTGACTTTTCACCTAAAGACAGATCGTACTTTAATTTTGGCGAAGGGTTTGATCCTGAAAATGAAAACAGAGTTTGTTCTCCAATAATTTTAACGAATAAAACTGAACTTTACATTTCATCAACATTTACCATTGAGCCTTTTGAAATAATCGATACAGTAACCAGTGAGACACAGCCTGATGATTGCTATAAAATTTGGAAGACTGAGACATTGCTTGTAGAGCCCAGTCCTGAACTGGGCGCATGGTTGAAAAATTATTGGGAAAAAGAAAATGAATAACAAATTGAACAGAGATATCAATGAAATACTAAATAATTACAAGAGTGCCAACCAGATGCTCAAGGGAAACATCTCCATTCTTAAAACTTTACAATTTGAACAAATCCCTGAATTGTCACGAGCGTTTTGTCTTGGTGTGGTTTTTGCCGAAATACTGACTCATCTTAATGCCCATTCTCATCCCAGGAAACCTGATGAACAATCAATGCAAGAGGCAAACAGGATGTTTCTGGCATTTGTAAGAGGCGAATATGAAGACTAGGCTTTTCAAATGTGAAAAATGTAACATGACATTTGATTCTGAAATAAGATTACAGACACATTTTATGAAAGCGCGTCCTCCAAAAAAAGAACATTATGAACAAAAACGGTATTGGGAAAATAAATGAAGACTAGACATAGTATCCCAATTTTCTGTATTGCAATATTTGTTGCCACAAGCTTTATGGTAATTGTTTACACTGAACCTGAATCATTTGGCTTGACAAAACCTTATTCTAAAATTGGTGAATATGATGGGTCGGCTTCAGAAATGGCACTAATGATTTCTGAACAATGCTTAGACCAAAAACAAAACCAGTTCAAAGATTATACTTTTACTAAGACATCAAATGGTCATTATTATATTGATAATGTAATCTGTGAGCGAATCAATGTAGAGCAAGGGGGATGTTTAGAGCCATTCAGCAAAGGACATCATGATGAAACTTGTAAAAATCGTGTAACCTTTGATCAACCATATGGTGAAACTGGTCCATACTTTAGCAAAGAATTTTGCAATCAGGTGAAATTATGGGAGCCTGCACTTACTGATACTGTGGAAAACAAATTAGTAAACTCTGAATGGTTTCACATATGTACAATTCGTGGTTTGATAGATGATACTCAACATGATCTTGAAATAATGTTTGATGAGGATGAGTACTCTGTAGAGTATTTTGTGATGAATGGAAACACTGACCATGTCGAAATTGACATTCCTACTGATATGATTGATGGAGTGTTTATGATTTACATTAATGGCGAGAATGTGGAGGATAAGCGAGTATCAATAGACGGGAACAAAGTGATTGTTAACTATGGTCAAAACATAGAATCTGTAAAATTATTTGGCTCTTATGATCTCGGAGGACTGAAAAATGAAAACACTGAATCTCTAGATATTGCAAGTATTGAAGATGGACGCATCATACTCAATCCCGTCGATACCTGTGCGGGAATAGACATTGACCGTCTCACTCCAGAAGAGTTAAACCAAAAATATCCGGCGACGTATACGACAAAATCAGGAAAAACATATGAAATTAAATTTCTAAGCATTGACGATGACGATCTTAAAGAGGTGCCAGTCATATCTGAACTAATCAGGGCAACTCATCAAATTCCATTTTCATTAAATAATGGGATTACTGCATCAAAAGGACTCGTAGAAGATCCAGACTGGATTGATCATCTGGACTGGTATGATCAAAAAAAGGCTGAACAATTCAATCCAGATGAGGTACGAGTGCGCGGATTTGTTTACAATGAAGAATATTTCAGCATAGGATTTTCAATTTGTTAGAAGAAAATGAAGACTATGCTTTTGGTAATTATTGGAATAATTGGATTATCTTTGTTGATCACTCCTGCATCTTTTGGCGATAATGAATTTTGCAATATTGATGAAAACCTGAAAATTCAAGAGGATCTGATCAAAGATGATGGTGTTTTGGTGGAGTTCTTGAAGGTGTTTCCAAGTGCCAAACTAACAAGGGCAAATTATGTGGATGGGTCAAATCCAGAGCAGACATCAATGACATGGACCTCGGGAGTCTACTCTTTGGACATTCACATATTGGGATTTGATCAAGACAATCCATCTGACTGCTTTTTTCCAGGCGGATACAGGCTGAATGCACCACATTTACCCGAAATGATTGGATTAGATTATCATAAAGACCCAAAAATTGTTTTAGAGCAGATTGAGGAGTTAGAACCCAAGTATGTCAAGGGCGGACCTGCACCCATGTTAGGTGAAGGGTTTGACTTTGAGATTTGGCCCACTGAATCTGTTGTCAGATATCTTGATTTTCCTAAGATAGAGTTTACTTTAGATCCTGCTCCACCTGGTCCGTTTGAGTCATTTTACATTGAAGACATTGAGGAATCAGTCCCAGAAAACAGAATCCTTGTGATATGCAAAATAATCACTCCTGATGGCAAAACAGAAACTGTCATGGGTCATTTTCATCTGGAGGATATCACTCAACACCTCACCAAAATTTCATTTAAAACTCCTATTCCTGGTGAATACTCTGCTACTGGAAATGTTTTTTGGCAAACCGATGGAAAACTGTTTACAATCTCAAGTAATACTGTTATGATAACTGCAAAAGATCCCATCTTCAGAGGTACAGTTGACAAAGTCTCCATTGACCAAAAATTGGGAGGTGTGAAACTCTTTGATTGGAGTCGGGACGGAAATTTGATTCTTTTTAGGCATGTTGCAAATGCTGGTGCAGATCATAGACAAGAAAGACTTGCGACAATGACTCCTGACGGAAATGATGTTGTCACATTGCCAATCACAAATATTACTGATGAGAATAAATTTTTTGATGCACGGTTTTCCCCAGACGGAAATCATATCCATGCATACATGGATGACAAAAATATTTATCGATTTGATCTTGACACCAAAGAAATAATGCAGTTAACACATCAAGGTGGAATTCTTGGTTTTGATTATTACCATTACGATGAGGATAAACCTGAAAATTACTCCATAATAGTCTCAGTTAAAAATGAAGAAATTCCCGGGAATTTCACCTTGTTTGACATTGGTAATGGGGAACAGGAAAATAGCATCCTTAACGCACATGCCACGGTTTTTGATTTTTCATCAAGCAAGTTTGACATTAGTCCTGATGGCAAAAAAATCCTTTTCAAAAAAACAAATGATGCGGGATACGGATGGGCAGACAGGGTCTTGGCATACCATCCGGCCCATGGAGACATCGTAGAAATACCCAACATTCAAGCTAGCTGTGGCTCTTCTCCAAAGTGGTCTCCAAACGGAGAGATGATAGTCTACAGTGTAAGTTCCTGCGGTCGTGGTGCACCAGGCGGAACACTTTACCTGACTAATTTGGATGGGTCATACCGTGAAACTCTCTTGCCATACACGAATGACAATCCGGGAAATTTCATAATTAGCCCGGATGGCACATCAATAATTTATGGGATGAGAGATGAACACGGCTTCGGAGTATTGACTCTTGCAAAATCCATCCCAGAATTTGAGACCATTGCGATGATAATTTTAGCTGCTTCCATCATGCCCGTCATTCTTGCAAGAAACAAGTTGATTTTGAGATAGAAAATGAAGACTAGGCTTTTGATAATAATTGGAATTGGGATATTATTCACAGTGGCTGCTGTTTTTACCGTTGATAATTATCTGATTCAACTTCACAATGAAGATATCTTTAAGCAAATAATGGTTGATTGTTCTAATGGTGCAGTCAATCCCTCT
>JAJCXK010000007.1 GCA_029263475.1 Candidatus Nitrosopumilus sp.
TTTGTAAACGATGTTGCAAGAGCACATCTTTCAAAATCTTCTGAATTTATTCCAAAAGGCAATTCTATGTCTTCAATTACAAATTCTTCATCAGTTGAAGATATGTTGGAATGTGACAGTAAAATTTTCTTCATCGGATCAGTGCAAACATCTGCAAATGGCAGATGCTTTACTTCTCCATCGTAATCAATGGCATACCCATCTATCTCTTCAAGGTGATCAGGAACTTCAGAGAGGGTATTTTCAGACTTGATAACTAGGGTCATCCCATCATTAGAACATGCACCGCTTTCCATTACAGGTCCAGGTGCACATGTTAATTTGTTGGAATCAAATATTTCTGGAGTAATCAAGCAATGATCAATATTCCACATTCCACCCATTACTTCACAAGTTTTTTGATTTTCCATATTTTCAATTACATTTGGAGCATACAATACGCCAAAAATACCTGCAATGGATAGCCCAACAACAATTATCAAAAGCCTAGTCTTCATTTTCTAAAAATAGTCATCGCATAATGGCTCCTCTCTGCAGAGCCTCGTCTTTTGATATTGGAAGATTTTGCACGTTTGAAAGATTTGTCTCAAGCAGATCAGCATTATTCAGGTTTGCACCCTGTAGGTCCGCACCAGACAGGTTGGCTCCCCTAAGATCCGCATTTTCCAGGTTTGCATTTTGCATGTTGGTATTTTGAAGACTCGCATCATGCAGATCTGCATATTTTAGGTTTGCAAACTGCATGTTGGCGCCATCAAAATTCAGTTTTTTTAAGTTTGTCTCAGCCATCATTGCGCCCTGTAGGTCTGCATCCTGAAAGTTTGTCCCAATCATACTTGCAATTTGAAAATTCACTCCTCTCAAATCGGCATCCTTGAGGTTTGCATTGTCCAACTTTGAATCATTAATGTACGTGTTCTTCATGCTTGCACCTGTCAGGTCCGCACCCTGTAGATTTACGCCGTAGAGATACGCATCACTGATGTCTGCGTTGCTCAAGTTTGCACCCTGAAGATTTGCGTATTGGATGTTTCTGTAATCCAGAATAATCCCCTGAAGATTTGCATCCTTGAGGTTTGCATACTCGATATGAACACGTCCCAGATTAATTTCACGTAAATCCATTCCCTGCAAATCCACACCCTCGAGAGATACCTGAATGCGACTCAGATCCAGTGTTTCTTTTAGACTGTTAAACTCAGACACTTGTCCACTTTCAAGCAACTCGATGAGTTTTTGGTTATCGTTATCGCTGTCTGATTTTGCCAAGGTGTCGCTCTCATTTTTAGTCCACCCTCGCTCAATCAGTTTCATTTTGGTTTCAGGAGTCACACATGCTATGCGTTTGTCATCTGAGATCTCCTGCTCAAGCAACCTGTATCCTGTCTTGCATTCTATCTGTGAGGCACCCACTCCCATCAGGTATTGTATTGATGGAGGGAACTTCTCAGTCACGATACCTATCTTTCCGACTTTGGTTTGCGGGGTTTTTGTCAGGAGCATTCCGTCATCGTCTACTGAAAACTCCCAGCTTACCGATATTGCACACCTGTCCTTGTTTATCCCGTTTGGCCTGTCTGACTGGAACAAGACTGCATGAAAGTCATAGGTGCCAGGACCCAGTCTTTCAGAAGGCATCACCACAGATTTGCTGTCTCCTGCCAAGTATTTTTCATGGTTGTCAACATCACCTATTGTGGAATTCTGACTATTGGATTCAAAAACAAATGCAAGATGCGGATAGTCCTTTATGTACAATCCGCCGGTTATGGATTGGCCTGGATGCTTTTTTACATCCACGATATATGCCGGGATTCCATTGCTTTTGGGAAGTGCAGCTTGCAAGTAACTGTATGAGTCCGAATCAGATTCGCCCAGAATTATAAAAAAATTATCTTCAGCGTCATCTATGTTCAAAAGTTGATCTTGATTGGCATCTATGATGCCCGTTTTGACTTTAAGTTGGATGCTTTCACAGAAAAGAGAACTGTCATCTTCAACATCTTCAGCAAATTCTAAAATTCCAAAATAATATGAGAATACGTTTGACTGAATATCCTCGTTTTCAGATGCTCCAAACGTGGCACCATGACCTGGCTGAATCAACGGACTTGCCAGCATGCCAAAAGCAAGAACGGACATCAGGCCAATTCCAAGCAGAGTCATCCATCAAGCATGATTTTACTTCTTCATAAGTAATTCGAAGAAATCATCAGCAGTAAGCTTGTTACGATCAAAATACAGTTCGGATATCTTTCCGGCAGTCTCGGAAAACTCTCGGAGATTCTCGGAAAAGTTTCGACAAAAATACCGAATTGATAACCGGAATGATAGAATAGCGATCAAAAGTTTCGGGAAATGTCTACAAACTCTCGAGAGTTTCGGAAATATCAACCCGGGAAAATGCAACATCATTCCGAAAAAATCAATTTGGTTCATCGAAAAGATAGTTATCAATCAGGTATTGTCGAAACATCCTACCGGAAAGATAGAACACAGCACCGAATTGATACCTAATTGATAAGTTCCGAAACTGGAATGTTATCGAATTGATAATCAAACTACCGAATTGATGCCGAAAAGATGACAAATGATCACGAATATGCCCCAAGTTTGTCTCTATGAATCAATAGGATTCCTTATGAACTTCTCGTCATTTCATTAGTCATATTATGAGGTATTTTGTAATTTTCTTGGCTTTCATTTTTGTCGTTGCAATTGCAACAAATCAGACATCATATGCACAGTGCGCATATGATCCTAATCTGCCACACAAATCATGCGATGACGTTCATGCTACATTAGTCATAGAACCGCATGAAGCCCAAATTGAAAACATTGATGGGCAATTGTTTCATGTCATCGGACATTTTGCACTGGAACAGGAATCTGATGACAGGATTCGTCTAAACGGCGTCACATTTACACATCCTTCCTATCCGAATCCTCCGACGCCGGGAGGGCCAGTATCTGTGACGGTAACATTTGAGAGCGGTGCAATAGAAAGGATTTACAGAGTTGGTTCTCCTTCACCTTTCGTTGAGTTTGTGGGCGTAGATCCTCAGGCAGGAGTTAGACGAAATGTTGATGGGTCCTTTGATTTTCTACTAAGTGTCAAACAACAATCCATTTTTCCGTTAAAGCAGTTCAATGCAGGAATTACTATGGATGAAATACAATGTAAGGAATCATCGGTTCTTGTAGCAAAACACGATAATTCTCCTGCATGTGTAAAACCTGAAACTAAAATAAAACTAATTGAAAGAGGATGGACTAATCATGGTGATGTTAGCAATATGCTGTCCTCACAATATGCGGGATTCTCAGATGTGGAAAAATTACTAGTTGAAAACAACATAGATTATCTGAAAGACAAATTAGTCGTAACAGTTGGTCCATCCATCAGAGGGGATCCTGGCTGTGGTGCAGTAGTTGATGCGGACTCTGAAACCCACTGGTTTGGAATTGATTCTGTCTCAAACCCAACAAAAATGACGCTTTATTCTGAAAATCCACAGCAATGCGTAGTCAATACCGGTTCTTGTTTTTGCAATGCTCAGATTGAACTGACATCACTAACATTGGATGAATTAATCTACTTTAATCCGACAGAGCAAGAAAAATATGCGGAAATCCTGATTGACTACCTCTATGATCAAAATATCAACAGAACTCCAAAATTCCAGATTGGCAATCTGAATCTCAATTACACTGATTCTTCTGCAATCGGATACTGCGGTCATATCTGGGGTACTAACACGTATGGTTTTTTCAGCGGTGCGATAGTGGATGATGTTGTAGAGGATTACAGAATTGACCAGGCACTTCCGTTGTTATGCGCAATTTCAGATGACGCAAAGTGGTGGGAAAATGAAAACTAGACTTTTGATAATTCCTACATTGATTATTGTTATATCAATACTTGCAGTGTTTGCGATTGATTCTACAAATCTGGATAAGATTTGTGCAGAAAAGGGCGGAGTGCGAAATGGAGATGTATGTCTGATTGACCTTGGAGACCCGCCAGTCGCTGAAAAATCTGATTTTAATCTTTTCAATATTAAATTCATGAGGCCTAATTCTATGGAACATTTCTACTATCCAAACCCTGAGGATACTGAAAACAGAGATGCGTTTCAGAAATTTATCCTGATTCGTCTTCCTGAAGAGTTAGGTGGCGGAGTTGATGATGTCTCAGCATTTAGGGCATACAGCATACTATCAGTTGGGGAGCACTGCTTGGTAAAATATTGGCCAAATGAAGGACGCAAAAGAATGGAGGATCCGTGCTGGGGTTCGATGTACCGACCACTTGACGGGGTGATGATAGTAGGTCCAAAACCCATAGTGAACATAACTCCTGTGGCACTGCCTTACCTTGACCTGTCAATTGATGAGAATGGTTCGTTGTATGTGGAGCCACCTGTATGGACACTTGATAAGAATGGCGTAGTTGGTGTTGGCAGAAACATATCCATGCAATAAATACGTGATGGCTCTGCCTTTCTTGTTGACTCAATCATGAAATCCCATCCCAATCATCCAAAAATTCCCGTAACTTTTGGTACACATACGCTAACTCAAATTCATTCTAGTGGTTCCATTGATGTAACGTATTTTGATTTCTCACCTGTTTCAAATTATGTGTATTTGACAGTTGACAATACATCTGCACAAGATCAGAAATATTTTCCAAATCTTGCATTAAGAAATTCCGAGGTCTGGCAAATTGGTGACACTCCTATACCGATAAGCAGGCCTGGATTTGATGAAAATGATGCATATCCATATTACAAACTGTACAAGGCAATGTTTCTCAAAGATGGATTCACATTTACAGTACAGGGAAGAGATTTGGAACTGATTAAAAGTGGGATTGTTGCAAACTTTTTTCCTGAGAATGATTATGATGACTTGGTTTTAATTTCTAGTGTAGTGTAAAAATGAAGACTGGACTTTTGATAATCATTGGTATCTCCGTAGTGATAACTATAACAATTATCCTCGGCGTTAATTTTATGTTAGAGCGCAATGATCAACGTGAATTATTATTAGATTAAAGTTACCTTGCAACAGATACAAGAGCACACTGTGGTGAAAAATACATAGTGGTTGACAATGGTCAATGTATTCTGAATCCTGAACTCACAGAACCAAACGCAATCATCATTTATGATGTAATTAATAACGATAAAACTAGACTATCCATCACACCACATACTTTGGTGATGAATTTGACTGATGGCAACATTTTAAGATTTGTCAATGATGGCTCTACGGCCGTAAATATTTTTGATAAATCAAAAAGGATTTGGAGTTTTGATGATGTGGAACCGTTATCGGAAAGAGTCTTGGCGATAAACGACACAGGATATTATGAAGTTCTAGTTCAAAATTCCCGAGAAGGTGAAAGTGGTAGAATTGTAGTATTGGATGAAAATATGGATTCTCTTTCAGTTGGTAATAGAATAAAAATGGGAAAGGCAATCATCAGTGGTAATTTTCAA
>JAJCXK010000008.1 GCA_029263475.1 Candidatus Nitrosopumilus sp.
CAGGTGTGACATGGATTCCCTTCAAAGAAGGCAAGTACATTGCAACTGCATTTGTTTGGGAATCAGTTGACAATCCTACGGTCCTGTCTCCTCCGATTGGGATTGAATTGTTTGTCAGGTGACCGTGAAAGAATATGAAAACTATATTTTTGATTTTAATCGTTCTTGTAATCTCAATCACAATACCTGCAACGTCTTTTGCAGAACAGCCAAGCAAAGATAACGATGACTTTCACAAAGGAACAATCGAATGGATAGGCAGATGCTACATGATAGGTTCCGACATCACTGTAAGGGTAATTGACTATGACATGGACAAGGATCATGAAAAAATTGAACAGTTTGATGTCCAAGTATGGTCTGATTTTGATGTAAACTCGGATTTTAAAGACAGAGTAGTCGATTATACCGTTATCGAGACTGGCATGGACACTGGAATATTTGAGGGGCCAGTATTCTTTATAACTACTGATGACAGTTCGGGTAAAAGGATACGTGTAGTTGACAATGATGTTGTGTTTGCAAAATATGTGGATTATACTTTGCCAAATGCAGACAAAGCTGATGTGATTGATACATTTGTCATGTCAGAATTATCCGTGTTGGAAAGAAATGATGATGGTCACATATCCAAAATAAGTTATGATTCATGTGCTCTGGAACTGTTTGAAAAAAATGAAGATTGGTTCAATAAACTGGATGTTTTTTATCCTGCACCTCTAAAGCAAATTGAATCAGGATTGCATGCCGATGAAATAGAATGCAGGGAATCATTGGTTCTAGTTACAAGACATGATAATTCTCCGGCATGCGTTACATACCACACAGGTGAGAAACTAGTAAAACGCGGATGGGCTACTTGTGATGATGGAATCAGTCACGGGCGTGGTCATCCTTGTGGTCCTCGTTCAAGTGGTATAGTTAATTTTGATTCGTACAAGAAAGTTGAACTTGTTGAACCTGAAATGATACCTTTGGACATTGCAAGTGTTGAGGACAGATACGTACATCTGAATCCTGCTGACATGTGTGCAACAGTTTCACTTCGACTTCTCTCACCCGATGATCTAAAACAAACTAAATCAGGGACAAAAGATGTCGTGTTCTTTGATCTTGATGACAAGTCCACCAACGAATTCCCAGTACTTGGCGAACTGATTAGGGCAACACACCATATCGAATTCCCATCAAATCAATATGCACAGACAGAGATGGGGCTAAGAGAGTTCGTGGATTATGAATTTTTTATCATGGAAAAGGCAATTGCAAAATACAATGACACGCAAGATGACTATTTTATCAAACTAGATGGTAACTTGGATGAAAAGCTTGCAGACCCCAAAAAACAGGGATTTTCAAACGAGTTTATTGCCCCGCAAATAGTATATCGTGACAAAACATACACGATGGGTTCCACTGTGTTTTGGGTTGCAGACGAGCATGAGATGCAATCAGTATCAATTCGTTTGCAAGACAATCTCAAGGAAGATGAGAAATACATCACGCTTACTGACAAGGACATGGATTCAGTACCAAAAATAAAGCAAACAATTGAAAGAATTGGAACCGAACTTGAAAGCATCGTGGCGTTTAAGGGAATGCCTGAAAATCCAGACTGGAACAACCATAGAGAATGGTTTGATCAAAAAAAGGCAGAGCAGTTTAACCTGGACGACGTGTATGTTAAGGGATTTGTGTATGAGGGAGAACATTATGATTTGGGATTTCTCATTTGCTAATAGGAGAAAAAGAAAATGGAATATGAGATCATTTATTCCCTATTGATGAGTGAATAAATTGGAATCTTACTGGTATGTTCTAATTGGTATAGGTGTATTTCTGGGAATGTGGGTAGTGCCACTCTTACCAATTTATGAGGGATCAGAAAATTGTGGTTTTCACTCTAGTGGCTTCTTTGGTCAATGCTATCATGATCATTCACCGTTTCCATTTTTTATGTCATTGTTGGTAGGGATTTGCATTCCAATCATCATTAGAATGACAAAAAAGAGGCCATGAAAATGAAGATCAAAATTTTGATTGTTACAGTAATTGCATGTGCAATAGTGGGAGTAATTTTGATAATTCCCAATCCCATATTGACAGAGATCATTTATCCGCAAGATATCCGAGATATACCTGAAGTTAGAACATTTTTTAACAAGTTTGGACATTCCGTTGAGATGACAAAAACGGACGATTTTCACGTCTTTTTGAATCGACATGACCAAACCATGACGGGACTTGTAATTCCCAGCGATGGCAAATCATATGTTACTTGCACAAAGACTAGAGATGCACATGTTGTAAATGAGGATACAGTTAATTTTCTAAAAGAGAAGGACTGTTTTGGTTCTAAACCTTACTCTTACAATTCCGCCGAATTCTACGAGGTTCCATGAAACAATGAAGACAAGATACAAAATCCTAATTGTGATTGCAATAACGTTGTCTGTTCAGGGAGGACTATATCTTGGAATATCCTCCTGTCCTTCAGTGTCTGAATGTCAGATTCTTTATGATTTTTACCAATATGTGGGAATCTCTACAGTATCACAAATGTGCTCAGTTGATGAAAAGGAAAGTGATCTGTGTGATGATCAAACATTTGAGATCATATTAAACAATGACGGTTATTTTCTTTTCTTTTTTGTAATTGCCCCAACTTCTGTAATTATTACAATATGGTATCGAGATAGAACATGAGGGCCAGGCTTTTGATAATAATTGTAATTGCCGTGCTTGTTGTAAGTCTTATCGTAATTGAGATTACTTTGGCCCATAATGGAATAACACTCCCTTTAATCATAAATACTCTGTATTGGGTTGACTCTGAACATATCAAACCGATGCACATTGTTCCGTATTTTGAAGATCTAGAAATCCTTGAAAAATACAAAAATTCATTTCCATATAATCATGCACAGTATACTCAAGATTATAATAAAAAGAAATTATACATGTCTGCATTTGGTTTAGAAAAAACGTTTGTAGATTTGATTGTGGAAATAAAGGATGATGATGAATTATCTTATGTGCTTTATTGTACTGAAGAATTTACAACAATTTCAAAAGATTTGAATCTGATTAATGGAAAATTGGATCAATGCATTGAGAAATATGGGCAAAATCCTGATGAGGTTTATTTAATTCCAAATCCAGCATAGTCATTGTTGATAATAATTGATTTGGGGATTAGGAGAAAATGAAGACTAAACTATTGATAATTGTAGGAATAATATTTTCAGGCGGATTCATGATTACTGATGCATATGGCGGTTGTGGTGCATCATTGACTGGTTTTAACGGACCATGCTTTGATGCCTTTATGGGCTTTACTGATCAAGATGTTTCTAAAAAAACCATTATGGAAAGTTTCCATAAACATGTGGAGTCTCGACATGGTGAATTGCAAATACCAGATAGAACATGGGACAGTTATGAGACACCAATACAATTGCCTGCAATACTTTGTACCGAGTTTGCAGTAGATGACATGAAACAATACAGAATGGCACAATGGGTAGATTATTCCACAATATCTAGTTGGGAAAATCATTACAATCCGTTACTTTGTACCCAATGGCTTGCACCAATTGATGATGGAATTAAAGTAAAATGGGATAAAGAACTCTATGAGTCAGACGGCATTGGAGTTGTTACAGTAATTGACAAATCCATGAATCTAAACAACCAATCCATAGATTCTTTTGACATTCACGTATGGTCTGATACTGATCATAAGGGAATACATCTACGCATTACTGAGACTGATGAAGACGCTGGAATTTTCAATGGTGCGGCCTTCTTTACAACTGCTGACGAATCACGCGGTGCTAGACTTTTAGTTGAAGATGCAGTATATGCCAACCATGAAGGAAACAACAATTTTTCAAAAATAATTAATGAATCCAATCCTCCTTTCATATCTGAGGAGCATACTTGCAATCCAGGATATGAATATGCAAAAGGTGATTGTCACATAATAGTGGATTCACCATACACTTACTTGAGAATATTATTTACGTATCCTGCAATACTGCTACTTGTATTTGGTGTTCCTAGTCTAATTGTTATTATTTTAATATATTATATCAGAAGAAAAAGAAAATGAAAAGTAAATTGATTGTAGGTGTTATTTTGGCAGTAGCGATTCTGGTAATCGTTATGGGTGCCATTATGATGTCAGATAACGCCCAACTACGTGAGCAAGAATTGAGTCAGAGTTCTCTTGCAACTGATTCAAGAGAACATTGCGGTAAAAAATACATGATAGTTGGCAATGACTTGTGTGTTCTAAATCATGAATTCATAGAACCCCACACTATTGTTATTTATGATGTGGCTGAGAATGGTGGAACCCGACTAATCATAACACCGCATACCCTGGTGATGAATTTGACTGATGGCAATACTCTAAGATTTGTCAATGATGGTTCTACAACAGTAAATATTTTTGATAAATCTAAAAGGATTTGGGGTTTTGATAATGTGAATCCGTTATCTCAAAGAATTTTGACGATAAACAATACAGGATATTATGAAGTTCTAGTTCAAAATTCCCGAGAAGGTGAAAGTGGTAGAATTGTAGTATTGGATGAAAATATGGATTCTCTTTCAGTTGGTAATAGAATAAAAATGGGAAAGGCAATCATCAGTGGTAATTTTCAA
>JAJCXK010000009.1 GCA_029263475.1 Candidatus Nitrosopumilus sp.
GGATCCAAAATGCATCCATTTCCTTGCTGAATAAAATCATTGTCACAAAAAATGGTTTTTGGTTTAGATTCAGACTCTATTGCAAAGGCACCGACAGCAACAAAAATCACAAATGCAAGTATGCCGATAACTTTCAAAAGCATCCTTTTCATTTTTTAATCCTCACCCAAATCATGCCCTTCAATTATTATTGGAACGTCAAATGGAACCAGCTGATACACCCTTGCAGTATAGTATTCCTTGGCATCTGGAAGCATATCAAATACTGCACGGTTAAAATCAATGTAGAGCCCATCTGTTCTGGCGCCCATTCCATTCCATGGAATTTCAGAGTTTTGAATTATCGCTCCTGCTATATTCCACTTTATCGATGGTGGCAGATTGCTGGTTTCATTGGACAAAACATTTATCTCTCCATTCCCATAACCTTCTCTCCATTCATTTCCTGGAAGCGGTAAAGAACGTGCAGACCACTCAAAGACCCCTGTATTGCTAAATGTCATCGTGCCTTTTCCATATGGGAGAATTATGGGACCTGCCCATTTTGGATTGTGATAATCTCCCCCTCCAAGAATTTGTATAGGTACTTCCAGATTGTTTTCAAAATATACCATATTGTGTTTGTCCCCATTAATCACCAAATCAAATGGCTCAACTTGAGGACCATTGCCGTTGTTTGGCAATATCTTAACTGTTGGATTTTCAGACATTATGGAATCAATAGGCAGTTTTTCAGCAGTGTCATAAAAAACAAGTTTTGAGATTTTTACATCACTTACTGTATTTGCAAACGTTCCACCCTGCAAACGGTATGAATTGCCATCAGTCCCATTAATCACTGCCTCAAAGGAAACATGTGGCGGCAAGGATGTAAGCATCAAACCAGGATAAACATCAAAGCCATCGTTTACATTTGTGATGTTTTCTTGCTCTAATTGCCACACCATTTCATTTTTAATCAACAAAGATCCCAGTTCCTCAAAAAAGGAATCATGATGGATGTCGTGATAAGCCATCAAACTATTAAAGCTTTCATTTTGCCATTGCAAAATAGTTTTATCAAGATACGTGTCTTGAATCACGGGTTTTGTTTTTTTGTAATCAAAAGCAGACGATTCCACATGTATAAGATTATTCAATTGGATAAAGATACCCGCCGATACTGCAATCACAACAATTCCAACAATTATCCAAATTCTAGTCTTCATTTTCCAAATCTCCAAATGCGTTCTCACCATATTGTTTTACAGCAATCATTCCTTTCCCAAGATCTTGTTCATTTTCAAAATAACATGTAGAGTCATCTGCATTCCAAAATCCATTGTTTTCTGTACACCAATCAAAGGAAAGTTCTACATCCTCATAATACAAAGGAGAGAATCGGATTGCCAAGGATTCATCATATGTTGGAAGGGATGAGACAATCCTGCAGTTAGATGGAGGTTGCCAAAGTATTTCATCGCAGATTACCTCCCTGCCCAATCCATCGTGATAAGATAATTCGTTATTTCCCCATGTTTTGTAATTTATTGTGGGATAAATGACAGTCAGAAATATTGTAATAAATGCAATTATTACAATTATTATCAAAACTTTGATATTCGTTTTACTCCAACTCCACAAGATTGACTTTCTCAAAATCGGTTAGAATGTATCCTGATTTGTAAATAATGGCATTACACCAATTCATTTCCTTTATGGTAGGAACAAAAATCCCAGTTATTTCCACTTGATTGTTTTTTAACTCAACTGGCAGTCTCTCTGATTTGGAAATTCCAATATTGTCTTCACTTCCAATCCTCACTCCAAGGTGTCTGTCACCTTTATCATCATACAATAACTGACTGCTGACAAATTCGGAGACAAACTTCTCGCTTGTTGTAAACTTTGCATTATCGCAACCAACTCCAGTATGCACCATGACATCAGCATCATGTTCGCGCAATTCTCCTCTGATTGCAATCATCTGGTTGTAAAACTTGTCAGGGTTCTCATGTATCTCGTCAATGGATGCTAACATGATCATATTCTCAGGAGGAGTTCCTACAGGTACTATGGAATACAATACTTGGACTTTATCCACATTGATTATCTCTTCACCTTTTTTAGAAATGGTTCCAGACAGTTTGACGTATTTCCCGTCAAGATCATCTCTATGATCAATTCCGTCCAATTGTATACCTGATGAACCAGTGTCAATTTTTGACAATTCATTTGTAAAGAAATGATATTCGTGTGATTCTTTTCCAAGTCGTTGATCTATTATGACTCCTTCAAGTTCTTTCACATCCAAATCCTCATGAATAATTACATTTTGTATTACTATATCATACGGAATATTAATTAAATCTTCGATTGTCTGATTGTATTTGTTTACATTTTTTTCAGTCATGTATATCATCAAAACATTGGAATCTTCATCAATGTTCATGCTAACAACTGGAATCGATGAATCCTGGATTGCATTAAGAGACTTTAGACGTTCGTGGTATGACGAATCAGAATATTTTGAGATGATTGCAGGGTACCCCCAAAAATCAGCAAATCCCTGACATGTATAGAGTATTTCAGGTATTGCAATTGCCCCACCACATCCTATAGGTTCATTCCATTCAAACCAGTGATAGATGCTTGTTGGAAAAGGGATTCCAAAAAAGGTCATTCCTACCACATGGCAGTTAATATCTTTGATTTTCAGGGTGTTACAAGAAAATGCTGCAACATTTGGAGGAACAAATAAAATTGAAAATATTACAACAATTGCAATTAGAATTATTTTATATTTATTTCTCATTTTTATTTCTCCAAATAATTCATTTTACAAAAAATTCCATGCTCAAAGGCGGGGACAATGCGGTAGGGTTGTCAACGGATTGCCAAACAAATGCAGTTGCAGTGTATTCTCCCTTCTGAAATGGAATCCATGTCACACCCGGATTTAGTTTCTGAAAAGAGGTAAGGTTTCCAGTAAGCCAAGACAAGGACTCTACCTGATTTTGACTGTTTTGAATTTGAACCAGATATGCAAATGGCTGCGTATTGTTTTGATGATTTTCCAGATCAGAAACCAACCTTACCTGCTGGTCTACAAGGATGTGATTGTTCATTATTGGCTCCTTTTCAATATTCAATAATTGCAAGTTGAAAACAGGTGCTCTTTCCATTGGTGGTCCTCGTTTTCCGACAATCAATGCAGTGGCATTTGCCTTGTAGATGTCCGAACCCATGTCATCCGGAAGCGTAGTGTCTGCATACGTTGCAGTCACGGTATCGCCATGACTGACAAAAACAACCCCTCTTGAGTAATGATATTTGTTGGAAAAAATCACGTCTCCTTCAAAAATACTGGTGTCCATGCCAGTTTCGGTAAGCGTAGCTGTTGTTCCATTTTGGGAACTATCAGACCACACCATGACTCTTAGAAAATCAATTGCGTTGTAAAACTCGTTGACGTCAGGATCAATTACCTGAATTTTTCCAACAGAATTTTCAAATCCTGTATATGCTGCCTCTTCCCACTTTATTTTGCCCACATTCTGCACATTGGGATCTGATTCTACGACCATAACATCATGAGATGCAATTTTTGCACTTACAAAAAACTTTGCTACATCTTCCCATAACGGACCGTGTCTTTTCACTTCAAGTGAAAAGTAACCTCTTTCATTTGGATTTACAGACGCAAGCAGAATTGGATACCCCACTTCGTTTTCTATAATTATTGTAACTAGTGGAGATTCTCCATGAGGTGTATAATCCACGGAACCGGTAATTATCAGATCAGTATCGTTGGGAGTTTGAATCTGTATCGGAACTTCTTCAGCAAATGCCATACCACCCAATCCAATCAACAACAATAATAAAATCACAAAATATTTCATTATGTAACTACTCGAATCTGAGTAAGTTCATAAGTTTTCTGGATATTTTTTCTGTGAATGTCTAACAACTTGCCATATTCTACGTATCTCAAAAACCACATAACTCCAATCATGTAATGCTTATTGCCGTTCTTGCATTAGTGTCCCTAGAACGAAATCCATTTGCTTGTTTTGAGTCCAGCGTGGATCAAAACTAGCACTCTCTCTATCAACTTGCAGTTTGTTTCCGATTTTTGTAAGGGTAATGTCATGTGTGATAGAATCTATTTCCCAAGTAAACATTACACTGTTACCATTTACGGTTCCAGATGATTTTCCCCAATCGCAAAATGCAACAGGATCACATGAGTCCCACACGTGTGCAGTTACTGCAGAATTGTTTTGTGTGACTACAATGTTTGCAATGTCGTTAGTTCCAGAATCACTGTTTTTCCACTCACCAGTAAAGTCTACTGGAATCAAATTCAGACTCCATCCTTTTTGCAATAACTTCTTTACAGATGATGAATCAACGCATGCGACAAAGCCGCTGGGTCTGAAGATCTTCTCCAAGTTATCCTTGCATGTAATGTCATGAGTTAGAGTCCCCCTCATCATTTGTTTGTATGGAGGTATTTTCTGGATGACGGACGTACTGGTAATGTCTAGTTCGTCATTAATGGCATATGGTTCTGGTAGTGTATTGTCCTCATATTCTGCGGTAATAGTGTCACCTCCTGCTATTCTGAGTCTGTGCCCTGATGACTCGTCATCAGTGCTAAAAAACACAGTTCCCTCAAAGATTCCTGTTGCCTCATCGGTCTCAGTTACAGTAAGGTCAATGCCACCTGCATCCGAATCAGACCATACGTCAACATCAAAGTTGTCGACTGCTTCTGGATTCCAATTCATGTCTGGATCAATTATTCTTACAACACCTGTTCCGCTAGCTGGATAACTTGTCTCAAGCCATTTTATCTGCCCTGTGTTCCATTGAATAAGTGCAGAACCCACTACAGTTTCATCCTCTGAGAATTCAAAGGCGACTGTAATACCGTCATCGTCATCAGTTGGCAGTAGTCCATCAGTTGGACCACTGTTATCAGCGGAAATTGCACCTGAGGCATCGCCAGTTACACCATCGCCATCTGCA
>JAJCXK010000010.1 GCA_029263475.1 Candidatus Nitrosopumilus sp.
GTGCTTCCGGGAATCGATGGTGTCATTCCTGTAGATGTCTACGTTCCGGGATGTCCTCCAAGGCCTGAGACGCTGATACAGGGATGCATGCTGTTGCAGGAAAAGATCAAGAGGATGAAGGCCAGGAAGTTCGTATGATGAGTTCTGATACTAAAACCACTACTGTGGAAACAAAACCTGAAGTCAAGTCACCTCCACCTAAGCCTGCAGCAAAAAAACCTGAGCCTGAACCTGTTGAATTACCTGCGTTTGAAAAGAGTATTTCTGAAAAAATTGTTGAAAAATTTGGTGACAAAGTTGAGGTTGGTTTTGTAAAGGAGGATCGTGTTAGAATTAATGTTGGAAGGGAAAATGTTCACGATGTTGCTGAGTTTGTTCGCGATGGATTAAGTTATGATCACGTAGAATCTGTTTCAGGTGTAGATTATCCTCAAGATAATGAGATCGAGGTTGTTTATCACATAGGATCTTATTCTGATTCTTCATTGGCAAGACAAGTTCTAGTTTTGGCTACACGGGCCCAACGAGAAACAAATCCTATACCTGGAAATGATGCTACAAGACTTCCTACTCTTAGAGATGTTTTTTACAGTGTAGAGTTTCATGAACGAGAAATCTTTGAAATGTTTGGCGTTTTCTTTGAAGGTCATCCTGATAACAGGCGACTACTCTTACCCGAAGATTGGGCTGATTTACCACCACTTAGAAAGGACTTTGCGATTAAAGGAAGATAGACATGACTAATGAATTACCTCCTGGATTAGCACTCCAAAAAGTCGATGAGAGAATAATGACTCTCAATGTCGGACCTCAGCATCCTGGTTCAGGCCACATGAGACTAGTTGTACAAATTGACGGTGACTATATTGTGGCATGTGATCCTGATCCTGGGTACGTTCATCGTGGAGAGGAAAAAATGGCAGAATATAGAAATTATATCACAAATATTCCACATTTGGAAAGACCAGTAATTCATGATTCGTGCAATGTACTGTATCCTTATGTTTTGGGTGCCGAGGAGCTTCTTGGAATTGAAGTTCCTGAACGTGCAAAGTACGTCAGAGTAATCGCATCTGAGCTAAATCGTTGTATTTACATCATGTATTGGCTCGCAATCTATGGTATCTTCTTGGGTCATTCTACTATGTTCATGTGGCCTGCTGGAGATCGTGAACTTTTGATTGATCTTATGGAAAAAATGACTGGTGCAAGAGTGACGCATGCTCATTTCGTTCCGGGTGGGGTTAGAAATGATTTGCCACCAAACTTTGAGGATGTTTGTTTGCGTCAGGTAAACTATTTTGAAAAACGAATCAAAGAATATGCTGCAGTCTTTTATGATAATCCGATCTTGATTGCCAGGACTCAGGATACTGGTGTTCTGTCAAGACAAGATGCCATAGCATATGGTACAACTGGTTCTGTACTTAGGGCAAGTGGCGTTGATTATGATCTTAGAAAGAAGGAACCTTATGACGTCTATGAAGAGTTGGATGTTCATACCAATGTGATGAAGGAAGGTGATTCATATGCACGTTCTAGAATTCCATGGCTTGACATGATAGAAAGCTGTAATATCATTAGACAAGCACTACAAAAAATGCCAAAATCTGGTTCTGTTCGAACCAAGCTAAAACCAAATCCAAAAGGTAAAGGACTTAATTCCGTATACAAACGTGTGGAGTCTGGTAGGGGTTCGTTAGGTTGCTATATTGTATCTGATGGAAAGCCTGAACCATATCGTGTAAAATTGAGCGTGCCTTCCTTTAGAAACTTGATTGCATTGCCAAACCTTCTCAGGGGAGAAAAATTGGGCAACATGCCCTCTGTTTACTGGAGTCTTAATTATTGGCCAGTGGAGGCGGACCGATAAATGTCTGCCATTGCACCAAATTTCAAACTAAGTTCGTTTATCGCGTCGTTACTTGACAACATCTTTTGGATAATACTGATTGTTGTCTTAGTTGGTCTTCCTGCAATTATGATGATTTTGTTTGTCATTGAAATGCCTGTAATTGATGGCGAATTACTCACACCATTTCTTGCATTAACTTGGTTGGCGGATCCTTCTCGAATTCTTCCGGTGATCAAGGCATTCATGGCAACTGATATCTTTAAGGTCATGGCATTTCCGGGATTCGGATTTGCAGCATTACTTGCAGCTGGTACAATCTTTGTTGAAAGAAAGATGATGGCAAAATTACAACTGAGAGTTGGTCCTTTCTATTGTGGAAAGGTTGAAGGTATTTTACAATTAATGGGTGATGGATTAAAGTTAATCTCGAAAGAAATTATTATTCCTGCAAAAGCTGATAAGCCTATTTTCTGGGCAGCTCCTGTACTGTTTGTTGCCACTGCTGCAGCATTTGTCGCATTCATTCCTGTTGCTCCTGGATGGGTAGTTGCAGATGTTGAATTGGGATTACTTGGAGTATTTGCAGTAATTGGCTTCTTCCCAATTATCACTATCTTATCTGCTTGGTCTGCAAACAGTAAATTCCCATTTATCGGAGGCATACGGGCTCTATTCCAAATGGTTTCGTTTGAAATTCCGCTAATTTTGTCCCTTCTTGGTGTTGTAATGCTGACTGGTTCCCTAAACCTGTCTGAAATTGCTGCAAGTCAATCTAGTTTCCCATGGATTGTATTTTTACCAATAGGTGCAATTGTGTTCTTTATTACAATGCTTGCCGAATTAGAAAGAATTCCATTTGACTTGCCTGAGGCAGAAAGTGAAATTGTAGCAGGATGGCTAACTGAATTATCTGGAATGATGTATGGCCTTGTTCAATTAGGAACATATCTGAAACTTTATGCCTTTGCTGGACTGTTTACAGTGCTTTTCCTTGGTGGTTGGAACGGTCCAATGGTTGTACCTCCATTCCCCGCAGAACTTCTTGAAGGGGTTGTAATGGGTCCAGTCACTGTAGGACCATTCCCTGGATTGCCTTTGTTCTCACAAGAAATGCTTAATGGTGCTCTGTGGTTTGTCCTGAAGACTGTTGCTGTGATATTCTTCATTATATTGCCTAGAGGCGTTTTCCCAAGAATTCGAGTTGACATGTTATTAAATCTGGGATGGACTAAACTAATTGGACTAGCTTTCGTTAACATCTTTATTGCACTGGGCTTGCTTTACGCTGGTGTGTTAGGGCCGGGAGGATTACAATAATGGGAACTGCAACTGGGATTATTCGTGCACTAAATTCTGGAATTAAACATCTTGCGATTAAGAGATTTACTCTTAGATATCCTGAAGAGAAACTAAAATTTGTCGGTGACGGTTATCAATTTGATCCATCTACCGGTGTTGGAATTGCTGGATTAAAGGGACGTCATATGCTATTTCATGATCACTGTACTGGTTGTCAATTATGCTCTATTGCGTGTGAGGGAGTAGCTGAAGCAATTGCAATGGTGAAAGTTCCTGAAGAGCAAAAACAAAACAAAAAATCAATCATGCCTCAAATTGATTATGGAAAGTGTGTGTTTTGTGGTCTTTGTGTTGATGCATGTCCGTTTTATGCTCTTTACATGACTAATGATTATGAATTATCCTCATTTTCCAAAGAAGGTCTGATTTACACTCCTGCTCAATTGCAGGTTAAACCATATGTTGCACAAGACAGTGAAATCCAAATATCTGACAGAGGTGCCACACATGGCTGATGCGGTATTTCTTGCGCTAACAGTAATTACTATTGGTTCTGCAATAGCTGCACTCGAATTACGATCGTTGATTTACGGTTCTATTGCTTTGATGGGAACTCTTGGTGGTATTGCGGGGTTTTTCTTTTTGTTGGATGCTCCGTTTGTCGCGTTATTCCAACTTGCAGTTTATGTCGGTTCTATTGCTGTCTTGATTCTGTTTACTGTTATGCTGGTAAAAAGGGAACTGATCTTCAAAAAAATTGAAGACAGGAGAAGAAAGTTTGCAGGGCTTGGGTTGATGCTTTTGATGATGATCTCATTGGGTGCTGTATTTTTGGATTCTGGAATTAAAACAATGACGACTGATGAGCCTGCTACTGATTTCAGAGATATTGGAACTGACTTTGTAACATATTATTGGCCCGCATTAATTCTGATGGGATTGATCCTGGCCGGCTCTGTAACTGGAGGACTAGTCTTAGCTAAACGAGAGGATGTGGAGAATGACCAGCGAGCTAGTTGATTTCACACTTGTTTCTATTGCCCTATTGGGAATAGGAATCTACGGCCTTGCGGTAAAGCGTAACTTCATACGAATGTTGTTCGCAGTAGAAATAATCATCAATGCTGCAAATCTTAACCTGGTGGCATTTGGAAGATTTTTGCCTCATAGTGGAGGTCAGACAATGGCATTGTTTTCGATTGCAATAGCTGCTGCAGAAGTTGCAGTTGGATTATCCTTAATCATTGTAGCATATCGAATGTATCAAAATGTCGACATTGCAGACTTTAGGAGCCTGAAGGGATAATGGAATATGCATTATTACAGGCAGTCTTCTTGCCATTACTGTTATCTCCAGTAGCGTACATTATTGGGAGAAAGGTGGGGCCAACTCCTGCAATGTGGTTTACGTTTGCAATTTTGTTATACACTACAATTCTCGTAATCAATGCAGCACTATCTGGAACCGTAGAGGAACATTATCCATGGACTGAACAGTTTGGAGAGTTTGGTTTCTTGTTGGATGGATTGGCATCGCCATTTGCAATAATGATTTATGTTCTATCTACAATCTTGGCGATTTATTCAAAACCATACATGATTCACAAATTTCACGAACAATTTGAAGAAGAAAAGAAAATGGTTTCATCTACTGGCAGTCAGGTATCCGTAGTTGAATCCTCTTCTCTTACAAATTATGTAAATGCTAAATCTGGACTTTACTTTGCACTATATCTTGTATTTGCAATGGGTATGCTTGGAACCATTCTTTCAACTAACCTTATTGAATTTTATATCTTCTTTGAGGTGATGTTGATTCCTGGTTTCTTTTTGGTTGCTCTCTGGGGAGACGGTCCAAGAAGAAAGATTGGTCTAATGTTCCTATTTTGGACTCATGCTGGTGCGGTAGTTTTACTATTGGGCTTTTTGATGATTGGTCTTTCCATTGGCAGTTTTGATTTTGCAGATATAGATGAATCAGAAATTCCAAAAGACATTCTAATGTTATCTGCAGTTGCAATTTCGATAGGCCTTGGTGTAAAGCTGGCGGTCTTCATGTTCCATATCTGGCTTCCATATGTTCACGGTTCTGCACCAACACCAATCAGTGCACTATTGTCCCCTGCCATGATCGGAATTGGTGCTTATGGTATTTTCAGATTAATTGTAGAATTCTTACCTTTGACGTTTGCAGATCTTGCAATATGGTTCCACATTTGGGGTCTTGTTACAATGATTTACGGTGGTGCGATGGCACTGATGCAAGATGATTTGAAACGTATGCTTGCATATTCTAGTATTAGTCAGATGGGTTACATCCTATTTGGCATTGGTTCCATATCTGTACTTGGTCTTGCAGGTGCTGAGATGATGTATGTGACACACGCCATTGGTAAGGGCATTCTCTTCATGATGGCTGGAATTATTATTGTTAAAGTTGGAACTAGAAGTATCTCTAAACTTGGAGGATTGGCAGGAAAGATGCCAATCACTGCGGTATGTGCAGTTATTGGTGCATTAACAATAATGGGCGTTCCACCAACAAGTGGTTTCATGGGTGAATGGATTCTCTTTTTCGGTGCGTTAGAGACTGCAATTGAAGAAGGTTCAACACTTAGAGCAGTAACATTTGGTCTAGGTCTTGTTGCAACAGCTCTTACGATGTCTTACATGCTATGGATGCTAAAACGTGTCTTCTTTGGAAAAACTCCTGAACATCTTGAACATGTAAAGGAAGGAAGTTGGCACATGACTGTACCAATGATGATATTGGCAGGATTCTCAATTGTGGTTGGTATTTATCCAGATATTTTCTTAAAGACAATAATTCCATACATGAGTGGAGTGTTGGGAGTTTAGATTATGGCAACAGAAGCTTTGGGATTGCCATTTGAAGTTGGAACTGCAAGTGCCGCTTGGTTAATCTGGATTTTGCCATTTGCAGCAGCGATGATTATTCCGGGAGTTGGTAAACTATCAAAACATGCTACTGGATACGTTGCAGTAGCATTTGCTTTGATGAGTGCATTATCTGCAGCATCGCTTCTTCCAATGGCTTTGGAGGCTCATGAAATCCATGATCAGATAATGTGGATAGATGCAATCGGTCTTAAAGCTGGAGTTTTGGCAGATCCTGTTTCAATAATAATGGCAAATGTAGTTGGTTGGATTTCATTCCTCATTATGATTTACAGTACTGGATACATGAAAGGCGATAAAGACATCACAAGATTTTGGTTCTGGATGTTATTCTTTATTGGTTCAATGCAGTTAATCGTACTATCTGATAACTTGTTACAGGTATTCTTTGGATGGGAGGGAGTAGGACTTGCATCGTATGCTTTGATTAGCTTTTGGTATCGTGATAAAAAGAAGGATCATGTTGGTGTTGAAGGAAGAACTGTTCTTGGTATGTTAGATTACTATTCACCAACCCATGCTGGTATGAAGGCGTTCATCATGACCAAAGTTGGTGATGTAATGATGATTGCTGGCATGTTATTGATATTTTTGTTTGCAGGCACTTTTGGATTTAAGGAATTGATGGGAGAAACTCAATGGGCGACTAATATGGCAGCTCAGGGGCTGTTAGTTCCTGCATTTGTTTTATTATTTGGTGGTGCAATGGGAAAATCTGCACAATTCCCACTAAACGAATGGTTGTTAGAAGCAATGACTGGTCCTACCGCCGTTTCTGCGTTAATTCACGCAGCAACTATGGTTAAGGCAGGTGTTTTCTTGGTGGCAAGAATTGGTCCACTTGTGTTTGCATTGGGTGCTGCGGGAATCATGGCTGATCAATTCTTTGAGATAATTGCTTGGGTTGGTGCAATCACTGCATTATTACTCGCAACACAAGGCATGGTAAATAACGAAATCAAGAAAGTCCTTGCATATTCTACTGGTTCTCAAATTGGTTAAAAGATGATGGCATTAGGTAATGCAGGATTGTCACATCAATATGTTGATGGTTATACTGCAGGATTTTTCCATTTAATTTCTCACGCAATGTTCAAGGCTTCATTATTCATGGCAGCGGGTTCTCTGTTACATGTAGTTGGGTCTAGATTCATGAGTGATATGGGGGGTCTTAGAAAACAAATGAAGAAAACTTATGTGTTCATGTGGGCTGCAGGTCTTGGTTTAATGGGTGCACCATTCATTACTACAGGTTTCTGGAGTAAGGATGCAATCTTCGCTTCAGTCTATACATCTGGAAATGAATGGGCGATGCCACTTTACATTATTGCTGTTCTAACTGCTGTTATCACTGCATTTTATACAACACGAATGATTGGATTGGTCTTCTTTGGAAAGAATAGTAAGCACATTGAAAAAATAGAAGCAGAAGGACATCATATTCATGAAGCACCAATGTCCATGTGGATTCCATATGGAATTCTCGCAGTACTTACTATTGGAATTGGTCTAATTGGATTATCTGCAGAGGAAGGACTACATCACTTGTTTGGAGAATATCTTGAAGAATCATTTGGTATTCGCACTGCACATGTTGCAAATGAGGCATCAATTTTACCGGAATTCTTACAAGGTCTTAATCCTGTCGCTTTAGGTTCTTCACTGGTAGCATTTGCTACGGGAATTGGACTAGGTTACATATTCTATATTGGTAGATGGGTTGATCCTGTGAAATTTGTAAATTCGAATATTGTCTTTTATTCTATTCACAAACTTTTCTTAAACAGATGGTATCTTAACGCAATGGTATACTGGTGCTTTGTTGTAGCCCCTCTATGGCTTGCAAGAGGTGTATTCCGATACTTTGAAAAGACCGCTATCGATTATGGTATGAATGCTGGAGTCCAAAAAGCAGTTGGATGGAGTGCAAAAGTCGTTCAGGGAACTCAAACCGGTGTATCCCAGTCATATCTATTCGTATTTGGAGCAGGATTACTATTCGTAGTTCTGATATTGTTGATATAGGAGATATGATGAGATGTTAGAAATTACTTCAACTCCATTAGTTTTAATCGCAATTCTAGGTACCGTGGGAATTCTTCTTCCAATAATCAGTATTATTAGAAAAGAACAAGGTTCGAATTCATTCTATGCTGTAATTGCATTTGCCGCATTAATCGTATCAATGGGTTATGTTGGATATCAGTTCATAAATGAAAATATTGCATCCTCTGCTCTTTTCTCTGGAGACGTAATAGTAGATGATGCGTTTGGTGGATTCTTTGCAATTGCAATGCTGATTGTAGCTATCTTCACTACCGTTGGTTCCTTTAATTATATGCGAAAGCATAATTCTCCTGCTGTCTATTATTCACTAATTCTACTTGCGACAATCGGTATGGTACTTGTTGCATATTCCACTGATTTAGTAATGCTGTTCGTTGCGTGGGAACTTATGAGTATTCCAACATACATTTTGGTCGGATATATGAAAAAGAACCCAAGCTCAAACGAGGCTGCTCTGAAATATTTCCTGTTTGGCGCTTTGTCATCTGCAATTATCGTTTATGGAATTTCAATCTCATATGGTTTAACAGGTTCTACCAATATTGGGGAAGTAATTCAGGGCTATTCTACACTTGATCCTTCACTTTTACCGCTCGCATTACTTTCTGTTGGAATGTTTATTGCGGGATTTGGATTCAAAATGGGACTTGTACCATTTCATCAATGGCTACCTGATACCTATGAGGGTGCTCCACCAGCCATCACTGCTCTATTAGCTGCTGCAACCAAGAAAGCAGGATTTGCGGCAACGATTAGAATCGTAGTTTTGGGCATGGTTGTTCTAAATCTTGATTGGACGTTGGCGTTAGGAATTATTGCAGTAATGACGATGACTATTGGAAATGTTGCTGCAATCATGCAAAAGAATATTTCCAGAATGCTGGCGTATTCTAGCATAGCACATGCAGGATACATTTTGATTGGATTGGCAGTTGCCCCACACAGTTCTCTTGGTTTACAAGGTTCTTTGTATCAAATTATGAATCACGCTGTCATGAAGGGTGCAGCCTTTATTGCAATTACAGGCATTGTTACAACTCTGGCAGTTACTCATATTGATAAACTTCAGGGACTTGGAAGACGAATGCCTATCACTGCACTAGGTTTAGTTCTTGCATTATTTGCATTAGCTGGAATTCCACCACTTTCAGGATTCTGGAGTAAATTGATGCTGTTTGGAAGTGCTTTAGATGCAGGTTCCGCACTATGGTGGGCACCTTGGCTTGCGATTGCTGGTGTCCTTAACAGTGCATTGTCTCTTGCTTACTATGGTTGGATCACGAGAAAAATGTACTTTGAAGGAGAAAATCAGAAGAAAGTTGCAGAACCAAAATCAATAATTGCTGTAATGATCTTCTCGTCTATATTCTTAGTAGGATTTGGTGTGTATCCAGAACCATTGATTAAGTTTGTAGAGTTTGCAACTCCGGTAATCAGCTTGGGTCTTATGCCTTAAACGAGGTAAATTTTATCAAATTATCTAAATTCATTTTTGCATCACTGTCTGGAATTTTCCTCAAGCTTGTTCTGGCTTTTTCTGAATATTCCTTTAGTAATTCTTCCATTTTGTTGAACACGTCTCTCGGATCTGAACTTTTTTTAATCAATAAATTAAACAGCTTGTCTTCATTTTTCCAATCTAACAAATCATCTCGAATTTGATATGCAATTCCAAGATTTTTCCCATATGCCGTTAATGTCTCAATTTGTTCATCTGTACCGTTTGCAATTATTGCACCTGCCCTGGCAGCCACTTCAAATGCCGTTGCTGTTTTATATTCAATTACTTTAAGATAGTCGTCAAATGTTACATCTTCACTAGTTTCCAGTCTACCTTCGATCATCTCACCTTCACTCATCAACATGGCAGTGGTGGCTAAATCTTTAGTAATTCTTGCATTGTCCAATCTGGATGATATTGCCAGAATTAATCCCAAAACAAAATCTCCTGTCAGTACACTGGTATTGTATCCATATTTGATATGGAATGGTTCCTTTTGCCTCCTCAGGGTTTCATTATCTATAATATCGTCATGAATGATTGATTCCATATGCAAAAATTCAACCGCACAAGATGCTGACAATACATTTTCATCAATTTTCCCAACACTCTCAGCAGCCAAATTCAAAATAATGGGTCTTATTCGCTTACCTCCTTCTAAGGAATATTTTAACGGTTCAATAAATTCAGATTCAGAGTATATTGAAAGTTCATCTTCTAGGGCCTGATCTATTCTTTTAATATATTTTCCATAGGTTTCAAGTAAAGGATTTATCTCGATATTTTTCCTGTCCAAGATGGCCTGATCAAAAAACTTTGCCGTACGTAAATAAATCTTGGTGCTCCAGCCGGGATTTTCATCGAATGATTTTGAACCCGGGATCTTTGCCTTGAAAGGGCAAAATGCTTGACCGGTCTACACCACTGGAACCCATGAAAATTTAGTATTCTGACCATAAAATCTTTTGTAAACCACAAAGATTTTTTTATTGGCAATTTTGAGGATGAATTATGAGCGTAATAAAAAGAATTGATGAAATGATTGAAGAACGAAGTTTGCTAAAACATCCATTCTATCAAATGTGGTCTGATGGAAAATTAACTCAGGAATCTTTGGTTGGTTATTCTAAAGAATATTTTCAACTTGTAAAGGCAGTTCCGTCTTTCATGACTCCTATAATTGAAAAGTCACCTGATTCTGTGGTTAGCGAATTGATTGAAAATCAACAAGAAGAGTCTGATCATATTAAACCGTGGATTGCATTTGCCGGAGAACTTGGAATTTCTGAGGATGAACTAATTTGTTATTCTGGTACAACTAAAACTTGTAAGGCGGTATCTGACTTGAACGCATTGATGAATACGTTTGATGGCGGTGCATGTGCAATGTATGCATTTGAAAAAGAAATCCCTAAAATCAGTCAAACCAAACTTGATGGATTGGAAGAATTCTATAAAATGACGAGTCATGAAGCTACTGAATACTTCAAACTTCATACTGAAGCTGACATTAGACATGCTGCATCATGGAGAAATATAGTGGAAACATCCTCAGTTGATTCAAACAATTTGATTGAGATTGCAGGCAAATCTATTTCTGCGCAAAACTTGTTACTTGACAGTTGTTATGAAGAATACTGTTAATCTCATAACATTTTAAACCTGAGAAAAGATTACTTTGCTTAGGGCCCGTAACTCAGCTTGGTAGAGTAACCGGCTCATAACCGGTGAGCCAAGGGATCGAAGCCCTTCGGGCCCATTACTTTCCATTAGTTTTAAAATGAGCCAATTCAAAATTACTTGGCTGCAATGAAGAATCAGAGTTATATCTGAATTGATGATTGGAAGGCATTTGTCTGAGCTGCCGAAAATTATTTGCAAATTTGATTTTTCACTTTTTCTAAAATATCTTTGCCTACAAGATTTTGTTCATACAAAGTCTCGGTAATTTGTAAAATATTTAGAATTGAATGCATTTTGACACCCAATTCTAACATTGCTTTATCAGCTCCTTCTATTCTGTTAACAATCACGTATGCATCTTTAATGGAAATGTTTACCTCTTTCAGTGATTTTATTGCGTTGACAACTGAGCCTCCAGTTGTGGCAACATCATCAATCATGACTACAGTCATACCATCATGGATTTCACCTTCAACTGATTTTGAGGTACCATAATCTTTAGGTTTACTTCTGACATAGATCAACGGTTTGACTGTCTCAATTGCCAGTGATGAAGCAATAACCAAACCTCCTGTAGGTACTGAAACAATTGAATCAAATTTATCTAATCCTATATCATTGACGATTTCATTTTCAAGATATTTTACCATTTTTCTAAACTCTATGGGGTAGCTTGGAACTAATCTTAAATCAACATAATACGAGCTCTTTTTTCCACTTGCAAGTGTGAAGTCTCCAAATTTTATTATTCCTTTTTTGTGCAAAAAGGTTGTAAACTCTTTCACAAATTCCATACTAAAATTAACCACACTGGATTTATTTTGTTTTGTATTGTGAGTTAATCATGCCTGAAATCTGGTTAAATTATGGGATTACTGATGTTGTTTTGGACATAAAGGCAGAAAATTTGGAGCAAAAGATTGATTCTGAAGGTAAAATTTTGGATGATTTGGCAATAAATGAGAAATTAAAGACACTTGATTTGTCAAAACCTATGGAACTTGTTGTTTTACATAATTCAAAGTCAATTCAAAAAATCATCACTTCATTATTTACAATATGTGAGCAAAAATCAAAACCATTCCCAAAAATTCTAGCTGAGAAAAAAATACTGAATCAGATTAAATCTGGGTTGCCTGAAGGAAGCTCAATTAACGAATTTGATGATGTAGATATTTCAAATTCCAATCTTGTATTTATGGGTGAGATGGAATTCAATGGATTGTTTGGTTATGAGACAATTTCTACACGACTTATCAAAAAATTTGGCCAAGACTCTATGCTTTCAGCTTATGCTAAACGATATGGAAATCTTCCTGCTCCTGGACAGTACTCTGAAAGTCTAACTGAGGCGAAGAAATTCACCGATAATTTTGAAATTCGTGGAATTGAAATTGTTGCAAATTCTGAAGGCATATTGGATTTTTCCATAGGTCATCCTTCAGAAACCATTTCATCTACACAGATATTAGAATCAAATTCCATTAAGGATGTCGGTCAGCATAAAACAATGGTGATCAGCACTGGTAAAGATGCAAGCAATGACAATCTTGCAAGCTCTTTTTCGTCCCTTTGGAATTGCTCAAATGCAATCAAAAAAGATGGACTTGCAATTTTAGTGGCTGAATGCAAGGGTGGGTTGGGTTCTGATACTCTTCAACAACATGTTGAAGATAGACTGACTTTAGAACAACTACGAAATCCATCTAAATACATTAACGGCATGGAGGATTTACTGTTTCTTTCAGAAATACAAAAGAATTTTCAGATTGGTTTGATTTCGATTTTACCTGAATTTTATGCCAAAAAACTAAACATGATCTCTATGCCTGGAATAAAATATTCTATGGACTATGTTCTTAAAACACAAGGAATGAGACAAAAAGTTACGGTGGTTACAGATGGTGCAAGATTATTACTGAGATAATTTAAAAAATACACATTGTTCTAAGTATTGGAATGCAAATATTTTCTGGTATTGGTATGCACAAAATTGCCAGTAGGATAATTCCAATATAAGCAAATTTCCTATTCCTTGGTAATGGTGAAATATCATCTAAAGGGATGGCACTAAAGTTTCGTCTACTTAAAAAATAAAAAATTAATGCTGCCCATTCAAATCCAATGATCGCTAATATGATAAAACTACAATATGTTGTATACTTGTGCCACTTTGGACCGAATATTGTTCTTGCCATGTGTCCACCATCCAATTGCCATGCTGGCATTAAATTCAAAAATGTAATAAAAAATCCAATCCATGATGCCCACAAAATGGGTGTAATTATCACTTGACTTGATATGTCACCTTTGCCAAACATTGCTAATGCTCCTTTCAAAAATAACGGTTCTCCAAATGGAAAATCTGACACTATTCCGTCATCATAAAGTTTTTCCATTACTTCTAATTCTAGAAGTGGTGCAGAATATGCTCCATATAACGCCACAATTAATGTGATGGCTAATCCTGCAATGGGTCCTGCAATTGCAATGTCGAATAAAATTTGTCGATTAATTGTTAATCCTTTTGATTGAATAAATGCTCCAAATGTTGGAAATATTGTAATTGTTGGTATTCCTGGGATAAAAAATGGCCAAGTTGTTTTCAATCTATGTTTTTTAACCGCAATCATATGGCCCATTTCGTGTACTCCTAAAATTCCTATTAACGAAAGCGTGTAGATTATAGCCATTTCCAAGGGTTCGCCTAAATTCATAATGTTGTTTAGATCTACTGTTCTACTATACCCGTCAATCATGACAAAACCTATCACTATTACAAACAAGATTCTAGGTGTCCAAGTTGAATTTAACCACCATCTTTTTTTCTGTGTAAACTTTTGAATCATCACAATAAGTTCTCCATCAATTTCTTCAATCTTACAGAGATAGTTTTCATCTTCTAATTTTCTTGCTAAATCTTCAAATTTTGATTTAAATTCTCTGTCAGATATTTTATATTCTAATGTGTACTCTGTTTTTGTAAATTCATTTACTTTGAATATCGAATTCACATACCTTGTAACATCCTCCTGAGAAAAACTCCCCATCTTATTAAATACTGGACTTTTCCATTAAATGGTCTTTTGGTTTAAAATTAAATATTGATGTCATCATGAAATATTATGCAGGTAATAATTAGGCAATTGGGTGATTGTAGTCTTAGAAGGGCAGAACCCAGCGATCTAATTTCAGTAATGGAGATTAATCTAAAAACACTTCCTGAACATTATTCTGATTATTTCTATGAAAGCCTATTGGCAGAACTCCCTGAGGCATTCATTGTTGCAGAAATTGAAGGAAAATATGTTGGATATATTATGTGTAAAACTGAATTTGGATTCTCCAATTTTAAAAAATTGGGTTTTGTAAAAAAAGGTCATGTTGTTTCCATAGCTGTTGTAGATGAACACAGAAAGAAAGGTATTGGAAATGCACTTGTTGAAGAATCAGTAAATGGTGTAAAATTAAGAAAATGTGATGAGTTCTATTTGGAAGTGAGATGTAGTAATACTGATGCAGTAAGACTTTATGAAAAACAAGGATTTGTAATCCGACAACAATTAAACGCTTATTATCGAGATGGCGAGGATGCATATCTTATGGCAATTGAACTAAATTAGTTCAAACCAATAAATAAGTCACAAAAAAATTCTTCGCCATGGATAAGCGAAAGGGGATGGGTATTACTATTTTTGTTCTTTGTATTGGCGGTTTTTTCGTTTATGCATATTTGTTGATGTTGTCTGAATGGAGTCCAATCGTACTACAGCTATCTGTGTTGATGATCACTGGAGGAATTTTGGGAGTGATTGCATGGATTGGATATGTCATGGCAACAACAAAACCTTCTCCTGCATCAATCACTTCTGAAGATTAATTTATTTAAAAATTTTCACATCTACCACTGTTTGATAGTATCTTGGACCTACGGCTCTGACTATTTTTGAAAATAGGATTTTTGAATGTACTGGTGAAACTTTTAGAAAATGTTTTTCTGAAAGTTTTCCTGCTTCTGATTTTTCGTCAGCATGAATGTGTGAATAATAATGAATAATGCCTTCATTTCTAGTTGCACTGATTGCAGATTCTAAAAATTCATCTGATCTTTCAGGTAATAACATCAAGGTTCTATCTGATTTATCCATTAATTGATCATTGATGATTTTTGTTGCATCACCATTTATTGAAATGACTTTTCCAGCAAGCTTGTTTAATCCAATATTGGTTTCACATAATTTTGAAGCTATAGGATTAATGTCTAAACTATACACTGTACATTTTTTCCTCTTGGCAGCCATTATGGAGAACATTCCAATTCCTGCAAACATATTGGTCATTATCTCTTCATTTTGAACCAACTTTGCAATTCTCTCCCTCTCCGTAGATAGCCTAGGCGAAAAAAATGCATTTTTAACATCTACTGTAAATCTGCATCCGAACTCCTTGTATTCTGTTTCTGTATTGTCTTTTCCTGCAATAACTTCAAGATTTCTCGTACGAAAATCACCTTCCACATCTGATGCCTGATAGAAAACACTTCTAGCAATTTTTACTTGATCTAACAATGCTTCCCCTATGATTTTTTTCTTGGATGATAATGATTCTGGAATTCTTACTATGATTATGTCTCCGATTTGGTCAAATGCTGAAATCAATTCATTGTTTTCTTTTGTTGTAAGGATCCCATCCAATGCCTTTTTTAGCATTCGAGTCAATGCTTGTAGTAAAAATTTCCAGATGTTTTTTGATCTTTATCCAATCTGCTCTCTAATTTGTTTACTCTGGGTCTGAGGCTTCGCTCATCTCTTCTAAATGACATGTCTAGAGATTTTAGAAATCTATTCATCGCGTCAGCTTTCGGCATTGGTGATGTGCCTATTCCAGCTTTGCCTGATTCACCTTCAAAGATTACCATTGAATCTGAAACAAGATCCATTAGTTGCAAGTCGTGGTCAATGATTATTGCTGATTTTCCAAAAGAGCGAACAAATTTTTGTAAAAATTTGGCAACTGCGATTCTATCTTCTACATCTAAAAATGCTGAAGGTTCATCCAAAGCATACAAATCTACTTTTTGTAGCAAACATGATGCGACTGCAACTTTTTGCAATTCTCCTCCAGAAAGATTTTTGATTGACTTGTTGTAGAGTTTTTTAATTTTTAATGGATCTAGTATCTGTTCTTCTTCCATACTTCCTTCAACTGAACTTCCATTTGCCTTGTCTAATATTGAAACTACTTCTGCATCTAGATCGTTTTGAAGATATTGGGGCTTGTATGCAATTTTGATTTTTTTATCTACACTGCCCGAATCTGGTTTTTCAACTCCCGAAATCATCTTCATCATGGTTGTTTTACCTAGTGCATTGGCACCCATTATGCCTAGAACCTCTCCTTTTCTTACTCTGCCAGGCTCAATTGTCACTGAAAATGAAGAATACCTTTTTTCCAGTTTTGGATATGAAACTATTTCACTTCCTTCTTGAAATATGTCCGTAGATGAAGATGATACATCAAAAGAGAACTTTTTGTCTCTAAATCTGACATTCTCATTTGGCAAGTACCCGTCAAGAAAAACGTTGATTCCAATTTTTGTTGAGAGGACGTTTGAGACAATTCCGTATGCGGAAGGTTCTCCGTATAACACCTCTATGTAATCACTCAGAAAATCTAATAATGTTAAATCATGTTCAACAACCATTACACTTTTTCCGATTTTTGCTAACTTTTGTATTACACGAGCAACACCTATTCTCTGAAAAACATCGTTGTATGATGAGGGTTCATCAAAAAAGTAAAATTCAGTATCTTTAGATGCAGCAGCAGCTACGGCAATTCTTTGCAATTCTCCACCGCTTAATTCCTTCAAACTTTGCTCCATGGAATTTTCTAATCCCAACTCTCTGATTAATTCTCTTGACGTTCCTCTTTCATCGTATTTGTCAAGTAATTCTTTTCCTGTTCCGTTAAATGCTTGAGCAATTTGATGTACCTGTTGTGGTTTTATTGATGCACGAATTTGTTTTTGCTCAATATTTTCAAAATGCTGTTTGAGCTCTGTTCCGCTATAATGTTTAAAAATCTCATTCCATTCGGGTGGGTTTTCATATCTTCCTAGATTTGGTTTTAGGTTTCCAGATAGAATATTCACTACTGTACTTTTGCCCATCCCATTTCTTCCTAATAGACCAACTACTTCCCCTTTCCTAGGTGTGGGTAGCTTGTATAGTCGAAATGAGTTTATTCCATACTGGTGAATTTTATCTGAGGCTATCTCGCTTGCTAAATTTACAATTGTTATTGCGTCAAATGGACATACTTTGACACATATCCCACATCCATTACAGATATCCTCGTCTATCTGGGCTTTTTTTGATTCTTCATTGATAGTGACACATTCTGCACCTGATTTGTTAACTGGACAATATTTTATACATTCCAATCCACATTTTTGTGGTTGACACAGATCTTGATCTAATACTGCTACCCTGTGTGTCATGCTCTGATCCTATACTTTCTTTATTTTATACCTATTTTGAGCATTTTTTCAAATCCGGCGTTACGTTAATAGATGAGAATTTTACACCATAGTTTAAGCCGGCCATAGCGTTAGGGTGCGACCCAATCCCTTTCCGAACTTGGAAGTCAAACCTATCGTCGCTGTTGTGCTACTAAGATGCGAGAGCTCTTGGGAAGCAACAGTGCTGGCATTTTCAATCAATCTTTTAATATTGAGTTGATTGCGATCATGTGAATTCAATGCCAAATTGTAGTGTTTGTGGAGAAATGTGTGATAATGATATTAGATTGCTAAATCATATGATGGACAAACATGGTTGGAGAAATCCAAATGTTGGCACGCCTGATAGAAATAGCAGGGGTTATTGATTTTACAGATTTTGTAAATAGTCTAGAATTAATCTTACACCAAAACCTGTGGCGCCTTTTGGATTATATGATTTTTCCTTTGTAGCCCCCTGTGTCCATGCAACTCCTGCAATATCAATGTGAGTCCAAGGTGTTTTCTCAATGGCATTTTTCAAAAATGCGGCAGCAGTAATGGTTCCAGCAGCCCTACCAATTCCGACATTTTTCATATCTGCAACATCAGATTTTATCATGTCCATATAGTCTTGATTTAATGGAAGTTCCCAAATCTCTTCGGTCGTTCTTTTAGATGCGTCATTGATTTTCTTTGTAAGTTTTTCGTCATTTGATGTGATTGCAGCTACGTTGGTACCTAGCGCTACAATGCATGCTCCTGTTAGGGTGGCAAAATCAATAATTGCTTTTGGAGAATACTGTTTCTCTCCGTATGCTAATGCATCTGCTAAAATCAACCTGCCTTCTGCATCTGTATTTAGGATCTCTGCTGTTTTGCCACTGTATAACTTGATGATGTCTCCTGGTCTATACGATTCACCACTTGGCATATTTTCAACCGAAGGAATTATTCCTATGATGTTGATTGGCAGTTTTAATTCCGAAACAGCTTTCATTATTCCAAGAACTGTACATCCGCCACATTTGTCAAACTTCATTTCATCCATTGATGCTCCGGGTTTTAATGAAATGCCCCCTGTGTCAAATGTAACTGCTTTTCCGACCAAAACAATTGGTTTTTCATTTTTTCTTCCACTATTGTGTTCCATCACAATTAATTTTGGTTCATTTTTACTTCCTTTACCTACTGCTGAAATTCCTCCAAAACCTTGCTTTTTTAATTCTGGTTCTGAAATAATTTTGCATTTCATTTTACCTTTTTTAGAAATAGTCTTTGCAAAATTTGCTAGAGTTGTGGGTGTGCATTCGTTTGGAGGTAAGTTTGCAACACTTTTAGTAAATATTGCACCTTCTGCAATAATCTCGGCAGTCTTTGCGATTTCTAAAATTTTATTTGATTTTGAAGTGATGATTGTAAGATCTAATATGTTGTTAGATTTTTCTGACTTGAATTTATCAAAATTGTAAAGGGCCATCTTCACACCTTCAATAATTTGAGTAATTGCAGAATTTGACTCCGTGACAAAACTTGGGGGCATTATCACTGAAAATTCTTTTAACTTCAGTTCTCTTGCTTTTTGGGCCATTTTACCCGAGATCATTCTGATAGTATCTTTTGTTATGTCTTCTTTTTTTCCTATTCCAGCTAGTAAAATTCTCTCATTTGATTTTTCCCCTGGAGTGTGGATGATGCTTAACTTACCAAATTTACCATCCATGTCTTTTAATGATTGATTGATTGATGATGTTGTCTTGACATCAAATTTTGGTAATCCTGAAATCTTATTGGAATTTGTTAATACAAATCCACATAGAAGGCCTGTCTTCTTTTCTATGGAATTCTCAATTCTAATTTTCATAGTAATTGCTTTTTTCAAGTATTATTTAGATTTACTTTAAATCGATTTTTTTACTGTTTGTTAGTAAGCTTGATGATCTTAGGAATACGGCTTTAATCGTTTTACACTCCTGTTGACACTTTTCATCCATATTGGTCATTCTTAATTTTTTCACATTTTTTGACAACATTGATTTTACTAATGGATATATTGCTGCTCTTCCACCACTGGCTCTTTTTTTATCAATAAACCAAAACATCTCCAAGGCAAATTCATCTAAAATTTCATTTCTAATTTGTAATCCAAAATCTGAATAATGCCCTACCATCATAATTTTATCTCTGGCAAACAAATTGACAAGTTTTGCAAATTTCATGCATACGTAACATTGATTGTCAAATAACATGATTGGCATATTTTCTTTAATTTGCATGATACAATATGATATCGATCAAATTAAAATTTTTCAGAAGTAGATTTTTATTTAATTTACAAGATTAACGATCCAGATGGGCTTGAATTATTATCAAATAAAGAAAAATATTCTTAGAGCTCGTAAATTAGTAATTAAGGGTACAAATATAGCTGGATCGGGTCATCCTGGTGGCTCATTTTCTATGGCTGAAATTTTGGGATGCCTGTTTAAAAATCATTTAAAATTTGATCCCACAAACCCTATGTGGGAAGATCGAGATCGTCTAGTTTTATCCAAAGGACATGCTGCTCCTGGCTTGTTTTCTAATATGGCCGTTGCAGGATATTTCCCAGATTCTGAAATTGAAACTCTGAGAAAATTTGGTAGTAAACTGCAAGGACATCCTGATCTAAAATGTCCTGGTGTGGAATTTTGTGGAGGCTCTCTGGGTACTGGGTTGTCTTATTCGATTGGTATTGCACTAGCTGCAAAAATCAATTCTCAAAATCATCATGTATTTACTATAATTGGTGATGGCGAATCTGACGAGGGTCAAGTTTGGGAAGCTGCTATGACTGCCGCAAAATATAAGGTTGATAATCTTACTGCGTTTCTTGATAGAAATTTTATCCAACAAGATTCCTATACTGAAAAAATTATGCCGCTTGATGAAAAGTTAGAGGGTGATGATATTACTGAAATGTGGAAGGATGCATCTCGTTGGAAAACTGGTGATAAATGGAGATCATTTGGTTGGAATGTAATTGAAATTGCTGGACATCGAGTTGAGCAAATTGATGCTGCAATTAAAAAAGCAAAAGCTACGAAAGGCGTACCTACAATGATCATTTCTAGAACCGTTAAGGGTAAATCTGTTGAACATATGGAGGATAACCCACAGTGGCATGGAAAAGCCCCTGATTCGGATATCGTTCCTATTATCAATCATGAATTGGATTCACAATTTATGATTGCTCCTTCCATAATTGCCGGAGATATGACAAACTTGGAAAATGAAATCAAGAGATGTGTTTCTGGACGTTCTAATTTTATTCATCTTGACGTAATGGATGGTCAGTTTGTTCCAAACAAGACTTTTGATCATACTAAAATCAAAGAACTAAGGCCTCTAACAATTATTCCATTTGATACTCATTTGATGATAAACGATCCTGTAAAACATGTTGAGAATTACATTGATGCCGGTAGTGACATAATGACAGTTCATGCCGAAGTAACTGACGAATCTAGTTTTGGAGAAATTCATGACATGCTCAAACAAAATCAAGTTAGTGTTGGTTTGGCAATAAATCCTGACACTGAATTACCTGAATGGTCTTACAAATTTTTAGATTCACTTGATCAATTAATTGTAATGTCAGTAGTACCTGGAAAATCTGGCCAAAAATATATTGAAGAAACACACGCAAAAATGGCAAGATTAAATTCTATTCTAAAACAACATAATTTTTCAGGTTATGTCGAGGCTGATGGCGGAATAAATCTTGAAAATATAGGTTCGGTATTTGCAGATGGTGCCCGTGTTTTTGTTGGAGGTGGTGCAATTATTGGACAACATGATGTTAAAACCGCAATTAAGGATTTCAGAGATGAAGTCTTAAAATCTAGGAGACACTGTCTGCTCGATAAAGCCAATGATCTGGGTGGAGTTGATTTAGTTAACAAATGGATTGGGTTGCATGTGATAGGGGAAAAACAAGAACAACTTAAAAAAATTGCACAGGAGATTGGATATCTATGAATGAGCCTTTGATGACTGATATGCGTTCGACATATTCAAAATCTTTGATTAAACTCGGGAAAAAAAATCCTGATGTTGTTGTTTTAGGTGCAGATACTACTGATTCACTAAAAACTTCTGGATTTGGAAAAGAATTTTCTGACAGATTTTTTAATGTGGGTATTGCCGAGGCTAATCTTGTCACTATTTCAGCTGGTTTAGCCGTTTCTGGAAAAATCCCATTTGCAAGTACTTATGCAATATTTTTGCCTGGAAGGGCAGTTGATCAGATTAGAAACAATGTTGCCTATCCTTCTCCTCCTGGAAAAAACGGTCTGAATGTGAAATTAGTTACATCTCATGGTGGCTTGTCTGTTGGACCTGATGGTGGTTCTCATCAAACCATCGAGGATATTGCAATAATGAGAGTAATTCCAAATTTTCGAGTTTTTATTCCTGCTGACACTGTTGCTGTTTCAAAATTGATTACATTGATGGCTGAAGAATATGGTCCATTCTATATGAGAATGGCAAGATCAAAAACCCCTCTAGTTCATTCTGATTCTCAGGATTTCAAAGTTGGAAAAGGTATCACGTTAAGGGATGGTACTGATTGCACCATTGCTGCATGTGGTATTACTGTAAGAATGGCTTTAGAGGCCGCTGAATCATTGCACGACGAAGGAATCTCTTGTAGAGTGTTAGATATGTTTTCAATCAAACCTATTGATAATGAAATCTTAGAAAAAGCAGCCAGAGAGACTGGCTGTATTATTACTACTGAAGAACATAATATTGTTGGAGGGATGGGTTCAGCTGTTGCAGAATCTGTATCTGAATCTTATCCTGTGCCGATAAAGAGAATTGGGGCTCAGGACATGTTTGGAGAATCTGCTAGAGATAATGAAGTTCCTTTACTCTTTGATAAACATGGAATAACATCGTTTAATATGGCAAAACAAGCGAAAGAACTTAGGAATAAAAAACTATGAAGATTTTTCTTGATACTGCCAACCTCGATTCCATTAGAAAGTATAATGACATGGGATTGTTGGACGGGATTACGACAAATCCTTCACTCATGTCTAAAGAAGGTGGTAATCCAAAAAATGTAATGGAAGAGATTACAAAAATTATCGAGGGTGATGTAAGTTTAGAAGTTGTTAGTACTGAATATTCTGGAATGATGGATGAAGGCAAGCGTCTTCGTGAATATGGGGATAATGTAGTGGTTAAAGTACCAATGACTCCTGATGGTCTGAAAGCATGTAAATCATTTTCTTCAGATGGAATTCCAGTTAATGTCACTTTGATCTTTTCGGCAAATCAGGCTTTACTTGCAGCGAAGTCAGGTGCCAGATACGTTAGTCCCTTTATTGGAAGACTTGATGATGTTGGACAAGATGGTATGAATTTAATTAAAGACATCAAACAAATATTTGACAATTATCCTCAGTTTAAAACTCAGATACTTGTTGCAAGTATTCGTCATCCTGTGCATGTTGTTGATGCTGCAAAAATCGGGGCAGATGTTGTCACTTTACCTCCTGCAGTATTAGATAAGATGATGAAACATCCGTTGACGAAAATTGGTTTGGAAAATTTTCTTGCAGATTGGGAAAAATTCAAAGCTACAAATCCTGATGTAAAAATTTAGAAAATATTTTTTAGTTTTAAAATTAAAGTTTCACTATTGTGAACCTTTGTTTGTACTTTTTCTGGAACTAGTGCCCCTGCCTGTACTTCTTGTCATGCCTTCAGTTGAAGGTCTTGCCTTTGGATCCGGCATATCTCCTAGTCGTTTTGAACCTGTCCCTCTACCTGTGTGAACCATTTTGTTCGCAGTTGCTTTCTTTCGGGCTTCTTGTATTTTTTTGAATTCATCTCCAGACCATTTAGAAGCATCTTCATCAACTTCAATAGTTCCTGTACCTCTACCAGTACGTATTCTGATTTTCCCCATGCTTTAGGTTAAAACATCTTGTATTTATCTAGTCTTGTCATCTTTGTTGGAAAATACATAGGTATTCAAAATATTTGACTATTTTTTTAGCTGCTTATCCAACCTAATTTTTTAAAATATGCAAACATCATAATTGCAGGTATTGCAGACGCAACTATGATAAATACGAATGTCGTGTATGGTCCTAAAACCATCAAATCGACTCCGATCCCTCCTGGTAAATTAACATTCATTCCATAAAATGTTCCAATTACTGTTGATGGAATTGCCAATGTGAAAATAATTGTTAGCATTCCTAGTACTTTGTTTGTTTTTTCAGTACTTAACACAAAATCGGTATCCTTGTAAATCTCCATGGTTTCTCTGGACTCTTCTAATGTTTCAATCACTTTGTCAATGTGGTCAATTACGTCATCATAGTATAATGACAGTTCGTCATCATCTCTTTCGGAAAATCTTTTAACATTTTTAGCAATTTCTAATACAAATTTCTTTAACGGGTTTGCTATCCGTCTTAATCTGTTGATTTCTCTTCTAAATATGGCGATATTTCTTGCTACTGGTTTTACTTCGTCAAATACTCTATCTTCTATTTCATCTAGATTGGCGATAATTTTTCTTGACGTGTGTAAAAGATCATCTACTAACACATCAATAATTTCGTGAACCAATAGTCCTGAAGATTTTCCTAATAATCTATTTTTTCTTTGCTCATCTGAATTTGTTTTACATATGTCAACTAATTCAACTAGGGGTTTCAGATCCCCTTGATGAACTGTCACTAGAAAATTTTTTCCAATAAATATGGATAATTGACTATTTTTTAATATTCCCGTCTTCTGCGCTAGTGGTGGAAAATGTAAAATTACAAAGAAATGATCGTCATAACTATCTAATTTTGGAAGCTCAAATTTGGTCATACAGTCTTCAATGTTTAGTGCGTTGAAATTGTATTTTTTTGCCAACTTTTCAACATCGTCTCTATCGGGATTTTGCAAATCAATCCATACGAATTTTTCTCCTTGTATGGTCTCTATCTTATTTTCAATAGGTATTTCTACTAATTTTCTATTTGAACGTAATCTACTAGTGATGAATCCTTTCCTCAAGTCGAAAAATACCCTGATACAACAAATTTAAAGCGATCGTTATGAACCGAATAAAAAACACAACTTGGTTATGAATATAATTTCTCTTTTTGTGTGAGAAAATATTTGAACGAAATGGATCTATTCAACTTACCCATGGTAAAAGGTAGTTTACTCCTGCCCATACCACTGCTATTGATAAGCCCATTCCAACCCACCATAAACGCATATGATTATTGCTACCTAGTCAATAATAAATCTACGGTATAATTTTCAGATGAATGTTAAAGATTATTACTGGCTGAGCAAGTTTCTTTCTTTGTGGCCCTCGTAGTACAGTGGTTAGTATAGAGGATTGTGGATCCTCGGACAGGAGTTCGATTCCCCTCGAGGGCCCTCCTTCACTTTAAAAAATACCAAATTTACTAGATTCCATCTCTTCTTTGATTGCAAGCTTGAATCTGGGAGATTTATCTTCAAGATTTTTCGTTAACCATGTTAGGAATTTCTTTTCAACTCCTTTTCCCTTCAACTTATCAAAATCAGGTCCCATCGTATCTACTAATTTTTGTACTAATGACTTATTCACACTTAACACAAAAAAATGCCAACCGAAAGCAAATTCTGAATCTGTCATGACAAAATCTTCTTGACCGTGAACCATTTCTTCTAAAAGAAATAATTGCTGAGTCAGTGCCTTACTGGTTTTATCATAATTTACGGCAGAAACATTGATGTTGATTCTTGATTCCATATTGTCTTTACATAAAAACAAAATAAAAGGATTACACAGATTATTTGTCTAATAGATATTCAAAATCTATGTCAAAATGCATTTTCATGATGTTGATGTAAGTTTTAATTGATTCTGGAATTTCATCTCCACATGCCACTCCTAGCTTTTTTGCATTAATCCAAATTGTCAATGTCTGTATGATTGTCAAAAATCGATCATTTTTAACTTCAGATGTACCTAAAGATTTTGTATATCTTTCTGCAAATTCCCATGCCGTAACAAAATCTACACATTTCACGCCAAAAACTGCTAGTAGTTGCTCTTGCATGTTGCTAGCTTTTTTCAATGGAGTTTTATTTATGATATATGGAAAATTTACCTTGTTTGGAATACAATCTGGAAGGGGTCCCCAAACTGTAACTATCTTAATTTCTGATTTTAACTTCTCAAATTTTTCCATCATTTGATTAATCACATTTTCATCTGTAAACCAGAATAAAATCACCGTAGCATCTGAAAAATTCACTCCTTCAATATTTTGACAAATCAATTCTGCTTGAATATTTTTATCTTCAAGATCTCTTTTTGCCTTTTCTATTTTTTCTGAATTATTATCAATGCCTACAGCTTTCTTAACTTTAAATTCCTTTACTGCTATCTCAATCCCTTTCTCATTGCCGCAACCTAGATGATAAAAAATATCATTTTTGCTTAAATTTACAAACTCAAAAATTTCTTTAAATGATTTATCTGACAGCTGAACGTCTTCGCCATTGAGTATGTTGCTAGGAAGTTTTTCTAAATATTCCTCAATCTTCATAAGTACTGTTTGATAAACAAGAATTTATTCTCTTTTACATGAACTTACTCGCCTGTATACTTGACCATAAATAATACAAATTCCTAATATTTTGCTATGAGTGCAAAAATCATTAATCTTTTCTCTCGTCAGGATTTCTTTGACAAGGTTTTCAGGAAAAGCGGTTCTTATAACAGTCTGAATGGTGCAAAGAGTGCTATAAGTAATCTGGATGCATTCTGTGTTACTGTTTATCATAAAAAAACTAATGATCTACTAACCGAAATCAGAGAAACAATGCAAGAAAACCCAAATGATGTTACCCCTATGATATTTTTGGCCAAGTTTTCATCCTATCTGCAAGACAAGAAAAGAAGTACTAGTAGTATCAAGAGTTACATAAATTTCTCAAAAAAAATACATGAGACAGTGCGGCGGAATCAGAATTTCCTCAGATGACATGCAAGATTATGTTACAATTCCCATAGATCAGGAAGGCGATGAGGATCTAGAGCCGTTAATTCATGATGAACTGAGGCAAATACTGGACAATACTCCAAACCAAAGAAGAAAGGCATTCTATATGGTGCTAAAGGACACCGGATGCCGAATTGCTGAAGGATTACAACTAAAAAAGAAATATTTTGACTTGTCCAGGAGTCCACCTACCGTATTTCTGCCAAAGCGAATTACAAAGGGAAAGAAAAGAAGAAGGATTCAGAGAATTACAAATGAAACCGTAAAAACGCTAAGGCCAATCTTGGAAAAATTAAAGGAAGATGATTATCTGTCTCAGTCAAACTATGGAAACGTAAAGCACGCATACAAGACTGAACGTGATGCATTTGTCCGAGTCATTGAAAAGATTGGCCTGACTGAAAAGTATGAGCATAACAGAAGATACAAGAAAAATATACACAGCATTCGTTCATTTTGCTATACTCAGTGCAAGTTGGCAACAGGTGATGCTGATTATGCGCATGGATACATAGGTCATGATCGTTATCTGATAGTCTATGAAAGAATTGAAGACAAAGAACGTGATGAACTGTTTAATCGGTGTGCTCCAAGGTTATCCGTCTACGAGGATATCGTTGTCGTGTCAAATGATGAGATGAAAGAGAAATATGAAAAGAACATTGCAGAACTAAAAATAGAATTTGATCAAAAATTTGAGGATTTCAAAAAAGAGATGTATGAAGGTGCATATCTGCACGAGAAACATCCTGAGAAAATCAAGTTCAGAGACTTACGAAATGTTGGGAACTAACTCTTTTTTGATTTTTTAGATATTTTTTTCTTTTTCGTGCTTTGTGAATCTTTAAACCCGACTCTGATTCTTTCAGGATTCTTTTCGGCTAGTTCTATTTTCTCATAGACGGCCTTTTTGAAATCTTCAAACTCTTGCTTTAGCGAATCAATTTCTTTATTTTTTTTATCTTCGGATTTTTCAATTAATTTTTTTATCGCAATTTCTTCTTTTATTGCACTATTCTCACTTCGTTTTTCTACGTACTGTTTACGTAATTTTTGATATGATTCTTCTAATTCTTCTATTCTTTGATTTTGATCAGGATTCTCCATAAAATTTCTAAGTACGTATTCTGCTAATTGAGAAGCATTGGAATATCCTAGTTTTTTACCTTTTTCGGTTTTTAGGAATTCGGCAATATTGTCTATTGATTGCTGTCTTAGTCGTAAATTTCCCCAATCCCCCATGATTATGTTACATATTCGCTACAAAAAAACTTACTGGGTTTAATCAAATGTTTGCTACGTGATTGGAGCAAATATTATATAGTTATGCTACGTAAACGTAGCATGAAATCTAATTTCGCGGATGGCTGGACTAATGTTAGAATTAGAAAGGCAATCACCACAAGAATAACAAACTATCTTGAAACAGAGAAGGGCAAAAAATTAGGAATTTCAAATCCATCACAGTTTCTTGATCTAACAGTTAGAGAAAAACTAACAAAATTGGAGGACGGTGAAGCCCTTTGACCATCCAACAACACAAATCATCATTTTACTGCATACATGATGAAAATAAAATCTGTGATGAATGTAGAAAGGAGTTGTCACAATAATGCCATTTGAACAAATTATCAAAGGAGACTCTGACTCTATGATAGAAGAGATCACAAGATTGGTTGAAGCAGGATTCACACCAAAGGCCGGTTCAGGTGTATTGGCATTCTTTGGAACTGTAAAGATTATACTTGATACCAAAATTGGTGACATGACATTTTTGGCGGAGCCAGAATTATGAATTATGTAAAATTATTTTTTGGAATAATCATCATCTTGGAAAATAAAAAGAAAAGAAGTCCTTCACTTGGTAGAAGACTGACTTCCTTTCATCACTCTCAAACAAGGAGTTTGAAGTTGAAATTACTAGTTTCAATTATGTAATAACAGTTGAACGAATAGAATCTGAAATACATTCGAAAAAACTGATGTTTGGTTGTAGGTTCTGTGCAAGAAAAATTCTGTTCAGGTCCAGAAGACAGATGATGCATCACATTACAAGCAATCATTCAGAAGAAATTTCAAAAGAGGATTACAACAAAATCCGAAACGTTGCAGGACACGTAGAGAAAGCACATCAAATAGGGGTGCTAAAGTTTTGAGTGAACTATCTAACCTGCGAGAGCATTACATAGAACTGCTAAGAGAAAATGGTTTCAACTGTTTTCCAATTCCAGAAAATCAAAAGGTAGCTGACAGGCGATACAATGCCTCTCAAACGCAAGATAATCAACCAATTTCTCAAAATGAGAATTTTGGCTATATCCCGATCGTGGGTAGAGGTACGGCCATATTTGACTTGGATCACAAGGAAAAATATCGTTCCTTTGCGCAACACATGATAAAACAAGGCTACATGGTAGTTGAAACTGGCAATGGCTGGCACATTCCAGTGATGGGGTTGAAAACAGTGTCTTCCAAAATTGAATTATTTGATTACAAGTTTCAGGATAAGAAAATCATAGAGATACAGGGTCCAAAGCAATACTGCGTAGGTCCAGGCTCTGAAATCTTTCATGATAAACTGAAAAGACAAATAATCTATCAAAACAAAGGTACTGAGAAAATTTGGGATGCCAAAGACAAAGATTTCAATAGTTTTGTCGATGAGTTATGCACTCAATGTAGGGTAGAATCCCGAAAGAAATCCAGAAGCAGCCATCAAAACATGAGACAAAGATTCAAGGAAATGATTCCCCCTACTCCTGGAACATCAAATGATTATTTCTTTCAGGCTGCAATTCAATGCAACACTGACGGACTGGATGAGCAATCAGCATCAGATAAAATTCGAACAGTGTATGAGATTTGGGAACAATCCAATTCATTTTCCAATAGGCCTTGGTCAAACATTGAAACCAAGATCAGAGATGTTTATGAAAATGATAAGAAACTGTCTGTTGGCAGAACAAAGGCAAAAGAATCTGGAATTGACAGAACAGTTGTTGCACAACAGATGATTACAGGAAGAAAGATATTTTCCAATGTAGACACCAACGAAATTTTTGAAAATTGTAATGGATTTCTTGAAAAGATTAACAATACGTTACTTAGAGAAATAATTGAAAAATATCCTGAATTAGAAGAAAGTGATTATAATTCGATTTTGTTTAAACTAAAAGGAATGGCAAAACCAATGCCACCCACTAACAAGAATCTCATAGTGTTCAAGAATGGAGTCTATGACAAGAGAATCAGAACACTCATCAAAACAGATGAAATTGCGGATATGGGATTCAAGGATTATGATTATCTGTTACCATCAACGCAAAATATTCCTACCAAATTCATCTCAGTCACATTTGACAACATTCCAGAAAATGAGAAAAATGCAATGTATTCAAGAAGATTATCGTTAGTTCATAATGTGAGAAAAGATGCTTATCGGGAAAATCCCAATCTTGTTGAGGATATTGTAAATGAAGAAAGAGAGAAAATTATCTCCTGGATTCTAAATCTACAAGATGAGGAATGCCAGTATGAAGACAGTAAGACAGTACGTCGAGAATGGGAAAAGATCGCGAGTCCTGAGATTGAATATGTTGAAAAGAACTATGATGTGACTGGAGAACTTGTTGAAGTTCCTGTAATCCGTTTGGTACGAGACTTTAATGAAAAATATGATATTGTAATTGACATAAAACGAATGGCAAGTGCCTTAGAGAAATTAGGTTATGTGATAAAATATAACATTATCAAGAACATCAAGACAAAGCCACAGGAGAACAAAACAATACAGTCATCAAAGTTGGAATCATTTTGAAAATGAAATTATTATTTTGTCAAAACAATGTACCTATGTACCAGTGTTCATGCATAAGTACATTTTTCATAATAGACACGACATTCAAAACTGTCTATGTGAAACCATGACAAAAAATGTCTATTTTAGTGAAAATGATTTTTTTTGAAATTATCTTACAAAGAAGATTTCGGTAAACCGTTAAATTGTGAGAACATTTTGGAATACGTTCCCATCATCGTATGAAAATTATCATCTGATGTCTTCATTGCAGAAATCCCCATCTTTATGTAGTCATCTAAGAATTTTGTTCCAATTTCTATTCCGTCGATATAGTTTTCCTTTGCAATTCTGGAATACTCTTTCATCTGTTTTTGGATGCCCTGATCAATGTCCAACTTGTCAAGAACTTCCTTTTCTGCGGTGTAGCATGTACCAAAAAGAACGCCCATGCTGCGAAGATACCCTGTATACAAGTTTGAGTAATTTTGGGCGTGCAATGGTATCTTTGATTCAAATTTTCGCATTATCTCTGACGTATCATCTTTCATGAGTTTGCATATTGAAATTTTATCTTTGTTGTTGTTGGTTTTAGTTTCATTACTTTTTTCCATGATTAAATTCGGGATCTTTTTAATTTAAATTGATGCCTGAATCAATTGACTGACATTTTGATGCTGCAAGATTTTCCACGTAACTGGAAGGATTCTAAAAAATAAAAATTCAATTTTGTCTGCATAAGGTCCTTATGTTCCAGTGTTGGGTTGTTGAGAGTATTTCATAAGATCTGCAATGTTCAGAACTGTTCATGTCCACAAAAGCATAGTTTTTTGAATTATATCATGTTGTCATATGTCATTTTTGATGTGTAATCTGATGGAGTTAATGTAAAATCTAACTGTTGAAGAATTTTGCTTTTGTTATAACAATTACGGTGAAATTCATTTTTCATCAATCCTTATCTTCTGATTATTTGGTTTAGAAATAATGAAAATGACAAAATCAAAAACATTTGCAATTGGTGCAATACTTGCAGCAGTGATGATGATTTCAGCAGGTTCCCTTAATCTGGAAGACAATGCGGCATCAGCCCAAAAGTCTCTTTCCAATGATGGAGATGGTGAAAGACTGATTTCAGTTACTGGAACTGCAATGACTTCGATAGATCCCGACTTGCTTGTGGTGACCTTTGGAGTTGAAACCCAAGAGAGAACCGCAAAGATGGCACTTGATACAAATTCAAAGACCATGGATGAGATCATCAGGGCAATCAAATCAGCAAAAATTCTAGAGAGTGAAATCAACACGTCCAGATTCAATATCCATCCAGTCTATGAGGGATATGAGGATCCACTGACAAAACGATGGAAGCAGGAACTCGTAGGATACAAGGTGACAAACACCATAACCGTTGAGACTTCCAAATTGGATTTGGCAGCGGACATAATTGATCGTACTGTGACTTCCGGTGCAAACAGGGTGGACAACGTATCATTCACATTGTCTCCTGAAAAACACGAGCAGATCAAGGATGATCTGATTGAACAAGCAATACTGAATGCAAAGGCCAAGGCCGAGAATGCATTAAAACCGCTTGACTATTCAATCACTGGTGTAAAGGCAGTATCCTTGTCGGAATTTGGAATGACATCGCCACCAATGCCCATGTTCAACATGGCATATGACGAAGGATTTGCAATGAAATCATCTGGCACACCAATATTTTCCTCCGAGCAAGATGTCAGTACGACTGCAAATGTGATATTCACTATTGGAAGCAACTAGGCAGACATACTGTCTATTTTTCCTATTTTTTTATTTATGATAAAATGACTTTTTACTGTTATATTAAATTCCAATGATGTTATGGATGATCATGTTAAACATTTTTTGAAATAAAAAAGTGCTATTTGATCAGAGCTTCTACAGTATTCAGGTTTTGATCCGAATCCAACATTTTCAATAGTTCTTTTTCCGCATCGGTTCTGTTACTTTCAGGTTTTTTCTTCAAGTTTGCTTTTCTTTTCAACTGTTGGAATGTGTTGTATTGCTCAATTGTATTTTCTAAAAATGTCAATGCAGGTGTAAGGTTATTTTTATTTCCTTCTTGGATCTGTGTGAGTAGTGTTGCCATTTTATGGTCTAGTTCTTGTTTCTTGGTATTGGCATCCATTTTGGCTTGCTTGATTGTATATACGATATAGCTGCATTTTGTGAATTCAGAACCGTCTGAATTGATAATTTTTTGATTCTGATTCATTTTTAGTCCGTCCTCTGACTGCTCTTCTTTAAAAAAGACATAATGCCCAGTCTGCAAAATCATCTCCCCCTGATTCTGAGGCCCATTGTGCAATACGATGGTGTCATCGATAATTTGTGCGTGCTTTTGTATTTTATCCATGAATTCAATTACTCCTCCTGCGACACCAATCAAAATTGGTATATACGGTCCTAAAATTGGATAGAAACCCGTTGCAATATCTCCAACTGATTTGAGAATTCCTGCATTTTCATCATTTTTGAATAATTTTGTTAATTTCTGTTTTACACTCTCATCAATTTCGTAAACTTTGGGATTCAGTGTTAGATGAGATTTATTAAAATCAGTAATCGAGAAAACTATATTGTCTTTGCGTATGTTTTGTACCTGTCCTAAATCAACATTTTCTTTGTATGCATGAACTTTTTTTATTTCAGGTTCACTACCTAGACTGTATAGCGTTGAAATGAATGGATCGTTTTTGTCTTTATCCTTGTCATATTTTTCATAAATGTGCAGTGATTTTAGCGATAGTGTAATGGAATCAGCAGATTCTATTTTTTTTGAACCTTTGATTTCTCTGGTTAAATTATTTTCTAAAAGTGTGCCTTCATCTGGTATTGTATGTGGAACTATCCGCCACTTGTAACCACTCAATGTTTGCTGTATGAATTACTGATAAATAAGTAGATCATCTTTTACTTGGATCCAAATTTCATAGAATAACATGCATGATTATGAGTGATAATGTCTGAATTATTTTTCATTCCTGCAATTCTAATAACAAATCAATCAATAAGTGATTTTGTAAACAATGTCTCTAGATAAAGCAATTCTAAATGAAATCAATGAAAAACTATCTAGAATAGAAAAGAAACTGAACATAGTTCCAGATAGAGAGATTGCAATTAATGATTATGAGAATTCGTTAGAATCATTTCAAGACTTTGCAAAAAATATTCTGAAACTAGAACCCGTTACAATCAAAAACTATTCTCAGATTATTCTAAAGTTCCTAAATCATTCAAATGGAATCATAAATCCAAATACCGTAAAGTCGTTCTTTGATTCCAATGGATCCATATCGTCAAAGTCAAATCATCTGAAAGCCTTACGGAAATACGCCAGGGACTTTCTAAAATTAGGCAACTGGATTGAGGACTTCAAGTTTGAAAATAATTCCAAACTAAAGATAAAGAGCATTCCAGATGACGTACAGTTATCCAAATTTTATGATTCATTGCCGACTGGGGAAATTAGACTGATCTTCCTGATCCTACATAATTCAGGTCTTAGAATAGGCGAGGTTTTGAGCCTGAAAGTGTACAATGTCGATACGACTGACGGATTGGTAGATGCCTCTGAGATTCACCAGGGTGAGACAAAGCACTCCTGGTTTAGTTGCATAACTCAGCAAACTTGCGCATTACTCGATGAATTCATTGAGAGAAATTTTGATTATACTAACGGTGAGGATATGGAATCTCTGTTATTTTCCACACCCACCAGAACAGTTCAGCAAGCCTTCAAGGATGCATCTAGTCAATTGGGAATTGAGATTCATCCGCATCTGTTGAGAACCGTTTTTGCTGACAGATGTACAAAGGCCGGGATCAAGGACAAGTACATTGATGCATTCTGTGGCAGAATATCAAAGGGAGTGCTGGCAAAACACTACACGGCATATTCTGAAGATGCAATGGTTGAAGTGTATGCGAATGTTGAACCCTTACTTGTTCTTTCATTGGATTGATTGCACTCTTGCGCATACCTAAAACATCATTTTAGGGTTGAATGATTATTTTTTTAATTGACCGTATTGCATAATCAATATTCCTACAGTTCGATCCCATGTTTTTCTTTTGCATGTAGGATGAAATGAAAATTCTTTTTGCATGTAAAATCACAATGACTGCACTTGAAGGTATGTTGCTGTCGAGTTACGCCTGATTTTCTAGCCATTTTCTTATTATTCTTTAGTTAATTATTTCAAATTTATACTGTGTTGATAAAATTATTTTGAATGTTTTCTACAAGTATAGTTTTTTCTCAACCCTAAATCAAAACTTTTGGTATGTGCAAGAATCACTGATGAAAACTAATCTATCCAACACAAGAATCTGATTGCTACTGATTTTTTGGCTACTAATTGGTACTATTTTGTTTACGAGTGGCAATTAGACCCAAATTGGTGTCATGACACGCACAAAAAATGGCAAGAATCTAATTGGTACTGATTGGCATGCGTGTATTCTTTAAACACACAATTTTGCACAAGAATCTAATTGGTACTGATTGGGTCTAAACATGACAAAATGCAGTGCGTGTCTTCCTGCGCATACTTGGTAAGGTATGCGCAAAATCGTTCATGATTAATTACTTCAAAATACGGTTTTTTGATCAACCTTTTTTCTGATTAGAGTTCAGTTGTTGAACTGATGAAACACTGCAATTCAATTTCTGAATAAATTTACATCAAAAAGTCAGATCTATTTCAAGTACTACGACCCCCTTACACTATACGATTACAATGAGTACATATAACATACAGCAAAACGTCGTCTCCGAGCAGACTAAGACCAAACTCGGAGTAGTCGGACTGGTAGCCTTGCCAGTTGTAGCAGCAATGTATTCGGAAGGAAGCATTGCATTGGAACAAGTACCCCAGATACTTTCAAGCGGGATATTCCCAATCGGAATGACCGTACTGTCATGGGCAGTCGCTGCAAAGTTGGCACTGAAGTTGAGAAAATAGGATACAATTCCTCTTTTTCAATATTTTTCTGATCTATTTTTTAATTATTTTGTTCAATGATAATGTTGCACTTTAGGTATGCGCAAACTATCGATGAAAATTAATCTATAACATGCAAGAAGCTGTTTCCCCCAACACATGCTTGCACCTTTTTGTTTTATGGTGGATTTTTGGGGGAAATTGTTCCAATCCACGCACGAAAAACAGCAAGAAGCTGATTCCCCCAAATACCCATGCGTGTATTCTTTAAAGTATGATTTTCATCAAAGAAGCTGTTTACCCCAATATCCGCCAAAACCTGATATTTCTTACGCCTGTATTCTTGCGCAGTCCTAGTATAGTATGCGCAAGGAATTGGAGTTTGTGAATGTTGGTTATTTAGATTTTTGATCAGCCTTTTTTTATAATTCATGTTAAAATAATTTCAATCCCTTCAGATTTAACATAATAAAATCACTAAAGAAAAACCTATGACTTCTAAACTTTGAGATAATATTAACAATAATCAAGTCACAACTATTAGATATATTTTATATGTTATACATAATGACTTAAGAATACATTTGAGTTCGGACAAGATGAAAAAATGTAAATTTGTTTTAGATTTTACTCCCGAGACAAAAAAAGTGAAACCTTTTGAATGTCCTAATACATCAATTCCTAAATCAGATTATTGTTGTTTTCACGATAAAGAATTTCATAAGGATCCTTTAAACAAAGAAACTATCCTAGAAGAATTTAAAAATCAATTTTATGACTGTTCACGAAGACGAAAATCCTTTCACTGTACTGGTTATATTCTACCAAAAATACCCGAATATATTCACAAATTTTGTTTTCCTGTTTATTTCAGTAATACCACATTTGTAGATGATGTTTGCTTCGATCATAGTGTATTTGAGGGTGAGGTTTTTTTTGATAAAGTAATATTTCAAAAAGAAGTACGTTTTTTAAAATCTAAATTCAATGACAACGTAAAATTTTCAGACTGCTCTTTTAATGATCTCACGAACTTTGAAAATGTACTGTTTTGTAAAACGGCAAACTTTAACAATGCATTATTCCAAAAACAAGTAAGTTTTGTGTCTGCATCCTTTTTTGGCACAACAATGTTTTCAAATGCTATTTTTAAAGATTCTACAGATTTTAATGTTCGACAGTTTTTAGAAAATACTTATTTTAGAAATGTTGTTTTTCAAAAATCAGAAAATGTAAAATTTGATTTTGATGTTTCTAAAGTATCTTTTCAAGGCACAGATATTTCAAAAATTAATTTTGGAAATCAAATTCAATTTGGAATCCAAAAAGATGATGGAAAATTAAGGGATGAATTTTTTCAAGTATTTGATGATCGTGAATTAGAATCTTCTTTTATTAAAATTAAAAAAGAGACTGAAAAAATTGAATACGAAATAGCAAATTTAAAAATTAGGTTAAATTTTGCAGATTGTGAAAAAACTAAGAATAAATTTAAAATAAAAATTCAAAATCAAGAAAAGGAATTATCTAAATACAAAAGTGATATGAAATCTAATAATCCTGCAGTATTGGGTGACATATTGCAAATTTATAGAAATCTGAGAGAAAATTTTGATTATTATATGAAATATGATGTCAGTGGAAAATTCTTTGTTAGGGAAATGGAATTGAAACGAAAATATGAACAAAAGGAAAATCCTTTGGTACGGGATACTAAATTCGAAGAACAGCATGAATCTTGCCTAAAAAATAATCAAGATAAAAAAAATAATCAAGATAAAAAATACCATCGCTCTGATTATGAAATTTCTAAAAAACGACTATTCTGGCAAATTATTAGTCCGTTTTTCCTTTACAAAATAATTTGTAATTATGGTGAGGATTTTAAAGTGATACTTCTAATTTTATTTATTTCATCATTATTGTCTCCGTTGTTATTGGATTTTGAACGAAATAATTACGATCCAAATTTTTGTAATTTCTGGAATTGTTATGCGTTGGATGAACTTGGATATGGCACTCGAGTATTATTAGGATCATATTCTACTACTACGACAGTTATTGTTTTAAACACCACTGAATCTGTTTCAGAGTTACAAAAAGATGAACAATCAAATTTCATTAGTCTAATTTTAGTAGGAACAACGCTTTCTATGTATATCATATTGGTTATTCCTCTTAGACGAAAATTAGAAAGAAGATTTAGGCATTAAATAAAAAATCTTATTACTTTGATTGTATTCTATACATTATGAAAAAATCGATGAGTATTGCAGAAGCATCTAAAAAAGAAAAAAATGACAATCAATTACATCTAAACACTATAAATGAATCACACAAAACTATTTCTGAAAGAGTTAATGCAATCTTACTAAAGATGGCGCAAAAGGAAGGTGTGTCTCTTGTAACATTTGCATATGTTACTCAAGGATTTTCAGAATGGCATAACGGTTCTGGCTGGTCTGGTGACTGGGAGAATGGCTTCATTGAACCCGATTTCAAAGAAAGACCTTAATCAAACATGGAAAGTTCTGAACAGTCTTTGTCAATTACAGAATGCAAAGATGGGGATCTTACCACTTTGGGACCTTTGGAACTACTGATTCTTCAACCCACTTCGTTTTGTAACATTGCATGTGATTATTGTTATCTTCCAGATCGACAACTTGTCAATCAAATGAGTCTAGATACTTTTTCCAAAATTATGAAAAATATTTTTTCAAGTAACGTATTGGGCTCAAAATTGACTATTCTTTGGCATGCTGGAGAGCCATTAGCAATTCCGATTAATTTCTACAAACAGGTGAGCAAGGAAATTAAAAGATTTTCTCCACAAAACTGTCAAGTGACACAATCTATCCAGACTAATGCCACTATAATTAATGATGATTGGTGTAAATTTTTCAAAGATGAAAGTATCATTCTAGGTCTGAGTATAGATGGTCCTGACTTCATTCATGATAGACATAGAAAGACACGAGCAGGTGGAAATACACATGCCAAAGTTATGGAAGGTGTAAAATTGTTAAAAAAATATGAAATCAAGTTTAATGTAATTTGTGTCCTGACATCTTTCTCATTGGGTTATCCTGATGAAATCTATGACTTTTTTGAAAAAAATGACATTAGGCAAGTGGGATTCAATATAGAGGAATCTGAAGGCATTAACACATCTGATACGTTGTCATCTTCTGAAATTAGAAGAAAATTTAGATACTTCATGGAACGAATTTACAAACGTGAAAAAGAAGGTCATGTTCAAATTAGAGAATTTCACAAGTTGCGACAATATTTTACACATTCACTTCAAAAGGCATCCGATCAACGTATTGGTAGATGTGATATAGATACAAGGAGTTACAGCGTAAGTAGGCCTCTGAATATTATTACCGTTAGCAGTGATGGAGATGCGTCCACTTTTTCACCCGAGTTACTTGGTATGTTTTCTCCAGAATATCCTACCTTAAAATTTGGAAATTTAACCACTGATAGTATTGAAACAATTGCAAATTCTGAATTATTTAAAAAAATATTCAGTGATGTAACTGAAGGAATAGCAATGTGCAAAAAAGAATGTGATTATTTTACAATGTGTGGAGGTGGTGCACCATCCAACAAATTAAGCGAAAATGGCACTTTTAGATCTACTTTTACCAAGTACTGTAAGACACAATTACAAGTTCCAATAGATATTCTCCTGGAAGACTTGGAACAAGAATTTGGATTGACGAATAAATCTAAATAAATAGATGGTAGTTTTCTTCAATATTGAGAATATTTTTAGTTGTTTGTCCCATCTTCTGTAGGGTCTATGATATAATATCGAAGTTTCGGGAGATATAGTTTAACCATGGTCCAATTTCCTTGATCAACATAATGATCAACCTTGTCTAACAATCTAATTTTTCTGTCTCCTTTTTTTGCAAATGCTACAAAATAACTAATTAATAATGCCGATTGCATTTGTGATTTTAATTCGGTTATCATTCTAGAACATTTGTATGTCATGATACTACAAACCGTAAGTGAACTAGAGAAAAAAATAATCAAAAATGTCTGCATATTTTCATTATCATCTGCTATTATATTTTCAAATACACTTGTATTTGATGTAATTAGTGCAGATCCAAATGATGCTGTAGTTAATCCGGTACCTATTATGAAATACATTATACTGACAATTTTGTTAACCTCGTAACTTATAGCTCGTGTATCTATGGTTCCTTCTGCAATCTTCTTTTTCTTCCTTATCCTTTTCTTCTTCTTTTCTGATTCATCTTCATAATGTACGAAATCCTTTTCTTCTTCTTCTTCTTCTGCCATTTGTAACGCTTCCTTCAGTTTTGAATGGTTATTCGCATCAAATTTTGTAACTGCTTTTGGAATTATTTGTTTTTTAATTAACTCTGCAAATGGATTGATTATTGTTAAACAGGTTGCAATAAATCCTACAGCTAGGAACACTTGATAAGATGCTGATGTTGGGGAATAACCAAATATTGCAATTATACTAATTGTAATGGAATATACAAAAGGATAATTGCTTATTTTGATTAAAGAATCTCTATACATGATTCCCTCTATTATTGAACGTCATATTTCATATTTTGTTAAATATGTTGTTTGAATAAACTTTTAAAATCTAATTAAGTTATAGAAATTATTATTGATCAAGAAAATACATTTCCACATTTAATATCTCAATTACAATAAACTAAAGATTGTTCAGATTCAATACATTATGGTATTCATATCTAATAATGCAGGCAAAAAAGTTCCTTTACTCTCTTATGCTTTCCAATTTTGAAACTGCTTGCCATAACTGTGTTCTAACATATGATGGCATGTTGGGATCTTGTGTAACGTCATCTAAAAGACTAATTGCATTTGCTGCTCTAACTGATAACGAATATTCTTGACTGGATAGACTTAAAATCAAATCTGAAATAGATTTTTTTTTCGTTTTTGGAGTTGAATTACTTGTAACAATTTGATTAAGTGTATCTATTGCTTCTTTCATTGATTCTTTATTTTGAATGTCGTCTACCATCTTACGTATCTCCTTAAAAATTAGAAGTATATAGTTACATCTCTACAAATACGTTGTCTGATTCTACTGTAACACTATATGATGTCAAATCTCTAATTTTTGCTGGAAATTTAACCAATTTTCCCGTCTTGCAATCAAATTTTGCAGCATGCCATCCGCAAGTTATTGTACACCCTTCCAATTTTCCTTCAGATAGACTTGAACCTGAATGGGTGCACGAATCATCTGTTGCACAATATTCTCCGTTGACATTTGCAACTAAGATATCTCTTCCATCAATTGACACTTTAACCATTTTTCCAGGTGGAATGTCTGTAGTTTTACCTGCAATTATTTTCCCCATGGAAATTTTTTATCTAATCATTCTTAATATTTTTTCGTATATGAAATTTATGAACATTAGAGATGCAAACGCTTCAGATAAAATCCCAGTTTTAAAATTCTGTCAAAATACTTTTTCATGGGGTGACTATGTAGATCATGTCTGGGATTTTTGGATAGATGAGGGTCATTTATTTTTAAGCGAGGAACAATTCCCTATTGGAATTTGTCATGCATTTTATTCCAAAAGTCATGTTTGGATTGAAGGAATAAGGATTAATCCAAATTTTCGTCATCAAAAGGTTGCATCTAAACTAGTAAGACATGCCGAAACTGTTGGAAAAGAACGAAACATTCTGTCATCCTATATGTTGATAGATGTTGAAAATCTGCCCTCTCTCTTAATGGCAAATTCTTTAAATTATGATCTCTTTCAGACTTGGAATTTTTATTCACTTGAACCTAAATCTAACCCAAATTATGATGTGTATTTTGAAAAATCCCTAAATCGGAAATTCTATTCGCACTATGTCAAATCCTGGAGATGGCTTCCAATAGATGACGATGCGCTTTTATCATTTCATAGGCAAAACAGAATTGTAAGATCTGGTGAATCTAATGAGAGCTCACTTGCAATTTTTACTGCTTCTGATCATTTTGAACGAACTTTGATCGTTACTTTGTTTTCAAATTTTGATGATTCTACATTACAAATACTCTCATTTTTGCAAAACTATTCAATGGAAAACAATTGTGAAAGAATTCAAATTCTAACTCAAGAAAAATTGCCGATTTTTGATTCGTTGGAATTCAAAGTTTCATTTAACTTGATGAAGAAGACTTTGGTCTAATTTGACTTGACAATCTTTATTGTGTTGTTTAATGTTCCCAAACCCTCAATCTCCATTTCAACTTTATCCCCGTCTTTCAAAAATACTGCGTTTGGTTTGTTTAACATTACTCCTGCAGGTGTACCTGTAGAAATGATGTCTCCTTTTTCCAAAGTCATGACTTTAGATAACTTTGAAACTATCTCTGGTATCTTAATGAACATATTACTTGATGAAGAATTTTGTTTTACGTTACCGTTAATCTTGGTAATCATTTTTAGGTTTTGAGGATTTTTGATTTCATCTGATGTTGTTATCCATGGTCCACACGGGGCGAATGAGTCAAAACTTTTCCCCCTTGTAAATTGTTTGTCTTTAAATTGAATATCTCTTGCAGATACATCGTTAAGTATCATATAGCCAAATATTGCATTTGCGGCACTCTCAACGCTAATATTTTTACAACTCTTCCCTATGATTAATGCCAATTCTATTTCATAGTCTAATTGAGTGACAAAATCTGGACATGTAATATCTGAGTTAGTACTGTTTAATGCCGTGCGAGGTTTTATGACTATGGCCGGATCTTCTGGCGCTTGCAGGCCTTGCTCTCTTGCGTGATCTACATAATTAAATGCCAAACAAATTATCTTGTTAGGATTTGGAATTGGTGGCAATAATTTGTATTTTGAAACATTCTCTCTATATGGTAAATCTTTAATTTTATTTTTAATTTCATCATACCACCCATCAAAAAGAAAATCTTTTACATTTTGAGGAATTGGCACTCCCGTTAAGTATGTGATTTCGTCCTTTGTAGACACTTTATCCCCTTTTATGAAACCGTATGTTTCATTGCCATTGCGTGATAGTCTTGCTATTTTCATAATTGATCACTTGTGTGTAAAAATTGTCTGATTCTGTGAATCCTTTCTGCAATATCCATATCTAACAAACTGTATCTCTTCACCTTCTTTTAATTGTAGATAATGAGGTTCTGTGTAGACATCTAATTCTTCTAAACTGTTCTCATTAAATTCATCCCCGTTGAATAATGCTCTTGGAATTATCATCTTGATTTTATGTGCTATTTTTTGAGGAACCCATTGAATTTTTGGAATATTTGTCATGTCTCCGTTTTTGATAAATTCTCCTTCTAATTCAATTCCCTCTTTTGTTATCAACACATTACCTAAACCTAAAAGACGAATTTGTGTTCCTTCTTTGGTGTCTTGCGCATCATTTCCTGAAATGTAAAAATTTTCGTCAATCTCAATTTTCCTTTTCCCCATGTCCTTAATTGGATGATTTGGAATTTCAACTGATGAAATTGGTAAATTTTTCACTGTTAGTTTTTTTACATTGCTTACCATGAATAGTCTTATGCTGTCTGGATCTACAAATTTTCGATTAAATGCTTCCAGAGCATCAAACGGTGCTAATGTATTGGCTTTGGTTAATCCCAATGACATGATGAATTTTTTAATTGCCTCCGGTTTTATTCCTCTTCTTCGTAAAGCCTCAAGTGTTGGTAGTCTTGGATCGTCATACCATGATACTTTGCCCTCTTCAATCAATGGCTTAATGATTCTCTTTGAGATTGGCATTCCTTTGAATTCAAGTCTGGAGAAAAAGTCTTGTATTGGCTTTCTCATGTTTAATGCATCTAAGATTGCATCAATTAGCTCTTTTCTCAACTCAAATTCTTTTGAACGAAAGGCATGGGTTACACCATCGATACTATCTTCTATCGCTACTGCCATGTCATAGCTAGGCCAAATTCTGTATTTCTCGCCTAACGTGTAGTGTTTGCCATCTATGATCCTGAATAATACTGGATCTCGCATTACTGCGTTATCTGCTTTCATGTCTCCACGAAATCTTACAATGGCATCACCTGGTTTAAATTTCCCCTTCATCTTTTCCCAATTTTTATTATTCTTGGCAATGTTGTCTGTACTGCATTTGCATGCTCTTCTTTCTCTTCTGTTCTTGCTAATGTCTTCTCTTTTACATGTACAAATGTATGCTTTGCCTGAGTTAATTAATTCAATTCCTTTTTCATAAAATACGTCCATATCATCTGACGTGTTTTTCACTATGTCAAATTTTATTCCTAGCCATTCTAATCCTACTTTGATGGCTGCATGATACTCCATGCGTTCTGCCTCTGGATTTGTGTCGTCCATTCTTAAAATAAATTTGCCGCCATACATCTTGGCATATTCAGAATTAATGATTGCAGCTTTTGCATGACCGATGTGGGGATACCCATTGGGTTCTGGAGGAAATCTTGTTATGACTTTTCCTTTTTCAGCGTTTTTCAATTCTGGCAATCCCTCCCTTTCAACAATTTTTTCTTTTGGTGCCAAAAGTTCTGGAAATTTTTCTTTAATTTCTATTTCTTGTTCTTCTAATGATGATTGATTGACTGAACTAACAATTTCGGAAATACTTCCTGTGATCTCTTTCACTTTGCTTCTAAATTCAGGTTTTGTCCCTAGAATTTTCCCTAAAACCACTTTGTCCCTAGTTTCTCCTCCATGCTCAAATGCGTTTTGAAGAGCGATTTTCTTGATTTCTTCTTTTAGTTCTTCATCCATGTTTATTCTTACCTATACACTTCGTTTAACCACGAAATCTAATAATGAGATCATCTCAATTTTTGCAGAACCGTGGTATTTTGACAATGACTTCTCAGCCTTGTCTGCATATTTTAGAGCCTGTTTTCGTACATTTTCTTCTATTCCCAATGATCTAATCGCTTCTACAGCCTTACTAAGATCCTTTTTTGATACTTTGGAATTTCCAAATGCTTTTAGAATTATCCTTTTTTCGTTATCTTTCGCCAATTTAATTGCCATTAAAATTGGAAGTGATTTTTTACCTTCTCTAAGATCATTTCCTACTGGTTTCTTTGTAATTTTTGGATCTCCCATGACGCCAATAAGATCATCCGTAATTTGAAATGCAATTCCTAGATTCTTTCCAAATGAAGAAAGATTTTCAATATCCTCTGTTTTGGTCGTTGCACAAATTGCTCCCATTGCACATGATACGTCAAACAAGGCTGCCGTTTTTTTTCCAATCATTGTGATATATTCTGCCTGGGATGGTATTTTTTGCTCCTCTGCCATTTTTACATCAAGTAATTGTCCTTCGCACACATCTACACAAGCCTTTGCAAGTCTCGCCACTAACTGTGTAGTGGCATTAGATGATAATTTTGATTCTGTAATTACCTGAAATGCTTTTGAAAATAGGACATCTCCTGCAAGAATTGCAATTGGCATTCCAAATTTCTTGTGAACTGTTGGAACTCCATGACGTACTTCATCATTATCCATTATGTCGTCATGAACCAATGTAAAGTTATGAACCATCTCAACTGCACTTGCAGTTGGCATTGCATTGGAAACTTTACCTTTCAAAATTTGACAGCTTCTAATTACCATGTATGGTCGTAGTCTTTTCCCTCCATTCACAATCAGATGTCCTGCCGCATCATACAATTTTTTTGGATTTCCTTTTAGCTTTGATTTTAGATGTTTGTTTACTATTTTTGCATTATGTTCAATTTGTCTAGTTTTTTTCATTAATTAGTCTCCATTTGTTATTTGGAATGTGATTTCCAATTGCTTCTTGCAGCTCATCATGAATTTCGTTATTCATCCATGTAGATAACACATTTGCATATTTTTTAAGTGTGGTTTTTTTGGATTTATCTAATAGTTCCAGTGCGATGAGCATCCACGGACAGTAAATTTTTGGATTTATCTTTATTTCTGCTAGTAATTCTTCTGCTGATATCCATTTAATTTCATCAATTTCTCCTTCTATCTTTTTCAATTCGGTGGATTTGTCAATAATACCTATCAGAGTCCCACAAACTTCATTTTCAGATCCTATGTCTCTGTATGGGACATGATATTCAAATTTATGTAAATAGTCCAATACTCCAGTAATTCCTAATTCTTCAGGCATTCTTCTTTCTCCTGATGATACGTATGTTTCCCCTTCTCTGGGGTGACTTGCAAACGTTCCGTCCCAATCGTTTGGCCAGAGCATTTTTTCTTTTGCTCTTTTTGTAATGATCAATCTTCCTTCGACATCAAACAATAATGCAGTAAATGCTCTGTGTAATCTTCCATTTGGCAAATGACATTTTACTTTTTCTTCATTACCAATTGGATTATCGTTTTCATCAACTAATATTACGAATTCTTTGTCCATCTCATTTACCTCTAAATAATGTCCCTTCAAATGTCTTATTTTTAATAGCTTTTTCAATTCTTTCGGGTTTGTTTCCGTTCACAAAAAATACAGCCATTCCCCTCTTTGAAATTTTTAATGCTTCTTCAACTTTTCTAGTCATGCCTCCTGTAACATCCATTTTATTTTCTGAAATTGATGGTCTTTGTTTATCTAATTCGTAAATTAGCTTCTTTGTCTTTAGATCAGAATACAGCCCATCTTCGTTTAATGCAAAAATACACAGTTTGGGCTTAAGGATTTTTGCTAGATGAGTCATAATCACATCTCCTGATAGAATGTATGTTTTCTGTTGACCAAACCATAATGCATCTCCAAATGTAACTGGAACTAAGCCTGATTTGGCAATTTTTTCAATCTCTTTTACTTTTTTTGCAATTGGCATATTTCCAGACATAAAATCTGTTGGTGGAAGACTGTATGGATTTATTTTATTTTTTATCATCGAGTCTAAAATTATTTTATTTAATTCAATCATTGAGTTTTTGACAATTGCGACTCCTTTTGGATTATATTTTTTTTCTTTGGTGTGCATATCATATTTTACTGACCAATAATGTCCATAGGAGCCACCTCCGTGAACAATGACTGTTGGCTCTTTGATTTTCTTCAAACTTTTTGAAAGATTGTCGATTGTTTTTCCCCTAGCTGACAATGGTCTTTCTTTATTTGTAATAATTGAACCTCCTAGTTTAATCAAAAACATGTTGTTTAAAATTATCTGATCAATTAAAAAGTATCCAGTCCTTTAAAATCAATTTTAACTGAAAAGCATTCATAGTTTTTTTCTTTGAATTGCATTATCGTCTGATCAAGATTTGACTCATCTGTAAGGGCAAAGATACAACCTCCGCCCCCTGCACCTGTAATTTTTGCACCAAATGATTTGTTTAGGCCTATTTGGATCATTTCTCTTAGTCTGTCATTGGATATTCCGATTGTTTCGAGATACTCTTGGTTTTGTATTACTTTTTCTCCTAATTCTTTGACGTTGTTCTCTTTCAATAACCCCAAAACTTCTCTTACTAGTTCTGATTCGTAATTACACAATGTAGCGAACTGTGTCTCATTTTTTTCTTTGAATTCTCTTACTCTTGCAACTACAGATTTTGTAGAGTGCTCTATGTTTGAATTTGCTATTACTAGGTGAAAATTGGGCTTTGATTTTATTTTATTGAATCCGCTCTCCTTGTCAAATTCCATGATTCCACCATACGTGCATACGGTGCAATCTGCTCCTGACGTATTTTCAAAAATTGTTTTTTCAGCTTCTATTGCAAGTTTGAGAATCTCCTCTTTGGATATTTTACCAAATAATCTTGAAATTGCTGCTGCCCCTGCTACGCAACATGCGGATGATGAACCCAGTCCTACTCCTAATGGAATCTCAGATTCGACAATAATCTTAATTCCATTGTTTTGGTTTTGTATCATTTTGTTTGCCAAATAATAAAATGGTTTTAGTGGCGAATCGATCTCTGAAATTGATTTGTTTGGCTCTAATGCCAAATTCCCAATGCTTGATTTAATGGAAATTTTACGCTCCTGACTTTTTTCTGCGGTAACGTTGATTCTTTTGTTTATTGCACAAAGAATTGCCTTTACTCCGTACACCACAAAATGTTCGCCAAAAAGAATTACTTTACCTGGAGCAGAAGCTTTGGATTTCAATTAAACACTTAGAATTTGCAATGGTTTATTCGATTTCCTCTTCGGTAATCTTTGTTTCAAAGTCATCTATGGCTTCTTTCATCTCCTCATCTTCTTTAAGTTCACCTCTTTCGATTAGAACTTGTCGTACCAATAACCAATAAACGGTTGCTAGGGCTTTTCTACCTCTGTTATTTGCAGGAATGATTATATCTAGATTTGATGTAATATTGTCTGTATTTGCAATTCCTATTATCGGGATGCCTGCATTAGTTGCTTCGATAATTGCTTGTTCGTCAACTTGTGGATCTGAAATTAAAACCAATTTTGGTTCAATGTAATATGGTAGTGAAGGATTTGTCAAAGTACCTGGCATGAATCTTCTCAGTAACTTCTTTGAACCTAAAGTATCGCAAAATTTTTCAATTGGCATTTCTGCATATTGTCTTCCTGAGCAAACGATAAGATTGTCCGTTCCTACTCTGTTGATAAATTTCGCTGCCGTCTTGATTTTCTCTAATGTTATGTCTAAATCCAGCATGTAAAGTCCTTCTGGACTGGCCTTTGTGATGAATGGTATCATAAATTTTGTTTTAACCTGCGTGCCTACTCTAATCCCTGTTGCTAGGACTTTCTTTTTAATGTCCATTCCTTCAGTTTGTTGGCTCATGACGATTTTAGATCTCCGCCATACCGCGTATTAAATCATGCCCTGACAAGCGTAATAATTCATTAAGCTTTGCTACTCTTTCTCCTCCTACTACCCCTACTTTGAGCATCTTTGACTGAGTTGCTAATCCTATGTGGGATATTTGTGAATCCGTAGACTCTCCAGATCTATGAGATGTGATTAATTTGATGTTATTTGTATTCGCCTCATCTGCAAATTCTAAGGCGTCAAAAAGACTGCCTGCCTGATTGACTTTTAGAATTGATGCATTACATGATTTCATATCAATCGCTTTTTTCAGAATGTCTGTATTTGTTACTGTCAAATCATCTCCTGTGATCAGGGTGTTTGGGAACTTTGCTGTGAGTTCTGCCATGTCTTCAAATGCTTCTTCATGGACAGCATCCTCTGCATAGATTAATTTGAATTTTTCAATGATGTCTGCTGCAAAATCAATTTGTTCGCCGGTGGAATTTTCAAATCCTGCTCTGTTGTAAACATATTTTACTTTTTCTTCATTCCATTGTGTGGATGATGCAAAGTCAACTCCCAAGGCTACTTCTTTTCCTAATGTAAATCCTAAGTTTTCACATGCTTTTGCAGAAACTTCTAATGCTTTTTGATTTTCTAGTTTTGGAGCCCATCCTCCTTCATCTCCTCTCCCATTTGTAAAATTAGGATCATCTTTTTCTAAAACGTGACGTAATTCCTTATGTACTGCTAAATTGGTTTCAATAGCCTCTTCGATTGTTTTTGAACCTATGGAACAAATCAAAATTTCTTGAATGTCTGGGGTTCCAGGTCCTGCGTGAGCCCCTCCCCCCAAAATATTTCCGATTGGGAATGGAAACTTGAATGACGATTCTGATGAGAGTGTTTTAAACAATGGTTCATCAGCTGATTTTGATGCAGATTCCATTGATGCAATTGTTAGTGCAAAAGCAAGTGCTCCGCCAATTACCGAGTAGTTTCCAGAACTATCCAAACTTTCTAAAATTTCTTGAATTCCTTTTAGATCTGATGACTCTAAACCTACAAATTTTTGAACATTGTCTCTTAAAATTTTGAGGCTTTCTTCTGGACTGCTGTTGGGAAAACTGACTGCTTCATACTTTCCTACGCTTGCACCTGATGGGGCGCAAACTCTTCCTAAAAATCCCCCATCTGATTTAACATCAACTTCAATTGTTTTACTTCCTCTACTATTGTATAGAATACGTCCTTCAATTGATGAAATTTTGGCCAAGTTACTCTAACTCTGCTTGAACTTCTTGTTTTCTTTTTTGGATCGCTTCATAAAATGGGATTACTTGTTGTATAGTTTCAACTGAAGTCAAAAGCATCCTCCTGCAACAATATCTGTCAAATCCTAAAGAATCTAGAATCTTGGTTGGATCTTCTCCTGATTTCATTTTGCTCTGATATTCGTCATACTTGTCAGCTATTAACTTTCCACATGTCAAACACCTGACAGGAATTAACATGAACAAAAAAACAGTCAAGGATTATAAAAACCATGCAAGAATGATCTATTGCGGACGTCGCCCAGCCTGGCCAAAGGCGCTAGCTTGAGGGGCTAGTCTCTTAGGAGTACGTGGGTTCAAATCCCATCGTCCGCACCAAAAATTATAAAATCATTTTTCTAATTTTTGTAAAATCTTGATTAATTCTGTTCGTCTTTTTTCTTCTGTAATTACGGATCTAACGTCATCTACTAGAATTCTGTTGACATCAATTTTTCTTCGAGCCTCTTTTACGACTTTATCATACATTGAAAAAGTATACAGCTGAAGATACAAGTTTTCCATTATTTCAAAAATCCTCATGGCTTCATCAATTTTACCCGTTCTGATTTTATCAAATACTTGTCTTTTTAATTCCCCGATGCAGTCCAGCAATCCCAAAACATATGATTCTGGCATCACTGCCAGTTTTGCATCTGATGGTATCTCTTTATGTTCTACAATTGCAATTAGACATGCAGCTTCTACAAATTCTTGTTCGGGAGTAATTAGGTATCTTCTTAATCCTCCTGTGGCTTTTTTCTTGTATTTTTTTAATAGAATTCCTGCTTGTTTTAGATTGTTTTTTCCTGTTGCTAAATCCCCTTTATGAACAGCGATGATTGACTTGCTGCATAAGATAATTATTTCTCTTGTATTTTTTAGCAGAAATTCTCTAGAATCTTGAGTTGCTCCCAAATTTTTTGAAATCTTACTCAGTGACGGTTTTACATTCTTTAATGTCATGTTCACACCTTTTCTAAAACTAGGATAAAGTCGTTTGCTAAACTCTTATTTTGGATATAATTTCATGATTGATATGGAAATTACTGTAGATCAAATGTACAATATTGAAAACAAAGGTCATGACATGGGATTTTTAAAAAAATTCATGATGGAAAATGCTGGAGCAGCAGCAGTTAGAAGATTACTTGAAAAAATGGATGATGTACAATCAAAAAATATTTTGATATTTGTTGGATTGGGAAATAATGGGGGTGATGGATTGGTAATGGCACGGCATCTTGCAGGATATGGTGCAAAAGTTATGGTAATACTTCTTGGTAGTTCTGATAAAATTAAAACTGAGGAAAGTAGTTGGAATTGGAAAATTTTGCAAAAGATGTCATCTGTGAACTTGATATCTGGAGGTTCTTTGAAATTTGATTTCAAACCTGATGTCATAATTGATGGAATTTTGGGTACTGGAATTTCTGGAGAAATCCTAGAACCATATGCCTCGGCGATAAATTTCATTAATGATGCAAACTGTTACAAATTTGCAGTTGATGTCCCCTCTGGATTAGATCCTCAAACCGGAGAAACGGCAAATATTTTCACAAAATGTGATATGACTGTCACATTCCATAAAATGAAACAAGGAATTCCTAAACGAAGAGATTTGACTGGTGAATTGTTTGCTGAGAAAATTGGAATTCCTCCTGAAGCTGAAGATGGTATACTATGAAAGTTCATCAAATTCAAGTAGGGACAATGCATAATTTCTCATACGTCGTACAGGACGAAGATACTGGTGAATCTATCATAATTGATCCTTCTTGGGATTTAATAGAATTGGAAATGATAATCAAAAAAAATAACTTGAAAATAAAATACATTGTAAACACACACCATCATTTTGATCATACGTTAGGCAATGACGCTATGGTGGAATTTACCAAAGCTCCTATAATTCAACATGAATCTTCTGAATTGAAACATGATATTACAGTAAAGGATGGTGATTTTATTGAATTTGGAAATTCAAAATTAAAAGTACTGCATACTCCTGGCCACTCTGCGGATAGCATCTGTTTGGTAGGTGACGGAAAAATTATTTCGGGTGATACCTTGTTTGTTGGAAATTGCGGTCGCATTGATTTGCCTGGTGGGAGTGCAAAAGATCTCTATCATAGTCTATTTGATATTTTGTATAATTTGGATGAAAATCTAGTAATGTACTCTGGGCATAATTATGGTGGTTCTGAAACATCTACGTTGGGACAAGAAAAACTTACTAATCATGTAATGCAAAAACGAACTGAACAACAGTTTATTGATATGATGGGTTAGTGACCTTTGTGAGGAAATTTGAATTATATGGGAATACTGATCAGGCTCAAAATTTTCTTGAAACTGCAAAATCTGGAAAATTTCTTTTCTCATTTGTAATCTCTTATACTGAAACTTGCGAAGTTCCTGGAATTACTTTTGCGGGTGCAGACAAGGATTCAATACCGTTTACACCTCCTGCTGATGCTGAATATCTTCACTATGGATACTGTAAAACAATTGATAATATCCCTATGACTCCTGATGGTAAACCCACTCCGGGAGTACTGACTAAATCTGCATTGGAATCTGCAAGCATCCCTCATATGACAATTAATGCGGGTAGTAAAATATTGCCTCAACTGCCTTTTCTTGAAACTGGTTTATCGTTTGGAAAAAATATTTCAGCTCAAAATGCTATGACCGACTATCAAGTATCTCGTGCTGTTGATTATGGAAGGATTGTGGGAAGAAATATGGCTTCTCTTACTGATTGTTTGGTGATAGGTGAAAGTATTCCTGGTGGAACAACCACTGCATTAGCTGTGTTACGGGCTCTAGGTTTTGATGCCAAAGTTAGTTCTAGCATGCCTGATAATCCTGTTGAATTGAAAAATCAGATTGTAAATTCAGCTCTTAAGAGAATAGACTCAGATCATCCTTACAGTATTGTATCAAAAGTTGGTGATCCTATGATCCCTTTTGTATCTGGAATGTTGAGTTCTGCTTCTAATGTATCTAATGTGATGTTAGCTGGAGGTACACAAATGACTGCAGTATTGGCATTTGCATCAAAAATTGGGTTTAATCTGAATAATACCTCAATCGGAACAACTTCATACATTACTAATGACAAAAGTGCAAATTTCGTAAATCTTGTAGAACAAATTGCAGACATCCCGATTATTTCAGTAGATCCTGGTTTAAAAAATTCTCAGTATTCTGGTCTAAAAGCATTTTCTGAAGGATTTGCTAAAGAAGGTGTAGGTGCGGGTGGGAGCATAATATCTTCTATGCTCAAAACTGGTAATGATTCCACAAAATTCTTAGATTTGGCAGAAAAAGAATATCATAGATTATCCACTTCATTGTAGTTTTCTATCTTTTCAAAATAATGATTTATGTATTTTCAAATTATAGTCAATTCTTAATATTTTACACTCATTCATTTTGATGGTATTCAATCCAATCTTTGAATTCCTTTTTCAACTTATTTTCTATTTTTTTTATAATCTCTCATTCCAAATATTGAATTTTTTATTCTTGAAAATTACTTTATGCTAATTTGTAACTGACCATGTGCACAAAAAATGGTGATTATAATAATTAGTGAAGTATTTTTTTAATAATTTTTATTGTGACTTTGCTTCAGTAGCTGCTTCTGCAGTGCCTTCAGTAGCTGCTTCTGCAGTGCCTTCAGTAGCTGCTTCTGCAGTGCCTTCAGTAGCTGCTTCTGCAGTGCCTTCAGTAGCTGCTTCTGCAGTGCCTTCAGTAGCTGCTTC
>JAJCXK010000011.1 GCA_029263475.1 Candidatus Nitrosopumilus sp.
CTGAGAGGTGGCCGAGCCCTGCTCTGTCGCATCCACGCTCATGAATCCTTCCCTTATCAGGAACTGCATTCCCTCGATGAATGAGCCGTCGTCAATCTGGCCATCTGCCCACCATCCAGCGTTGCTCTTAATCCAGGATGGGATTTCCGCACCAGTCTGAGAGGTGGCCAAATCTACATTAAGTGATTGTACGATAAATGAAATTATCTCAATAGTAGCCTTTGAATTTCCATACTGAGCTTTGACTTTAAATTTTCCGTCAGAGAATTTTTCATTGAGCACAACCTCATACAAGAATGTACCATCAGGATTGACAGGAGTTTTTTGGGTCACCGTCAAATTGTTGCCAGAATCAAAAATCGAAATTCGAAGATTTCTATCCCCGTCAAACTTGTTTACATTGCCAGAAAATATCACCGTTTCTCCAAGTGCATAAGATTCTGCATCAGAAATTATCTTAACAGTATAGTTGTTAGCGCTACTTTGTTCAGGTGCACCACCATAACCAAATGCCAACTGACCAGAAGAGTAAACAGATAACAAAGATATTACAGAAATGATGATGAATGTGTTTAGTTTCATGGTCAACAAGACACATTTGTTTCTGCATTTAAACGGTGAGTAAATTTCAATGTAAGAGCTGAAAAAGCTAATTTACAACTATCAGAACAAACGGACCCTGCTCTGCTATCGGAACATTGTTTCTATCCCAGACAAATGTTTCAATAAAATATAGTCCAGTTTTTTCTGGAACCCAGTCTAATGTCTGAGTTTCCGATCCAGTTCCAATAAATCGCCCGTTAAATTTTCCAATATACTCAACATAGGGTACTTTACCAGATTCCTTTACCTGTACATAGTAGGTGTATGCTGTTTCATTAGATGGTTGATCTGCTGAAAATTGAATCAGTGTTTTACTTTTGATGTTGACTGGTGAACCTACTTGAAGTTCAGACAACACATTCCCATCAAAATCCTCCATGGAGACATTAGAGATGGTCACAAGTTTGGTAGGTATCTGTGATGGCGGAATTTCCACGTCAATAACATCAGAAACAAAAACATCAGATTCTGCAAACAAGAGAAATCCCACAGATCTTGAATCAATCTTCTTGTCAAAATCAAATACAACTTCGGTATTTGCATCCACATTTCCAAGTTCTATCGTATTTACTCCAAGAATACGTGAAGGTTCAAAGCCATCATAGAATGCAAAATGCACACGGGTATCTGAGTTAGGAGCACCAGATGTTTGAAGAACTCCAGAGAATCTAAAAGAATCATCCAAGAATACATCGGTAGAATATACAGTGAGTCCCTTTTGCTTTTCTTCTGAAGGATCAAATCCCAAAAGTGAAACAGATGCCTGAGTTATGTCAAGATTGGAAGTCTCAGAACGAATTAAATACGAAGATTTTCCATTGGGAGAAATCACTTCAAATGTGGTACTTCCCTGTACAACTTCCAAGGGATCAGAACCATAATCATCAAAAAAGTTTACTTGTATTTGGACATTGGTTACCGAAGATAGAGAGTCATTATTTTCAACCATTCCGACCACTACAGTGTACCCATCAGAATCCTGATAGACAAACTGAGAATGACTGCTAAGAGACACAGCAAGCGTAGATGCATTGTCTGAATACTCTTGAGAATATGCCTGCGAAATCGGAATCAAAAACAAAACCAATAGAGAACACAAAACAAGATTCATCTTCACATATGCTAATGATCAGAGATTAATTTTGTACTACATGACATTTTGTAAACAAGAAAGGTAACAAGCTTTAACCTAGTTCACACTAGACGTCAAAAGTAAAAAGAAATTAAAAATGAATGTGTGATTTTATTTTCTCTTTGCGGTAATTGCTAACCAGTAAATTAAACCTGGAACCAAACCAACAATGAGTGGAATAAACACCGGCCATGCATCTGCTGAACTTGCCATGAAGTAAAACCAAAACTTATCCTATTTAAATCCACCCTGAAATCTGAATTTCAGTGCGGATCGTTCAGATTAGAAAGTGGACCGGACGGAATTCGAATCCGTGACCCCCCGCGTGCAAGGCGGGTATACTACCAGGCTATACTACCGGCCCACATGAAGAATGAATAAGGCATGGATTTTAATTGTTGTCTTCTTGGCAAGAATTTTATTTGAATGAACAAATGTTTCAACATGGTACTTTTAGAATCACAGATTAAGCTAAGGGCAGGCGATATTGCACCCGATTTTGAATTATTGGGAATAGATGACAAAAAACATTCGTTGAAGGACTACGAAGAATACAAGGGAATTTTGGTCGTCTTTATGTGCAATCACTGTCCATATGTCAAGGCTAAAGTAGACGCCTTGAATGAGTTACACGAAAAATTCGGAGATACAATAGCAGTGATTGGCATCAATAGTAATGACTCCACGGATTATCCAGAAGATAGTTTCGATGCAATGAAACAGATGGCAAAAGAAAAGGGATTTGACTTTCATTACCTGGTAGATGAAACGCAAGAAATTGCGAAAAAATATGGCGCCATGTGTACACCAGATCCATTCTTGTTTAACAGCCAAAAACAATTAGTTTTTCATGGGAAAATAGACAATGCCATGAAACCAGATGACGAGGCTACAGAAAAAACGATGGTTGTAAATATGCAAAAATTATTGGATGGAGAAAAAATTCAAAAGGATTTTGATCCTTCAATTGGATGTTCCATCAAGTGGAAAGAAAATTAAACTTAAATGACTCTAGCCTAGAGATTTGTTCGTGGGCTCGTAGCTCAGCTTGGCTGGAGCGTTCGACTGATAATCGAAAGGTCATGTGTTCGAATCACATCGGGCCCATTTGTCATTATTTCATATTTTGAGATACAGTTTGAGACCACTGTAAAATATCTTCGATCTTCTCAGATGCCAAGTCAGACCGCATCTTGGTTTTTTTAGATACCCTGCCACATAGGATCAATTTCATAGGCTTGCCAGATTTTTCCTTTATGGAATTTATAGAATCGGCAAAAAAGTTCAGATCTTCAGAAGTTTTAGAAAACACCACCACCACCAAGATTCCAGGCTTTTGCTTCCAAATTTTTCCAACAAGTTTTTGGAAATCAAGATCAAACAACACGTTGATCGCATTAGACATGTCCCCAAGATGAGAAACATTCCAACCGTTGGAATGGTAAACAGCAGATGCGGTTTCAGAGTCCAATGTACTTTGTTCGCTGGATGCAAAAACAATTACATTTTTTTTTGGATCAGAGACCACCTGGATCTGGTTGAAAATTTGAAGGGATTTTGAGATTGTCGTCTCAAGTAGATGTTTTTCTGAAGCTCCAATTTTAGCATCATCATACAATTTCTCCACATAAGCAATTGAGGGGAAAACTACTTCAAGTATCAAACGATTTGCCAGTCCTCCAGAATGTAAGCAATTACGAATTAAAGAGTAAACTTGAGATTCAGTTCCCTTGATCAGATATTCAATGTATAACGGAAGTATTTTGAAATAATCATCAGGAAACATAAAAGACTCCTGGCCAGGTTCCAAAAACCACAAGTTGAGATTACCAATATTTTTTTGTCGAAGTAGTCCCTCTGCTGCAAAAACTTGAAGATATTTTGTCATAGTAATCCTGCTCACACCCATTTTTTTAGAAATCTCAACTCCAGACATTCCAGAAATAGCACCATCTAAAATTAGAATCAATTTTTGGCGAATCTGTTCAGAAGAATATCCTTTACCCATATTCATATGGATCTGAGACATTGTATAAAGACTAATTTTCATTCACACAAAAAAGTCATTTGAAAATAAAACATTAAATACTTAGTACTTTATTGTACGGTAAGGAAAAGTAAATTGCCTAAAGCTGGATTCAAATCAATCACCGTTTCAGAAACTGTTTATGATAAGTTTCACGAGATTTATCAAAAGAGTAAAGACGACCTAACAATGAAAGGCGTCAACAGTTTTGCAGGTTATGTAACCTACATGCTAGAGGAGATGATGCAAAAGGACAAGACGTTTGCAAGATATGCTCCAAAGATTGAAAAAATATCAATTGATGATGATCGAGTTATCCTAAAAGACAACATCAAAAATAGGATTGCAGAAGTTGCAATTCAAAAGGGAGAGTTATTTTGTCAGCTCTGCGATGAGAAAGATTGTGTACATGTTGGATTTGTATTTTCATTACCAGACGTATATGAGATTCTAAACTCCAGAGGAATCAAAAATCCCAGATAGAGTGGAGGAGGCGGGATTTGAACCCGCGAACTCCTGAAAGACAGGATCACCCATTATTTGATCTTAAGTCCTGCATGTCCAAAAGCATCAAGTGCTTACTTTGGCCAGGCTTGATTACTCCTCCAAAAAGATAAAAATCTGAGTGAAATTTAACAGTTTAGAGTAAGTTCACCCCCAGATGAAGAATTATAAGGATTTTCCACAGAGTGAACATGTGCTTCGGTAGCTCAGTCTGGTAGAGCGTTACATTGGTAATGTAAAGGTCACGGGTTCAGATCCCGTTCGAAGCTCCTAATAATTTTTAATCAGTAGTTCAAAATGACCTGTTCTCTTTTTAGAATTAGAGTTAATTGAGCGATTTGCCTTAATTTTATTAACTTTCCAGGGTTTTGATGAAAACATATCTGTAACTTCTTTAGAATTTGAATTTGACAAAAGAACATTACATCCTTTAGAATCCAGATCAGTGCAAAGATCAGCTAATCTACTGAGATCATCACATGTGAAACTCTTGTTAGTATAACCAGTGAAATTAGCAGTATTACTAACTGGTTGATACGGAGGATCAAAGTATACAAGATCACCTTGTTTAGCATCCCGAAGAACGGCCTCAAAATCCCTGCATTTGATAGATGTCTTACTTGATTGCAAGACATTACTCACTGAACGAAGGTTATCCTCATTCACAATATTTGGATTAGAGTATTTTCCCAGTGGAACATTGAATTTTCCCTTACTGTTAACACGGTATAGTCCATTGAAGCAAGTCCTATTCAAGAAGATTAACCTAGAAGTCTTTTCAATCTGGCTTCTCGGATTACTCTCTCGAATGGAGTAATAGTAAAATTTGGAATCTTTCTGATAATTTTTTTCATGATTTTTTAGAGAACTGATTAAAGATTCCACCCGGTCTCTAATAGTAGTATAAGACAACACCAAATCAGAATTTAGATCAGATATGCTGCATTTTTGACCGTTACGTTCAGTCAGCATATGGAAAAGTAATGCCCCTCCACCCAAAAATGGCTCAAAATAGGTTCCAAAAGTTTCAGGCAAATTTTCATTTAAAATTGGGATTAGTTGACGTTTTCCACCAGCCCATTTTACAAATGGTTTGGGAGAGGTAAGAATCTGACCGTACTGTTGCTTCACATATCATTATCATAGAATCACATATTGTCAAAATAGACAATAAAAGATCACAAGCTGTGCAGTATTTTTTAATCAAATTTTTTGAAGTGTAGAGAATCCTCTAAGGAAAAATAATAAAATGAAAAGGTTGGAGTGTTAGTCCCACTTTGACCAAGCGGCCATCCATCTGTATGTCCAAGTGTTGAGTTTACAACCTAGTGCTGCAAACGTACATGCCAATACTGCACCTGCACCTGCACCGAGCGCTACTGGGCTGTTATAGAACTTACCAACTTGGGGTTCTATCGGTGTCATGTATGGTGGCAATGTTGGTCTTGGATACTTGAATGCCGTTTCTAGTGGGTCTGCTACTGTTATCAGGTTCACCATGTTGAACAATGGTTATGACATTCCTACCAGTACGCCGCCAAACAATATCAAGGAGTGCTTGTTCTTCTTTGTCGCCCAGTAGACTAAGTCCAACAGCATTGCTGATGGTAGCCAAACCGGAGTTACAATGAAGTCATATGGGTATCCTAACGAAAACCATGCGCCTTTTGCAATCCATGTGTATATTGTCATAATTAGAGCGTAGTACGTTGCTGTGCCTGGAACGCCAGTAAATGTTAGGTAATATGTAGCACCTACAATTAGCATCAACGTTTGCGATATTGAAAATACCGTGTACGAAGTCCAAGCCCAGTCAGTGTAGAAGATGTAATCTCCTGCATTAATTGTTAACAGTGTTGAGTTAACTGCAACAACTACTATGAATAAGTAGTGTGTACATCGTCTTAACCAGACCATACGAAGTCAAAGAAATGGTCTGTATATAAAATTTTAGTGTATGATGAAGATCGTCGTTCTATATCAAAATAATAAAATGTATCAAATCATTATCACTGTAAATCAAAATGAAAAAGAAGTGTATTGAATGGTTTTTCTAGATTACCAACCAACGTATAATGATACAAAGAGCACAAATGCTGCTGAAGCAGCAATACTAACGCCAACTATACCATTACTATTCTTGTTGGAACCTTCTTCCATGACTTTAACACAGAAGATGTAACCGATTGCCTCAATAATTGCAAGTACGATGAATGCAAAGTGACCACTTGCTGTTGGATATGCCCATGGATAATAGAAATATCCAGCTGCAGTACCAGCAAAAGTAGCTAACAATGCTGCCCAGTATGACATTGTAATCATACCAGTCATATTTTCAACGCGTTTTCCAATCATTCGTTCTACGTCAGAGCTTGATGAACCACCAGCACTGCCAGATCCGAATCCTTTTGGAAGAGTCATTATGGAATTAATCTGATTCAGAATCCTTTTAAGTCTTTCTTAAACTGAGGGGGATGGTACGATCTACGTCTTTTTTTAAAAATAATAAAAAGAAAAAATGTGCTTTTGCACGTTTTGTCTATGGAATTGATCTACTGTACAATTTGCCTTCTAAAGCCATCTTGTACATTTCTGCAACATATGGATTCTCACCAGGAGTTTCTGCACCAAGTTCTACGAGTCGAGCATATACTCTGACTACGTATGCAAGTGCACCCATGAAAGCCACAACGACTCCCATGTTAAACATCCAGTGGTTTGGAACCGCAAATATTTCTTCTACAAACCAGAAGTGCCACATCTCATTGACTCCAATTGTGAACATGGTTGCAAGGTAACCAAGAATGGTCATCTTCAATCCGGTGTTCATTGAATTATTTGGGCCTCTAAGAACTGGAACTTTTCTATCATAGATTGCTGCTGCTCCCCATCCAAGTGGTAATGT
>JAJCXK010000012.1 GCA_029263475.1 Candidatus Nitrosopumilus sp.
GCAGTTAAAGCCGCACCTGTAGCAGTTGCAGCAGCAGCCGCACCAGCAGATGCAGCAGCCGGTGGCGAAGAAAAGAAAGAGGAAAAGAAAGAAGAACCTAAAAATGAAGAAGCAGCCATGGAAGGACTGTCTTCTCTGTTCGGTTAGATATTTTTTCAATCTATTTTTGATTCTTATTTTTGTTAATTCTTTAGTCTTACGGATCTTTGTTTTGTTTGATTATTTTTTAATAACATTTGACAGTCCGTGAATCTCGACCAATGTCGTCTAATGCCACATTATTGTGAAATCCATTCTAGGTTTTTGTTAAAGATGAATGTATTTTTGTAAGTTTTATTGTATGTATTATTCTACTTGCAATTCATTTTTTGTTTTGTATAATTACTTAAATCATTAACAATTACGTATGTGATATAATTTACAAGTCGTAATAACCTGCTCTTAGATTTAATTAAGAATATTTGATTATGCTATTTTGTAATCTTTTGCTTGACTGACTACTGCCTTAGCTTGCGCATTTGCCTTTTGCAATATCTGTTCCTTTGTGTCACCTGTCATAAATCCTGATTCAACTGATACTGAACGCGCAGATTGAGAGGCCTTGCTGAGAATTTGTGAAATGTTGTCTGGAGTAACGTATGCCGCCTCAATAGAAAGTGACACTGCCTCTTGGTGTGCTTGTCCAAACTGCTCTCTGATTTTCTCAACATCTATGATCATTTCCTCTTCGGCATATACAGATCCCTCTTCTAAAGCTGAATATAGTGAAATTCCTGCCTCCACTGGCTTGATGTCTAATTTGCCCAAAATTGAGGCTAGTTTTTCATTAATTGGCTCACCTTTATGAACTGGAGTCGTGTCCTTTGCAATCCAAATTGTTCCTTGATCAATCTTGGTTGGAATTCCTGCTTCTTTAAATTCTGTAAGCATTGGACCTGGTGCAATTCCTGTGTTTTTTTCAGGAACTGTAATGTCAATACTTGCGATGTCTCCTCCTCTTGCAGCCATCATGATTTTATTTTTAGCAAGAAGAACGTTTAGCTTGAATGGTGACATATTGGTAAATAGAAACATGCATTGTCCTGTTAATTTGTCTGCAATCTCTTTGACTCCTGGCACATCAAGCTTGTCCAACGCTCTCTTTGCAACCTTGTCTTTAATGCTGAAAAACTCCACATCTCCTTTCAGTGCTTTTCTTAGAGGTAAAATTTGTGTAGAACGAACCTTGCTCATTTTGATTACTGCTAATACTTTGTATTTTTTTGGAAGCTCCTGAAGTTGCTGGTACATTTCAGTTTTCCTTTTAGGATAAGATGTTCTATTCTCATGCATATTTCTTCTTAATCTCCTGTACTTGTTTTATTGGCTTGCTCATCGTTGACTTAATCATGATTTTTTTAATGTTTTTCTCACCGTTTGGTAGTTTCTTTTCAATTACACTGAGAACTGTATGTGCGTTAATTGCTAAATCTGAATCTTCCATGGATTCGTCTCCAATTTTACATGATATTGACAAAGATGCCCTTGTCCTGACTTTGATTGATGTTCTGAATCTTGCTAAAAATGATTCAATGGGTGCATCAAATGGAACCGGCGTTGGCATTTTTCCTCTTGGACCTAAAAGCTGACCCAAAGTTTTTCCTACCAATGGCATTACTTTGGTATCTGCCAAGAAAAAGTCATATTTGTTAATAAATTTTCTAGATTCTCTCTTGTTAGCTGCAAATCTATCTAATTCTTCTGTACCTATTACCGAATCTGCATTTGCCTCTTTTGCTTTTTGACTCATGTCTCCAGTAGCTATTACACATACTGTTGCTGGAGAACTTGTCTTTGGCAATTGTACAATTTCATTAAGCGCAAATCCTTTCTTCACATCAATATCTTTGAAATTGATGATTAATTCAATTGATTGTTTGAATTTCCTTTCTTTTGTTGCAGTCTTTACTTGCTTTATCAGCTCTGTAAGCTGCACATCTGTAATCATTACAATCGTTTTGAAAAAAGCCTACTTAAAATCGTTTAGAGGTTATATTTTTACTAATCATTTATTTTAAAAAAATTACATTTTTTATCAAAATATTTGTAATTATAAATGGAATTTTCGTCAAAACTTACATATATTAAATGATAACCATATTTTTCTAATACGTTGCACCGATTTGATGAACTAGATATGAAATTACTTTATGAATTAACCGCTGATGGTTCTATTTCTGTTCCTACTTTGTCTAAAAAACTTGGAATCAATGCCTCCGTTTTGTATAGTAGAATCAAGAGGTTGATGAAAAAAAAACTGATTAAAAAATTCACTATAGAAATCGATGATTCTTTACTGGGTATTGGGGTGAAAGCCTCTGTTGGAATAAATCGAGATCCAAAGTTTAAGGATTCCATTCATAAAGAATTCATGCAGACCTCAGAAGTTGTCTCTATCTCAGAAATTACTGGGAGGTTTGATATCATGATTCAAGTATATGCAAAAAATCTTGAGGCTCTGCATTCTGTGGTGATTGAAAAAATTGGTAAAGTTGAAGGTATTCAAAATACTGAAACCTTTGTAGAATTGCAAAAAACTGATAAAAACCCTGTTTATCTGATTCAGTAGTTATTGGAATTTTCCATCCCATTTGCCTTCATTGACTTCTGTAGTGATCTCTTTTGGGGTCTTTCCTTCTACTTTAACTCCCAATGCCACGCATGTGCCAATGATTGTCTTTGCAACTGATTTTAATGAAGATGCATAAGATTTGTCAAGTTTGGTATTTGCAACTTTAATAATAGAATCCATTGTGACATCCCCTGCCCATTCGGTTCCTGATGCTCCTGAACCTTTTTGAATCCCTGCCTCTTTCATGATAAGTGCTGCAGCTGAAGGAATGCCAATTTCAATTTCATATTTTTTTGTATCTGTATCCACGATAACAGTTACTGGAACTTTCATTCCTTCGAAATCTTTTGTTTTGTCATTAATTGCTTTAATGACTTCCATAATGTTAACTCCTAAAGGGCCTAATGCAGGACCTAACGGTGGACCTGCTGATGCTCCTCCTCCAGTTACAAGTGATGATACTTTTTGTTCTCCCATGTTAAATCAAATCAATATGAAAATTTAATCCTTCCTAAGCCTCACTCGAGATCTTCAGGTAATTTGCGTCAACTGTTACTGGTAATTGATATGACGCATCTAACAAAACCACTGTAGCTTCTTCTTTATCTACATCTATTCTGGTAATGGTTGCTTTCATTCCCTTAAATGGACCACCTGTGATTTCCACCACATTGTCCACTGCTAATTGTGAAACTGTTGATTTCTTGATAAGATAACCTTCGATATCCTTGAATTCCAATTCTCCTCTCAGTTGACCGCGAATGTGTCTGACTCCTTCAACTGCCATATAAGCATCACTTGGGTTGATTGCTTCAATTACGACATATCCTTTGAGATTGTCCACTAGCAAAACTGATTGAATGTTAATTTGATTGGCATTGGCCTTAGCTTCTAATAATCTCATGACAACTTTTTCTTGCCCTCCTGTGGTTCTAATTGCAAATAAGTGTGATTTTATTTCTTCTGACAATTTTATCTACCAAACGTAATTACAGAGAAGACAAATTGAATAGTAAAACCGATAGCTCCCACTCCAGCTATTCCTAAAATGACCAGTCTGAGATGTTGTTGATACTCATCTTTGTCTGGCTTTTTGGCCATTTTCATCGTGTTGGCCATATTCTTCAAAGTCTGCCTAGGATTCATTGCTGGAAATTAATAAGGTGTCCTTATATCTCTTATCGCATGGAATTACTAATTGCGTATCACGATGATCCCGCAGGTCATAACATGGCAAAATTTCTTTCGAAAGACATGACTTTGGATGGTGATATCTTTCGTGGTGAATATTATGATCTTGTAATTATTTCTACTCCTGTCATTTCTGCTGATTGGTTGGAGGAAAAATATGATTATGATGGATTCATTTTTCTTTCAAAACATGCAGCTGAATCTGGGGTTTTAGCTTTGACTTGTCATAGTACTGGAAATTTCTCCGATGCAAAATTTGGTGGAAACAATAGACAAGTTGCAATTCCAAAACCTGACTTACAGAAAATATATCTTCAAACCTTGAAGAAAAATCAGTCACATTTTTCAGAATTTCAAATTACTATTGAGGCGACTCATCACGGACCTACTGCACTCACCAAACCGTCAATATTTATCGAAATTGGCACTACTGAAAAACAATGGACTGACACGTTATTGTGTACTTCTGTGGCAACTTTGGTGCATCAGGTGTTGTCTAAGCCAATCCAAAAACATCCTGTGGCTATATGTTTCGGAGGTACCCATTACCCTTCAAAATTTACTGATGAACTGTTGGAAGGAAGATATTCACTTGGAACTGTAATGCCAAAACATGCTTTGGATTTCCTAGATGAAGAATTATTTTCTCATATTCTTACACAAAATTATATGGCAAAAACTGCTCTATTGGATTGGAAAGGATTGGGGACTAACAAAGAAAAATTACTTGTTCTTCTTAAATCTACAGATCTTGATGTGATCAAACTTTGAATATTCGGCAAAAAATTTTAAAAAAATTATTGGAAGTTCCAAAAGGAAAAATCACCACTTATGGGGAATTGGCTAAAGCAGTTGGCTTGAAAAATGGACAAAGGGCTGTTGGGAAAATAATGAATACAAATCCTTATCCTGTCATAATTCCATGTCACAGAGTTGTAATGTCTACTGGAAAAATTGGGGGTTATGCATATGGAAAGTGCGTAAAAATTAACATGCTAAACAATGAAGGCGTTAAAATAGAAAATGGAAAAATTGCCGATATGGAAAATTCTATTTATAGATTTTAATCTTTTCTCTTTTCTCTGATATCATCCATCAAAGTTCTGAGATGGGCTTTGTTTCTAACTGTATTTCCACCAACCTTTTTGTAGAGAGTCCAAAATTCTGGATTGGTCAAATCTTTTCTATCTTTTGCTATCTTTAGCAATCGTCTTAGTGCGCGGACTTTTGCAACATATACTGTCTTTTTACCTACTCTGGCACCTTTGGTTCCTTGTTTTGATCCTTGAGTTGTACCTCTCTTGTTTCTCTGAGCTTTCTTTTCATGTGCTCTTCCCCTTGATGTGCCTGTAAATGATTTGATTTTGATTGTATTAGCTGTGATGAGACTTCGGATATTTTCTCTCGTAATTGCATCTGCAATATCGTCTAGATGATCGGTGTCAAACTTTATTCTGTGAACTCCGACACCAGTAACTCTGGCTGCTAGTCTTTTTTTAGCCTTAAGATTAACTACCATTTGCACTCACTCTTGCATTAAAAATTTTAAATTTTCCTTCAATTGCTTTGACAATGATTTCTTTTCTCTTTTTAGTTCCAACACTATGTCCAAATCTCACACCATCTTTTTTTGGATCTAATTCTCCTAAATCTGTTAAATTGTAAACTAGGTTATCTGTATATCCTGATGGATGTAATCCTCTGGCATCTTTGGGTCCGCCATATCCAACTTTGACAAGACCTGGACGGCCTCTGCTCTTTTGTTTTCGCTGATGATGATCAATACCTTTTGGTTTTCTCCAATTTGTTTGAAGTCTAACGTAACGCCAACTTTCTGGTCTAACAAAATCTGGATTGTGTTCCTTGATTTCTTGTCTCTTTGCAATCTTCTCTTTGTTAATTGGCATCAGTTTGACTCTTAAATTTTGGAATAAATACGTTCCTAGACAAGAAAAATCATAGATCAGAAAATATAATAAGGAAACTCAAATCACAAATTTGTGAAATTGCTTACTAGAAAAATGTGTCGAGGTATAATCTTTTGACTGAGTTGCTAGGCAATACAGCTACGGAGCAATTTCTATCACAATTGAACTCCTTTGGGGTTAAACCTTCCAAAGTTCACCGAAACTTGGGAGTGGATGAAATGGTCTCTCTTGCAGTTGAAAGAAAAGAAGGTGTGGTGAATTCTACTGGGTCTCTTTCTGTAAATACTGGAAAATATACTGGTAGATCTCCTGATGATCGATTTATTGTATATGATGATAAAACGCATGACACGATAGATTGGGGAAAGATCAACCATCAGTTCCCTCCAGGTAAGTTTGAAAAACTATTTGAAAAAATGAAAAATTTTGTTGATGAAAAAGAACTCTTTGTGTTTGATGGTTTTGTGGGTGCTGATCCTAAAACTCGTTTACCAATTAGAGTGATAAATGACCATGTCTGGCAAAATATGTTTTCAAGTAACTTGTTTATTCGTCCTACGAATGAAGAATTAGAAAATCATAACCCTGAATTTACTATATTGTGTATCAATGACTTTACGGCCGTTCCAGAAATCGATGGAACGCGAACTGATGTTTTTATCCTAATTGATTTGACGAGAAAAATTGTTTTGATTGGAGGAACTGAGTATGCTGGAGAAATGAAAAAATCAATGTTTGGCATAATGAATTTCCTGTTACCTGACCGTGGTATTTTCCCAATGCACTGTTCTGCAAATATTGGTGAGAACGGAGATACTGCGTTATTCTTTGGTTTGTCTGGAACCGGAAAAACCACTCTTTCAGCAGATCCTAATAGAAAGCTAATCGGTGATGATGAACATGGTTGGTCTGATGATGGAACGTTTAATTTTGAAGGTGGGTGCTATGCAAAATGCATTAATCTGAGTCAAGAAGCCGAACCAGAAATTTGGAATGCAATTAGATCTGGTGCCCTTTTGGAAAATGTTGTCTTATGTGACAATGTTCCAGATTATGATGATAATTCGTTAACCGAAAACACTCGTGTGGGCTATCCTTTGGATTTCATTCCTGGAGCCGTTATTCCGAGTATAGGGGGAAATCCTAAGGTGATCATATTTTTGACTGCCGATGCAATGGGAATCTTACCGCCTGTTTCTAGACTTACAAAAGAAGGGGCAATGTATCATTTTATGTCTGGATATACTAGTAAGTTGGCAGGTACTGAAAGAGGAATCAAAGAGCCAAAATCTGTATTTTCACAATGTTTTGGGGCTCCATTCATGCCAAGACCTGCATCAGTTTATGCAAAACTACTTGGAGAAAAAATCAATGAGCATAATACTGTGGTTTATCTTGTAAATACTGGCTGGTCTGGAGGTCCATACGGGGTTGGATCACGAATGAAGATCAAATATAGCCGAGCAATGGTCACTGCTGCTATTTCCGGTGCACTTGACATAGTAAAATATAGACATGATGATTTGTTGAACTTGGATATTCCAACAGAGTTGGATGGTGTACCCTCAGAGATTTTAGATCCTAAACACACTTGGAATGACAAAGATTCGTATGACATTTCAGCCAAAAAACTGGCGCAAATGTTTGTTGAGAACTTTAAAAAATTCGAAAATGTTTCATCCGATATTGTTGACGCAGGTCCTAAACTCTCTAGATAGCCTGTCTTTTTTTAATCACGCCAAACATTGCTATTCCAATTAACATTATTGCTATTAGACCCATTTGTTTTTCTGGAACTGTGACTGTATCTTCTTTAACATAATTTTCTGGAACTGAATTAATTTCAATTGTATTGTATGCACTTGATGAGTTTCCATTCACCCTGATTTTTGCATCTATCCAATACTCTGAATTTTCATGGATCTCAAAAAATGCTTTTTTGTTTGGTGTAGTTGTTATGATGCTCTCTTTCCCATCATTACTATTAATGATTGAAATTTTGGCAAAACTCCATTCTTCTGGATGGTAAATTTCAAAGAACATTTCTTGATTTTGATGTTCTACGAAGATGGAACCTTGTGTGTAGTGTATCAAAATTGGAACTATATATCGTATATCTTCATACATGATGATTATTTTACCTTCATGATCTCCGAATTCTTCTTCACTAACGTTGATTAAAATTTGTAATTCATTCCCTTCCAGAACGTGTGAAAATTTTATGGATTCAGGACCTTCAAATTTAACATCTAAGTCCTCTAGTGTCCCATTGATTACTTTTAATTCAAACTGTTTTTCAACAATCTGTTGTTTTGATGAAACGTTGACTACCAAATTTGGTGGGATGATGATTAGTTTTGCATTATATGCGTTTTCTATATCGAGTCTTCCAGAACCAGATTCGTGAACAGAGAATTCTTGTCCATATGCGTCTGAAACAGGCTTTACTGTGGTAAGTAACAACGATTTAATTTCATGATTATAAAGTTCAGGATTTTTTTGAAGTAGTAGTGCTGCTGCTCCACTGACATGCGGTGCTGCAAAACTCGTGCCACTTGTAAAGTTGTATCCCGCATTATTTTGCGTAGTATTGATGTATGCGCCAGGGGCCACAATGTCTGGTTTAATATAAAATGGAGATACTGGTCCTCGTGAACTAAAATGTGTTACAAAGTCTGGATTGTAAAACAGATGTAAATTAGCTTGGGAATTCTTTTTGATTAATTCTCTAATTTTAAGTCCTTCTTCTCTATCCATTGATACTACTGGAATTTGTGGAGTGTAACCTAATTCCATAAATTCATGAATCAACTCTCCCAAGAACATCCCCTGCAAGTTGTTGTAAATGATTAGCGCTTTTGCTCCTGCATTTACGGCGTTTTTTTCTTTCATTGAAAAATATAGCATCTCTCCATCTGTGTCACTGCCTCTTTCAACAATTAATATGGCATCTTTTACATCAATTTTTTCTAGTTCCTCTATTTTCCCATATCCTCCAAAAATCACATTACCTGAAATAGGTTCTTCTAGTTTAGAAGAACCTACCATTGGTATCACTGTATATGATTTTTCATCCACTTCTAATGTTGCAACAAGACTTGAAGTCAGATTGTTGTATGTTGCACCTACTGTGACTGAACCAAAATTTCTTCCTGGACTGCCAATTGTTTTTAATTCTGGACCGTCATTTCCGGATGCGGTTACGACAAAAATTTCTTTTTCTAATGCGCGATTAACTGCATGATCGATTTTTGAATTTGTTTTATTAACTCCTAAACTGATGTTGATTATGTCTGCTTCATCTTCTATCGCTTTTTCAATTGCTCTGATGATAAGTTCTGATGATACTCCTTCTCCATCTTCAGAAACTTTGTAAGCAAGAATTTTTGCTTTGGGTGCAATTCCTGTTATTTCTCCGTCAGCCGCAATCACTCCTGCAACTTGAGTCCCGTGACCGTTTGTATCCATTGGAGGCTGGTCTTCATGTATGAAATTGTATCCGCCTACAACTTTTCCGTCATCACCCCATCCAAACAAATCTGGGTGATTGAAATCTACACCTGTATCTATTATCGCGATTTTTATCCCGGAACCGTCAATACCTTCTATTCTTGGAATATCTGTTCCAACATATGGTACACTTCTTTGTAGATATGTATGAATTTCGTTTTCATGTTGCATAATTTGAGAAACAACAAAAATCCCAAAAATCATCACAGATAATGAGAAAATTGTTGTTATTTTCACAAATATTTTCTCTTGTTTAACAAGTAAAAATGAATTGCTTACTAAACCAATAAATTGAATCAACCTTCAAAACCATTCATGGGAAAATACACTCTTCCTGAAATGCCCTATGCTTATGATGCATTGGAACCTCACATTGATGCAAAAACAATGGAGATTCATCACACAAAACATCATCAAACATACACAGACAAATTGAATGCAGCTCTAGAAACATGTTCATCTGATATCCAATCAAAAGATATCATTGACATACTATCTGATATTAAATCAGTATCAGATGACAAAAGAGGCGCAATAAATTTCAACGGTGGTGGTTATGACAACCATAGGCTATTTTGGAACAACATGAAACGAAATGGAGGCGGAGAACCTGGAGGATCCATTGCAGATGCAATTAACGATTCCTTTGGAAGCTTTTCTGACTTCAAAGAGAAATTTTCATCCACTACAGCTGTAATTCAAGGCAGTGGTTGGGGATGGTTGGTATACAATCCTTCTTCTGGAAAGGTTGAATACAAATCAATGCCAAATCAAACTAGTCCAAGAACTGAAGGATTAATTCCATTGTTGGGCTGTGATGTTTGGGAGCATGCATACTATCTCAACTATCAAAACAAAAGACCTGTCTACATTGAGGCATGGTGGAATGTTGTTAACTGGGATGAAGTAGAAGATAGATTCTCAAAAGCAAAATAAAGTTAAATCTTTATTTTTTCTTTCTTTAACTATTTTGATTTTTGCCAACTGTCTATGAATGAATTTATAACCATCTGAGAAAAGTCTGTTGTAAATGAGTGAACAACAGGCAGAGCAATTAATGCAGCAAATGCAAATGCTTGAAACATATTTTTCTGATTTGTCTCAAAGAGAAGGGACTTTTGTAAGTATTTTGAGAGAAACTGCTGCTGCGATTGAATCAATCAAATCTCTCAACTCAAAGCCTGAATCAGAAACTCTAGTCTCAATTGGAATGGGAACTTATATTCCAACAAAAATCTCATCTACACAAAAAATTGTAATGAATATTGGCGCAGGAATTGCAGTGGAAAAAGATTTTACCTCTGCAATAAATTATCTTGAAGCACGACTAAAAGAAGTTGAAATTGCTTTGCAAGATAATGCTGCCAAAAAACAAGATGCTGCAAACCGATTAGAACAAGGTAAAGCACAAGTCAATCAAATGATGCAATCTATGCAACAACCGCCATCACCTCCACCATCGGGATAAACTATGTTTGATAAACTTCGTAGTGCATTTTCTAATGCAGCGAAAAGTCTTGGTGAAAAAGAACTTAATGAAAAAGATATAGAAGACATTCTTTTTGAATTAGAAATTGCTCTTTTAGAATCTGATGTAGCTACTGAAGTAATTGATGCAATCAAGGCTGATCTAAAAGAAAAACTGATTGGCTCTAAAGTTGATAAAAATGAAATAGAAAAATTTGTCAAAGATAGTTTGATTTCAAGTATCTCTGCATTGTTTGATGGTGCTGGTGAAATTAATCTTTTTGAAAAAATTAATGAAAAAAAGAAACAAGGACAACCTTTTTTGATTTTATTTGTAGGAATTAATGGAACTGGAAAAACTACTTCACTAGCTAAAATTGCACACATGTTACAACAAGAAAAATATTCTGTGGTAGTAGCTGCTGCTGATACTTTTAGGGCTGGTGCAATTGAACAATTACGTGAACATACTAATCGACTTAATCTAAAACTTGTTGCCCAAAATTATAATTCAGATCCTGCTGCTGTTGCTCGTGATGCAGTATTGTATGCAAAGTCTCACAAAACAGACTGTGTGTTAATTGATACTGCAGGAAGAATGCAAACTAGTGAAAACTTGATGCAACAAATTGCCAAAATTACTAAAGTCGTAAACCCTGACATGAAAATATTTGTGGGTGATTCTTTGGCTGGAAATGATACTGTGAATCAAGCTCGTGAATTTTATGAGCATGTAAAATTTGATGGTTCTATTTTGACTAAAAGTGATGCAGATGCAAGAGGCGGTGCTGCATTATCTATTGTAAAAGTTACATCTACTCCTGTAATGTATGTTGGAGTTGGACAGGAATACCCTGATCTGAAACCATTTGATAAAACAACTTTTCTTGAAACTGTATTTGGTTCATTAGATAACGTTGATTTGAAGAATGCCCCTGAACCAACACCAGAACCTGAACCAACACCAGAACCTGAACCAACACCAGAACCTGAACCAA
>JAJCXK010000013.1 GCA_029263475.1 Candidatus Nitrosopumilus sp.
TCATGTGTTTAGTTAAATCATGAACAACAAGACTGCAAAGACAGGCTGTTCTGCAATTGCAGGTTTTCACCTGTTTTTATTGAGTACGATATTCCTGGTGGGAGAAGGGATTCTTTTTGGTCATAGGTATTTTGATGATGTAATTCGAACCTTTACAGGAATCGAGATGGTTGTTTCAATACTATCAATTATTTTGATTTTCAAAGATAAGCAAATGGGTTATGTCTTATTGGCCATATCCATTCTAAGCACTTACATCATCATGTTTGGACACCGCATGCTTTGGTGGCCATGTGAGTATTGCATATTCTGAAATTCAGATCATACCGATGCAACCTAATTTTCATTTTCTAAATTCCAAATTAATCATAAATGTAACAATTATCTTCAACAAACATTCATTGTAAATGAGGATATTTTGGACATGGCCAATGCATGAACCAGGTGTCCCCAAATAGAATAGTCTGAATAAATAACATTGCCGCTAGCATGAAATATCCCGATATCCTGTTAGCCCATATGAGATAAAATGAGAACGCACTTACAGCCAAAAATATCGACATTAATCCCATCATCGCAGGCAATGACAACAACATTCCCATGAAAAAATTGTCTCGGCCTATCAAGGCGATCTCATACAATAAGATCAGATATTCCAAACCAACCCCGACGACGCTGAATTTTGCAATCTTGAGAAATTGTTATTTTTTCATGGATGTCTACCCAAGAGAGCATCGATTGTTTTCATATATGCCTCCGTTAATTCCACAAGAAACTTTAGGTATGTTGGAAAGGTCTACAGAATTCTCTGACACATATCTTTCACAGGTCGGAAGTGGAACTTTGGAAACATCATATGGATCCTCGTCTCTTAAGAATGCCAATTCAACAAATCCCACATCTTCTTCATCAGGAACATCTGAGATGATTATCTGTCTGTTTGTCTTGTTTTCAGGATCTATAAACGGAAACAAAATATTTTGTCTTTCAAATTGTTCCATGTGCATGCCTATGGCATTTTTTAGTTTGAGATCATCAGGCAGCTCAAAAACAAATAGTGTACTTTCATCTCCAGTAAATATGACATGCATTGCCCAAGTATGTCTATCATTTGGATCTTGCAGATTGTTCATTGCCATTATGTTCAGACCTGTCCCGTTTGTCATCAAATATCTTATTTCATGCTCTGTTTGATCATCTTGCCAAAAAACAGTTCCGACAAAAGGACGAGGTTTCTCATGCGAATAAAATGCCCAAGGTTCTGAAAAAACTCTATGCCCTATTGTGTTAGTCCAGCTTCCAATTATCTGATATTCCCTCATATCAAAGGATGAAAAGTATTCCGGATTTCGTTTCTGAATGTCTTCAATCGTTGAGATGTCCATGCATACGGGTTTTAGATCATGTTTGAAACGCAAAATAAGATTATCATTGCAGGCAATGTTTGTGGGATGCGTGTATTTTACCTGTTTTAGTGGTGGCTCGAATTCTTGAGACGTTGAGGATGGCGGTAGTCTATAGGTAGGGTGAATTATGTCTTTGGTAGATTCATCATGATATGCATGGGCAGTTCCTACAAATCCCAACACAAGAACAAATATCATCAAGAGACTAGTTTTCATTTTAATTTAATTTACCCTTTTCCAATTTGAAACTATGAAAATGTCTTTTTCATATTCTAACAAATATGTTGATTTACTCTCCACCCATTTATTGTAGTCATCAAGTTCAGATGAAGACATTCCAACTGTGATACTGCATTCATTTAGGTTTGCTCTTATCTCATATCGAATATTATCTGGACTCAGATGAACAATACGCTTCTCACCTACAGTTTTGTATCTTGTCAGCAAAACATCCATCATGTATTTTATTTTTGGAACTTTTTCAAAATCGTCTTCTTGTATATGATAAACTGAATATTTGTCATTAAATGAAGCAAGCATTTCTGGGTCTTCAGAAATCATCACGCCAATTCCTTCATTGTGTGATGAATGATAGTATGTGTAAAGAGAGAAAATCAACAAACCTGAAACTATGCCCACAATTCCAACGATTATCAAAAGCCTAATCTTCATTTTCTAATTCCCCACATACTTTCCAATTGTACCCCATTCGCACCCCAGATTCATAAAGAAATGAGTGTCATTTCTATAGCTTAACGAATTTGTCATCCTTTCTTTTGGGGAATCCTTTGCACAGCTGTCAATTACTGCTTGAAGATCAGCATCTTTCATTTGATTATTGTGCCAAGAATTTATTGGAGGTACACGAAATTCCTTGGTGGCAGTAGTTGGAAAGTCTGGACTAGGCCTGTCAAAAGTTACAGTTACATTGTAGATTCCAGGAACTTTTACTGTACCGTGAACAGATGTTGTGTCATATTGTTTTTGAGCATCAAGAACGAAATCTTTCATTGGTAAATCTGCAAGACATAATTGTTCTGAAAGAATTTTCATGGTATTTCCATTCTGATCAGGGAAAGTGATTTCCAGGCTACCGCATGAATGTCCATATCCTGAAATGACGTGTGAAAAATCATACTGTTCTCCTATGCGATAGATCTTTTTCATCCCTGTGATTTCTATTTCATAATGTTCCTCTCGGATTGGAGATGATTCGGATTTGATCTCAGAGGGCTTCTCAAATGGTTCAAAAATACCCTGTGCTCCCTGTCCTGATCCTATTCTTCTTGGTTCAAGTGCGCACTCTTCATCACATTCCTCAGGGACATTCCAAACTATCACAAAAATGATTGAGGATAAAATAATAATTGTAACAACAATTTCCAAAAGTCCAATTTTCATTTTAAATCGCCATAAGATTTTATTTTATCATTATCAACCACAATAACCTCAATATCAAAAGGCGGAGACAATGCAGACGGATTATTCACACTTTCCCACGCAAAGGCAACTATCTCGTAAGTCCCAGATTCTGCAGGTACCCACGATGATTCTAATGATTTTGATGAAGAATACCTGTTTGGACATATCTCATCTCCGCAAATGTATGGATTGTCAGTACTCCATTGATCATAGCATATCTTATCCCCACAGACGTAAGAGCCGGGGTTGTCAGATAAATTAACTTGAAGTCCTTCTATCCAATTTAACAATACGGTCTCCCTTTTTTCATTCATGATTTGAATGAGAATTATGTATTTGGTATTGGGATAATTCGTATGATAATCAACTTTGATTATTGACAGTTCGTTAGCCTTTATTGTCATAGAGTCATCCATACCCAAAATGGTCACATCATCCAACGGAAGTCGCTCAAGCGGACCTCTGCCTAACGCATATGAATATTGGACTTTTAAAACATCTGCAGCATCCAAAAAGATTGGCTCTATGAAACTAACGTAGAGCGATTCCAAAAATCCGGGTTTGCCGTGTTCAGTAGGATTCCAACTGCATGTTTGCAAATCAAAAGAATGAGTATGGTTGAATAATCCAATTGAAGGAACTATACCCTCAGTTCCAACAGGAATGCAGTTTTGCACCCAGTCAGATTTTTTCAATTCTTTGTCTTGGAATGACAAATAGTATTGATCAGCGATCAACAGAGATGCCATTATCATGGTAATTATTCCCAGAATTGTCAAAAGTCTAGTCTTCATTTT
>JAJCXK010000014.1 GCA_029263475.1 Candidatus Nitrosopumilus sp.
AAGAAAGATATCCCAAGACCATGTTTTGCCTCCGCTTAAACAATTTAATCTAAAAGTTTCAGCAGACAAGATCCAGTGTAAGACGTCACTTGAATTGGTTGCAAGACATGACGGAACTCCTGCATGCGTCAAACATCAAACTGCTGAAAAATTAATTGAACGAGGATGGCTTTTTGATCCTGGTTTGGTATCCCTAAATCCAGATGATCAAAAACCTGCAACAGATGAGTGTGTGCATGTGAAAGACGGAATTGGAATGCCTTGTGATTCAGTTAGCATAGATCCTCCAAGTGGACTCAGTCAAGAAGACAGAATAATAACAGAAATCTTAGAACGCTGTGAGGCAGGCAATACTGAAGGTGCCCATCTAAAACATGTTAATGGCACACATGCAATTTCAACTAAGAGTTGTGAATGGGATAAGATCATTTACAACAATGGTCATGTAATGTGGTATGAATCTCAATGCCATCTGGAAAAAGTACGGGAATTGAGCCTACCTGAATGTGAAAACAAAGACAAGATGATTGCCGGTTTTGAGTATTTAGGCGGTACCAGACTAACCGTGCAAGAACAAGAAGATTACTGTGAGGAAAGAAACGCTTTTCGTACAGGACCTAACGCATGCCAGTACAACATTCATCCCAGTGATTGTTCTGATGGTGGATTTGATTACAAGAGAGGCAACTGCAACCCAGATTATTAATTATTGAACTGTCTGCCCATATTGTTATTACATGTTTTTTGGAAATCAAAATCAGTTCTAAAATGCATCGGACCTTAACGACCTGGAGTAGAATCCTTTATGACTTTCATATTTGAAGAAAAAGAAAATGAATAGCAGATTCTTGTTTTTACTTGTCATTTTAGTTACATCTATTCTTGTGTTTACTTGGGGGACTACAAATTACCTGAGATGTTATACAGATACTCCAAGTGATAATTACCATGAACTATGCCCTACAAACATAGATGCTTATGCAATGCCTGCATTTATGGTAACATTTGTGATGATTGGTATTGTTCCAATACTAACTTAGATGAAAATAAAGAATCATAGACTTCGAATAATTTTTACTATTTTATCTGGAATTGGAATCTTTTTCACTTTTGTTGGAATATTGTCTTTAATTCTCATGGTTAGGAACTAAAATGAAAACTAGACTTTTGATAATCATTGCATCCATTACTATTATTGGGATTTTTATTTCCATATTTTCTGCTTATGCAGTTTTGTCGTCATTAAAAGGTCAGATCATGGATGGTTCTGATCCTGATCATTATGTATGTTGGAATTTTACCCAACTGCTAATAGAAAGACCAAATGGAAAGCTTGCATGTGTGAGTCCGTACACAATGATGAAGTTAGAGTGGCAACCATACAAATATGATTATTACAACACTGATGTTCACAAAGGCAACACGGTTTATTCTGTATTTGCCCATAATACCAGCGAAAGTTCAGGAATTGTTTCTGGAATCCGATCCGACGTCAATGCAGAATCAATCATAGACGATATGCCGCGAACCAATCCTGGAAAACTGTTCATTGAAATTCCACGGGAACTTTTGGATGCAAATCTTGTAAGATGTGGCGAAGTAACTGAGGATCCTTCTGACTGGTATTTCCTAGTACTAGTGGATGGAGAGGAAGTGGAATATGAGGAGATATTTACCACAGATGATCACAGAACCTTGGAAATTACATATGAAAAAGATTTGAGGCAAATTGAGATTGCCGCTCCTTGTCTAATTTGAGGTTAGAAGCACTGGATTAAATTGTCATAGTTCAAACCTGTATAGATCTGCTACTAAAGATTAGAACACTTTATCAGCTTGAGTATTTTGATTCAGATTAGATGTCAAAGTCAATACGTGTAATTTTGTTATTTGTTGGAATTGGATTATTTGGTTCAATCATATATTTTGCCTTGAATTCTACAAATGATTCAACATCATATCACATAATTCCAATTGAACTAAAGGTGGCTGAAAAATCACGCGGAGGTTCAGTTTGGTATTTCTCAGGCACTGTTTATGATTCTGAAGCAGAAATTAAAATGTCTGTTAGATCCCCTGACGGAAACATCATAACTACTGATACGATAATCCCTTCTAAAAATGGAAATTTTGAGATAGAAATTACAACTGGAGGCCCTCTTTGGAAGACTCCTGGAAAATATCTCTTGATATTGGAGCAAGGAGAATTCAAAGAAATTCAGACGTTTAAAATTTTAGAACATGAAATTTCAATTCCAGTTGGTTTTGATTCTGAATCTGAAGTTAATTCATTAAGACCCGATGATAGATTACAAATTAGACATTCAGCAGGTTACACTACAGTATACATCACACTCTCAAGCTGGGATGAATACAATGAATGGGAAAAGAAAAGAGGGACAGAGCATGATGCAAAGTCACCCGTAATAATTGATGATGATAACATCAATCCCATTGTCTTTGATTTGTTAAATGAAATGTGGAAGTTTGAGGATTATGAGGTATCAAAACGTGATGACAATTTATTTACTAAAAAAATTCAAAAAGACTATTCAGTTCCAAACCATCACGGCATTCATGATTGGCTAGAATCTGAATATGCTAAACAATTCGGTGAATCAAATGATGGATTCAGCAATCATTTTGAATACAAAGATAATGTTTACCATGTTGCTATGATGGCCGTTGATTGAAATGAAATCTAGAATTCAAATCATATTACTTTCAATTGTTATCGTTGTAGGTTTTGTATCGGTGTTTTATGCAGCTCAAATACCACATTATTCTTTAGAGATTCAAGGAATGAAAGACACATACTTTGTTGGAGAAGATTATTCCTTTTACTATACATTATCAGGATTTGGAAACACGTGTAAATTATGGACAGTATCTTATCCGGACCAGAACGGAGAAGTCAAAAAAGCAGGAGAGGTCATAGATTGTCACAGACCCACCAACAAAGAACTGGATTATGACTCCAGACAAGATTCCCGATTATTTACATCACAGGTTCCAAGAATTGAAGGCAAATACAATATTACAGTATCTTTAGAAAATTTAGAACCCATAATTTATGAATTTAGAGTGATGCCACAGGATGATTTTGAAGAAACATTTGGCGGTCCAGGAAACAGGCATCCTGCATTTTGGGGATTTGACATCCCACAAATCTGCACTGAGGACATGATAAAGCACATGATGAGATATTCGTCAATATTTGATAGAGGAGTTCCCTATTCAATTAAAGACATTGATCTGGAGCATGACATCAACGTAGATGATTTTGATAAATGTGTAGAAAAATTGCTGGAAAAAAATCCAAAGGAATTAGAAAATAAAAACATCTTTCATGGCAAGCCGTTAAGTTATTGGAAAAATCTAGATGAAGACTCATTGGTTAATCATTATGAGAGTTTTAGAAAAAATGGGAATTTTTTTGATGACCTTGGAGTTTTTTTGATAGAATCTCACTCTGAAGAGAAACTGCTTGAACTTGGCATTACTTCTGTTCATGAGATGGAGATAGATTGGACTGGCGTTAGACCATCATTGCCACCTCACATAGGATTTGATGCAAAAGTCAATTCCACTGATGGCAAAAGTTACCGAATTTCGGGAACAATTCGCGGAAATGAAATTTTGGATAACTTCCGGATTGCCGAAGACAACGGAAGACGAATTGGGTGGACTCCTGCCTTTGAGTATAGTAGGGTTCAAATCAATGGAACTACTGCATTGAAAATTTGCTCAATGATTAAAATTGACTGCATAGAAAATCCTGTCTGGGATGCGATTCATCGTCATGACAAAGATTTTACTTTTTTTCACTATGACACATATGGTGTAGAACCGGATGTCCAAATTGGAGAGCATTATATCCAAATTGACAAAGATCAAGTCTGTCACTCATTTGAAGATCTTTTATCACGACAAATTTCAGAACTTGAATGTCAGGAAATTAGAAAATGAAGACAAATGTCTTGATAATATTAGGAATTATTTTTGTTTCCGGATTTGTTGGAACTGCATATGCTGCAGAGAATCACGTAGATATTCCATCACCAAGAGAGCAATTAGAAGACGGAATAACATCAGAAAAAATAACGTGCAAGATAGGACATGTTTTGGCGCTAAGGACAAATGGCATGCCTGCATGTGTACAACACAACACAGCAGATAGGTTAGGATGGGAAACTATCAAGACACAGTTTGACTATTCTGCGTACAAAGAAGAAGGAGAGAAGCAACAGCAACCAAGCATAGATAAAAATGAAACATCGGGTATGCAACAGCACAGACAAGCAATAACAACAATATCAAATCCGGAACCCGAGTCAGATGATAAGTTTGGAAGCTCCGTTGCTATTGGCAACGGCATTTTGGCAGTGGGTGTGCCACGTGATGATCATGACAACAGTAATAATGATGACATCATCCGTGATACAGGTTCTGTTTACCTGTACGAATTATCATCGCTTAATCTAATCCATACAATGCGCAATCCGGAACCAGAATTCCGTGATTACTTTGGCATCTCTCTTGCTATTGGCAACGGCATTTTGGCAGTGGGGGCAGACGGTGATGATCTCCATGAACAACATATTTCATCAATCAATCAAAACGTGGGCAGCATTCAATGGTTGCAAGCAGTTAATTCTGTGGGCGGAACAGGTACCATAAGGGTAACCGATCCTGACATGAATCTAGAATCAACAGCAGTTGATTACTTTGATGTAGAAGTAAGGTCTGATTCGGATGCCATGTCTGTAACCGTGACTGAGACTAACAAAACATCAGGGGTATTCGAAGGCACAGTATTATTTTCACCTGACGACGAATCAGCAGTTGGTAGACTTGTAGTAACACAAGATGATACAGTTACTGCAGTGTACAAAGACAATACATTGCCCTACCCTTACACTTCGATAGAAGATCTTGATGTTGTTACCGTTTCGACAATTGTTTCCTTAGATGGGAGCTCATCTGCCAATGCAGATGTCGCATCACCTGATCCAAATAATTTGGGCAGCATTCAATGGTTACAAAGAGCGTATTCGCAATCAGGTACAGGAGTAGTGCGCGTAGTTGATGCAGACATGAATACAGACTCTGAACGCATTGAGAACTATGATGTTAAGGTGTGGTCAGATACTGATTCCAATGGAATTAACTTGACTGTAACTGAGACCGGCGATTCATCAGGGGTATTCGAGGGTACCGTATTCTTTACAACTCAATATGAATCAGGACATAGACTCGTAGTATCAGAAGGGGATGCCGTTACTGCAGTGTACAAAGACAGCACGCTGCCCTACCCTTACACTTCGATAGAAGATCTTGATGTTGTTACCGTTTCAATGATTGGTCCCGTCGATGACTCTTCTCATGTAGGATCTGTCTACCTGTACGACATAAAATCTGGAGAGAACACACATGTGATACATCATCCAGAACCAGGGTCTGGAGCCAACTTTGGCAGCGGTGTTGACATTAATGACAATGTTCTTACGATTAAAACGTCTGATACGGGCTCTGTCTATGCATTTGATGTAAAGTCCGGGGAACTATTACATGTGATAGACAATCCAAAACATGATCACAAGGATCGCTTTGGAAGCTATGTCGCAATGGACGATAACGTTTTGGCAGTGGGTGTGTCACACAACGATGATAATGCAGGCAATGTGAATTCCGTCTACCTGTATGACACAAAGTCCGGGGAACTATTACATGTGATAGACAATCCCGGACAGAGCGAAGATTACAGATTTGGCAGATATGTCGGTGTTGGTGATGGGATTTTTGCAATAAGTGTGATGCCGCAAAACTATACTGATGATGTACACCCTGTCTACCTGTATGATGTAAAATCTGGAGAACGCATACGCATCATGCACAATCCAGAGTCCTCTTATAGGGATCAGTATGTTCCTCTCGTCATACATGATGGCATCTTTGCAATTGGTATGCCAGGCAACAACCCCAGTGGTAATGACCGCATGGACTTTTCAGGCTCTGTTTACCTGCATGATGTGACATCACGGAATCCTGCATTGGAAATACACAATCCAGAACCCGAGCGGCACGATCGTTTTGGCAGCTCAATTGCAATGGATGAAGGGTTTTTGGCAATTGGTGTGCCGGGAGACAACAATGACGATGATAAGAACACCATATACAGTGTAGGCTCTGCCTACCTGTATGACATGACATTATTACATACTGCAGATTTGTCATCTACAAACAATGCCAATGACAGTAGTCAGGAAAAAAGAAAACCAATAGAACTCCAAAATGTTCTTGACAGTTGCAACTCAACTGCAATGCAGCAACCTGCTATCCGATACGGGTATTCAAATAACACCCACATCATCACCAACAGCTCATGTGAGTGGCAGACCATAGAAGAATATGAAAAGAGAAAGTAAAAAATCTAAAACAAGTAATCTAGTAGGGTAAATCTTGAATACACAGAATTTGGGGAATAGGAATCAAAGTTGGTTCTTAATTGATCTGGAAATCTCTTGTAGCATTTGCAAACGATATCTTGCAAGAGATAACATGACATACCAACAGATATGGGAGCAATAATGATTATTTTCTTATGGTTCAGCAAAATCTACTGTAGTGATTCTATGAAAGTAATTCGATTAAGACATGGTGTCCTGTAATTTTTTCGAAATTATTTTTCATAATCTGGTTTTTTATGAATGTTGATTCCACGTGGGTATGATAATTAACATCCTAACTATATCCCCAGCACCAGGATTTTATCCAAATAGTAAAATCACCTTAAGAGAATTGGCTAGGATCATTTGCAAAGTTTGATTTTTTATAACCATTGCATCCATGCATCTAAAAATTTGAGCCCAATTACGATCTCAGTCTAGCATGACTGGAATCTTTGATCTGGACTAGATTGCATATGGAGTGGAGTTTTTTGAAGAAGGTTCTCTTGTTTGTCACTAAATGCACAGATTAACCATGAGAGCATCTTCTTCTCGAGGACGTACCACTAAGCTGTTGCAGTTCTTTTCGTAAATGCATTTTCTGGTACTACGTGTAGATCTTGCTCATGATCTCTGGATCTAAAAGAGATTCTCACCCCCTTTTCAAAATGACATGTTTCAAGATGCTGATGGTATCCAAAAACAAATGTCTGAGATTGGGGTTGATCGAAAGCCACGTCAGATGATTGTTGATCACGTCCAAAATTTTCCAATCCCCTGGCTTTGGGACGTGAGTAGTCAAGAGCATTCCAATGCAATTTTGAGATTGTCCATGTTTGCATTCATTTTATCAAAGTATGTGGTATCCGGACCATCAGTTTCTGAAAGAGATTCCAACGGACTGAACAACAGCAGATCACCACCAAGTTCAGATGCCAAACTTTTAGCTAGTTTTGGATTTCTATTTTCTTCCGTAAAGAAGTACTTTACATCATACTCATCTGCAAAGTGAATCAAGTCCTCAATGTCCTTTGCAGTTACAGGAGTGTCCGGACTGAACTCCTGTATCACTGCAATGGTGTGAAGATCGTATCTCTCTGCAAAGTAGGAAAACGCGTTGTGAAACGGTACAAACGTATCCTTACTGCAGGAAGACAACTGTGTCCTTATTTCTTGATCCAGGATGTCTAGGCGTTCAGAATACGTGTCAGCGTTTGCAAGGTAAGTTTCTGAATTTTCAGGATCAGAGGTAGCCATGTGGATAGCGATGTTCATTACCTGTTTTTTTGCCAATAATGGATCAAGCCAAATGTGTGGATCATAGACGTGATCAAGATCACGTTCTTCCTTTTCTTCATGAACGTCTTCATGTTCGTCTTCATGTTCGTCTTTACCTGAAACCAGGTGGTGAATATTCTCTATTCCTTCAGAACCAATAACATGTCCTTGCTCAATTTCATGCAATAACATTTCGACATCCTCAATTGCGTTTGATCCGTGCTCGTGTCCGTCACCTTCGTGTTTGTGAATGACTTGCCTGATGGACTCGATGGTCTGTGATTCGTCTATGTGTCCATGCTCAAACTCTTCTATGATGTCGGAAATCTCATCTGAAAATTCATCTGCATGCTCATCATGTTCCAGGTCCCCATCATGATCATGGGCTTTACCCTCCATCAAATCTATGCCCTCAGAGGAATCGACAAATATGATGTGGGAAAAATCAGGAGATGATTTTATCTCATCAATGTATGGCTCAAAATCAACACCGTTGTAGATTAGCATGTCAGCATTTATCAAATTCACGATGGTCTTTGGACTCAGATCAAATGCGTGAGGATCTGCACCGGATGAAATAAGCATCTTTACTTCAGCTGTATCACCAGCTATGTTCTGGGTAAATTGCTGTAATGGATAAAACGTCGTATAAACTAAAAATTTGTCCTCAACTGGAGCAACATCGTCTTGAGATCCTGCAAATGCTAGAATTACTGAGATGATGATTATTGCTGCTGCTGCAATTCCGCCTCCGATTACTGCAATTTGTGTGCCTTTCATGCCTGATGTACCTGAAATGTTATTAATAAATCTGTAAATTCTTAATAACTCTTTATATATCAAAATGAAAATTATTATTAAATATTATTAAGATGTTTAATAACAAACTTTTGCATGTTATTAATCGGTGGAAATCCATTAAATGCAGGAAATTTCAAACAACATTCATGTCAAAGATTGTAAAATGTCCAAGCTGTGATTGTCACATTGTTGTAAATGATGATGGGCAAAAAGAATTCTGCATGAAAGATAAATCAAGTCAATAAAAAAATCAAATGTTTGAAAATATATCAATTATTGGTACATGCAAAAACAGTTGCTTGTGTATGAATAAATTTTGTTTTGAATATTACAATTTTTTGCATCAGGCCTAATCAATGCCATAATACTCCAAAAATCATACCCATGTTAGTGGGCAAATCACATCCAATTTGAACTCGTAATGAAATAGAAAAACAAGTTTTAAAAAAATCAAGTTTTCATCATAAACAAAAGCTTGGAGTGCTGAATCAATTTGACAAATCCACGGGAGCACGAGTTTTTACCAAATAGACAAAACTGTTTAAAAGAATTATAGAGATTTTAAATCAGGTTGAAGATATGTTTTCCCAGATTCATCACTGAAAAACATCTCTTTGATGAAATATTCACACATGACAGATACGGTATTTTCAACAATGTCAGAGTTTTTTTCTAAAAAATCTTCAAAAGTTTTTGAATTTTGTTTTGATAAACGCTTTTTAAGAATTTTCATTAAAGTATACGTAATTGTTACATGATACTTGTCTGTTACACCTAACCATCATCATAAGCACGAATAGTTGTATCGATTAATGAATAAGATTGCTCAAAGTTGTACGGGTTAAGATAAATCCAAGACAGACGTAAGTGCCCAATATGATTAAAATATTTGATGTTAGACGTCTTTATTTCCAATTGTTTGATAAATTCATCATCAGGTTACATTTTTCAAAATTTTGTAGATTTTAACGCAGTAATTGACGCAGATACGACATAATTTTCACTAGCAAATTTGTCAGACCAATTTTTGATAAAATCACTACTGTCGGATTTTGGCTCTATTTTGACATCCTCAAAACCTGATTTCTTTAACATGTTCTCAATCTCTGACACACTAGATGCACCACTAATACACGCACAATATGCTCCAGAATCTTGTTTCATTTCATCAGTCATTTGTTGTTTAGAAACAATATCAGAAACTGCTAGTCTTCCACCGTTTTTTAAAACTCGAAAAGCCTCATCAAACACTTTGGATTTATTTGGAGACAAATTAATGACGCAATTCGATATTATTACATCCACAGCATTATCATCTAAAGGAAGATTTTCGATTTCTCCGAGCTTGAATTCAACATTTGTAAAATTTCTTTTTTTAATATTTTCATTTGCTTTGTTAATCATTTCAGGAGTCATATCGACTCCAATAACTTTTCCAGAATTGCCCACTTTATCTAAAGCTAAAAAGGCATCAAAACCAGCACCACTTCCCAAATCCAAAACCGTTTCACCTTCATTAATAGATGCAATTGCTTGTGGATTACCACACCCTAGCCCCAAATTAGATCCTTTGGGAACAGAACTTAATTCATCCTGAGAATATCCCAATTGTTTAGAAATGTCATTAGAATTTCCAGAAGTACCGCAGCAAGAACTTTCCAAGCTAGAATTATCAGTCGAACAACATGAAGAATTCAAGATATTGAGGTTTGCACGATCAGAGGAAGCTATTTTTCCATAAGTTTGCCTGACATCATTTTTTATTTTATTTTCTGTTTCACTCACGATATCATCCACATCCATCTCAATTTAATCCATTATTGATGAATTGGTATGACATACTTGTGTTAAATCATAGAGGTTTAAGACATCATAGTATAATAGAATTTAGGCATAACAAAAATGTAGGGTGTCGAACTGAACTGACAAAACCAGATGGGAGCACGTTCGGTTCTATTTCAGATTGGCGATAACTGATTTTTCAAATGACAAACAATCAACATCATAAAATCAAAGGAAGAACATCGAATCAACAAAATAACAGTGTTATTTATTTAAATAATAAAATCAAGACGGAGTGCTATTGGGATTAAGAGAAATTGAATTAAAAGAAGAATACCGTTCAGATGTAGACGACATTGTTGCAGAATTTTTCTTTCCTTGCCTGAGTAACTGCATAGAATATAGTCGATGTGTGGATTTTTTATCCATTCAGACATTGGCAACCATATCCATGGCATTTGAAAATTTTTCTGAGGGGAGAGCAAAATTAAGAATGATAACAGGACACAGGTTTAGAACCAGTGACCTTAACATATTCACAAAGCTATTTTCCGAGAAATCCACTAAATCGTTCAAAGGTAAGCTGATCAAGGACTCCAAAATTAAGCAACTCCAGAGAATTGTAGACAAGTGTCAGATAGAACTGAAAATCGCAATTCCAAATTCAGAACAAGTTGCAGATTCATTCTCAGAGAGAATAGGGATATTTAGAGATGAGCATGATCAGAAGGTCGCATTCACAGGAACATCCAAGGAATCATTTTCTACTCAGACACGGGATTTTGAATCTGTGGATGTTTTTACATCATGGAATGACAAGTCAAGAGTAGAAAGAAAGATAAAAGACTTTGAAGACCTTTGGAAAAATAAAACAAAATACGTTCAGGTATATGATTTCATGGAAGCAGAGGAGAACAGTCTTTTAAAATATTCATCAGATTGGATTTTTTAGATTACAGATTAAATGATTCTTCCTGTCCTGATTTATTTTCGTAAAAATTCATTTTGTTAATTTTATAATAAATCACTTCACCCCTACGCTCAATTACCGCAATGATTGGCTCTTTTCCCATTTGAGTAATTTCCTCTATCTTTTTTTGGAGATTTCCCATCTTTTCTTGCTGTCCCTCATTTAGACCAAATACGAGAAATTTTGCGCCCTTTTCACCATAGTGACCTCTCTCATAAACTCTAAAATCAGAACCAAACCCAAAACCGTCTTTTACAACATACCCCCTATTTCGTAGATCACGAAATATCAGAAATTTTGTTAGAATTTCAAAATCAGTTTTTTGACAAATTCCCATAAAAGAGTTAAAATCAATTTGTTTCTTGTTCTTTTTTAACACCAGCCTATTCACATATAGCAAGTAAAGAGTTTCGAACGATTTAAGAAGTAAATTTTCTTTTTCAATTTCTCCAAACCCTTTTTGAGCGAGATCATGGATCATGCTCTTGTCAGAGATACACGCCATACCTGAAACTATTTCGCCGTTTACAACAGGGGTTTCTTCCACTATAAAATGAAAATTAGATGATTTCCATATAAGCATTGGAGAATAAGATGGAGACCCGGCTAACCGTTAAAATATGGGGATTCTGGGTTTAGAGTATCATGCATGGTGCAAATTACAGAGATGGAAGAGGTCAAGTTTTTACCAGAAAGGAGTACATCAAAGGAAAACCACAAATCAAGATTGCAAAGTTTCAAGGCGGTAAAAGGGGAACATACGAGTACTGCGTTCAATTATTACTTAATGAAAAAATCCAGATCAGACATATGGCTATAGAGTCAACAAGGCTAGCAGCAAATAAGACACTAGAAAAAACAACGGGCGAGACAGGCTATTATTCTAGACTCAGGATTTACCCACATAATTTACTTAGAGAAAACAAACAGATTGCCACAGCAGGTGCAGACAGAGTTTCAGAAGGAATGCGAAGATCATGGGGCAAGGCTACCAGCCTAGGTGCCAGAGTTAAACAAGGTCAGTGCATTATGGAGTTATACGTAAATGGTGATGCACATTTGAGAGCTGCAAAAAAAGCACTTCATGGATCATGCGTGAAATTACCAGGTACACCGTTGATCAAAGTGATTGATTGGAACAAAGCATCACCATAGATCTTCCAAAGTAGACTTTTTGTTTTTCACAAATTCTAGAAACTCTTCAAATTCATGTTTTGTAGGTTCTCGATCTAAAATTCTTTTGGACTGATAGAAAAAGGTATTGTATATTCTCCCCACAACAATTCCCAAAGCGAAAGAATTAGAATCATCAACGTCTGAAAGCATCTCAATCAATTGTTTGATTTCATCCTTGTTAGAAACAGTGTCTCGGATTTTTTGTTCAATTTTTTTGAGAATAATTTCATCCATAATGTATTTTGTTTGAAATAGTTAAAAACAGTTTTACAGGTAGATTCGTTGGATATTAACAAAAAAACTATACAAATTCTATCATTAATCAGTGCAAGAAACAGATTAATCACTTTTAGAAATATCAGATATAGGGTTTAGAAAAAATGAGAGACGTCATTAAAGAAAGTGAAGAAATTCATGAAGAAGTTGAAGAAATACTAAAATCTGATCCAGATTTAACAAATACAAAAAAAGAATTTGATGAACTTATACAAAAATTAGAAAATAAATTAGAAGAATGTGGCTCTCACGATCTTGTAAGTAAATTTGCATTAATGGAATTATTGTCACAAACACCAGCAATGCATAATGATTAATACCCAGAAAGTGAAAATCCATTTGGATTATTTGTTATGGGAAAATTCCTCAACTATAACAATCTCACTAAACCTGCCATCCACACAGATTTTCAAGAAATTTATCTATTGTTAATAGAACTTTTCAAAAAAAATAGGAATTTAGAAATTTTAAACAACATTGTTAATGAAAACATAAATCCTGTTTATTTTTTCAGTAAAGGTAAAAAAATATTGGATGATAACAACCCACATGTTTTTCCAAAACAGAAAAAAGAGTATGTTGAAAGTATTTTCAAACCTTTTGATGAATACTTTAAAAAAGAATTTGGATTTACAATAGAGGACGCATATAACATTACAGAAATTATTCACACAAGATTAAACGTTATTTTAAAAGATCATTCAAAAAAGATTGCAATTACAACAAAAGAACTTGAAGAAAAATATCGAAACGATGAAAATGCCAAAAAATTTCTGCAAGAAAACCAAATGAGTTTTGAGGACTGGCTTACCCACGCTTCAAACAGTCTCTTTTTTCAGATTTCATCTACCGTGCTTACGATCAATCTTAAAGATTTATCAACTATTTTAGAACTAGATGAAGAGGATAAGAATCGTCTTAAAAATTACCTAAATTGTTTTAGTTGTACCTTTGGTGATCAATTTGATAACTTCAAAACACCTGCTGATGAGAATATAATCTACTACAAACCAATTATAAAATTAGATGAAAATACATTTTTTGTTTGTAGGCCCGATGTACTTGAACAAAAATTGGATGTATTGATTGAATATATGTTATTAAATCAAAAAACTGAAAAATCTGAACTTTGGACAAAATTTACAGACATAAAATCATCTTATGTTGAAGAAAAAACATTTCAATGGTTGAGAAGAGTTTTTGGTCAAAAAAATGTCTTTAGAAATCTATATTATTTTGTGGGCACTCAAAGAATGGAAATCGACGTATTGGTCTTATATGATGACAAAATACTTCTTTTCGAAGCTAAATCGGGATTCATACCGGTAATTGCCAAAATACATGGGGATAAAATGGAGCATAGACTCGAAGATTTAATTAAAAAACCATACAACCAGAACTTATCAGCACAGCTATACATCACATCGAATTCAACAAGTGAATTTTGGAACCAAGATAAAACTAAAAAAATATTGACAATTAAAAAGAAAGAGTATGATTTTGAGTTTCTTTTCATTAATGTAACATTAGAGATGTTGGGAGGATTTTTCATTAATTTAAAACATATGATCAAATGTGGTTTTTACAAAGAAGGTACAGACTACCCATGGTCTGTTTATTTTTTTGATTTTGAAATAGTTCTGGATGTTCTCAAAGATCCAATTATTTTTATTCATTATATGAAAGAAAGAATAAGAATTAATGATGAGGGCATAATTGAAAGTGTTGATGAATTGTCCTATCTTGGATATTATCTTAAAAATGGTAATTTGAAAATAGAGCATTCTGCAGATGTTGGCCTGATCACACTTGCTAGCGATTTTATGACTAATTTGGAAAAACATTATTTTGAAAACGAGAAAAAACCAGTTTTTCCAACACCGTTAAAAATAAAAAAAACAAATAAAGATTCTTAAAAATAAACAAAAACAAGGATTTGTTGATGAGGGATGTTATCTGTTAGACAGTTATTTTGATGATTTGATAACAAAACGCTAACATTTATTCCATATTTTACACTAAAAATTATAATCTTCACGATGCAATCATAAATTCATAATCTTAGATAGGATTACGCAGAAATAATAATGAAAAAAGAAAAAGATGGGTATGATGATTATTTCACCGTGAATAAGGAAGACATTCCTGCTGCAATGTGGTCATTTACATGACAATGGAACAACCAGGTTCCCACGTTGTCTGGAACAAATTCTACTACCTTTAGGCTTGCAGGCATTATTTCCATTACGTCAACTCGGTTACCATTCCACAATGCAGTGTTTCCATGCCAATGTGGAGTATGCAAGTCAACTTCGGTTCCCATGCCAATGATATACCAATGCACGTTGTCATCCTTGTTCATGTCAAGTCCAGGCTGATTGCCATAAACATAGCCGTTGATACCGTGCATGAGATTGCTTTCTGCAAAGTCATCATCTCCTACCAGTTCTTCGTTGTCACATGATTCTTGTGTAAATCTATCAAGATTGTCACACAGGTACAAGCTGGCATTCTCATCAGACACTGTGAATAGCGTGATGATTTCTCGGTCCACGCCAATCGGTCTACCGTCTGCATCAGCCATTCCTTTGGCAGTTACAATCATCGGTCCAACCAAGCCAGCATTGGTATCTGCTGGAGAGTCAACGTGTGAGTGATACATCCAAGTGATTGAACTTGGATCATTTGGTCCAGGTCCCGCTCGTGGTGGAACTTTCCATATGTATGTGTGGATATCGCCAGGTGCTACAATGCCGTCATCTTTTTGGGAAGAATCCGTTCCGTCATTGTATTCAGCGCCTTCTGATTCCTTGTCATAGAATACTCCATGTGGATGCATGCTGAATTCATTTTCTGCAGAATTATTCTTGAATACGATTTTTATGGTATCGCATACCTCTGCATGAATTGCAGGTCCAAGTGTACCCAGATGTTCCCATTCCGCAGAACGAATTTTCATTTCTGAGAAGGTGCTATCCGTATATTCCTGATACAAAGCCTTGATGTATGTACTGCCTATTCGGTCCTCACTGTTTTGTACAAAGACATTCTCATCATCGTTAAATTCTTGTCCCTTGAGCACATTTTTGCCAGTTGGGGCATAGTCCCATTCTATTTCATCTGCTGCAATGTAATACATTCGAGTTTGTCCCTCGTTTGCTTGACATGCTGCTTTGGACATAGTGTCAGGGGCAGATGATTTTTGTGAGATAGAATCTTTGTAACCAGTTGCCTCAGAACATAGTCTATCACCACAAACAGGAGACCCAGATGAGCCAGTCTGACTCAGGTAGGTTCCCGAACTTTTTACTGCAAATGATTCTTGTGTAGACATTCCAAGTACCAGTGAAGTCGATAGAAGTAGTATTGTCGTTGTAAGTATTGCCTTACGTAGATTGTTAGTCATTTAGGTTTTGAGCAGAAATTTTACTGTATAAATTGACCAAGGGTTCCATCATCTTATTCCAACAATGTAGATTGTAATTTTTTGTCTTCAACAAAATCATTTTTCCATCTATTGCCTCACGGTAGATCTTAATCTAGATCAGGGGTAATTTTTTAAATCTGTTTTCATGCTCATGTGGTTTTCCACACTTGAAACATATGATTACTTTTTTCAATATTATTTCGTGCGAATATTTTGCACTTTGAATATTCATTTTTGGTAATAATTGAATGAATTTTTCATTAATCATTTCTAAAATCAGATTTGCGGGATATTTAATGGAAAGGTTAATTCCATATTCAAAAAATAACAACATGGAATAAAATTATCTGCAATACAATTCACATTCACCATCTATATTCTCTCTACCTGCTTATCAAACGACTTTTGATTCCTCATTCCAAAATGTTTTGGTTTTGTTCTTAAAATACGACTACAACAAGGACATCTCACACCATCCCATTTAATATAAACATCACAAGTATTGCATCGTTTTCGCCCATTGTGATATTTTGTAACGCGTGAATGAGATCTTGATGATTTGTATTTCAGGCATATTTCCTTACAGGCCATAAAATCACCAATGTATGTGAGTCTGAGGGTGTTCAATCGTCTGACAACACTTACAGATTGTTGCAACGATCAGGTAACATTTAGAGCATTTTTCAAATTCTCCAAGTTTGCATTCGCATATTCTGCATAATTCGTCTTTCATTTCAATCACTCAAAAAAAGATTTTCTATCAGTTAATTCCGTGACAGAACGGACAAGATTGGCATTGCATCCCACTGATAGAGATGATAATTCAAGACATCAGAGCATATGATTTCGTATTTTTTGAAGAATTCTCGTGCTTCGTACTCTGTTGCCTCAAAGACCGCCATTGATGAGACCTCGTTATCAAATGCACCAGACCACATTATCTTCCCCTGCGATTGCCACTCATCAACGAGTTTGGATACTTGTGGTATGATCCTTTCCAAGTCAAGTTGATTTGCATCGTCTTTTATGTTGCTTACAAGTGCCCAAGGTTTTGCTTCGTCTTGTTGATTCATAAAATATAATGGATTATTTTGATATTAAACATGATGATGAGATTATTGTTTTGTTACAACTACACATTCTAAGAAAAGAATATTGAAATTTGTTTTAATTCCATAGAACAATTTAATGAAATCTCAGACATCTATAATAATTTGAGAAGATAAATCTTAAATGATCTTGCGTGTTGAATCTACCAAATTCTTTACAAGCCATGCTAGACCAACAATCATTGGAAAAACTAGAATTCACAATAGTAATTCGTTCATCCCGACATGGAAGTATTCCTATTGGCATTTGAGAGTCGACAACTAGTTTTCCAATGAACTCTCTTTTTTATAATTACTGAAAAACAAATTTGTAAACATGTATTAGATTACATAATATTTCCATCATAATTTGTAATGTTAGAAAAAAATCATATGAAAATCAAAAAATAGGATAATCACACTATCTCTAGAATCGTGCGTAATCTTAGATAAGATTATGAAAAATAATCAGAATGAAGTTCAATCAATCTAAAAAAAAATCTAAATCTAATTCTAAATACATTCGTATTCAACATCTGGTCTTAATTTATGCCATAGCCCACCGAAGATCATCGCAATTGATACCCAAAATACACTTACAGCAACTACGGACATTACTCTAAATCCATTTACCAAGTCCATTGGTGCTGTAACCTCATCAGGATTAGGAGGCATTATTGTAAATACTATCGCAATGAACATGCCATACCCTATAAAGGCTACAATCTTTATCTTTGATTGGAATCTTTTGTACGCTTGATAAAATCCAACTGCACCAAACCCAGATATTGCAATAAATGATAAAAATAGAACTGAACGTAACACTACAGTCTCAGGATCTCCCACTGTAGGAGGATTTGCAGGATATTTCAAGAATGGAATTAGATAGATTGTAAGCCACATAACTGCGGCAAGAGTAAATGATTTCTTCAAGTCACTTCCTTTAGGTAGGACATTTCTAGATAGCACGTAGACAATTCCAAACAAGCCCCCCATTGAAGTACCTAAAATAGTACCAGCTAAAATTTGTCCACCCTTTTGCCAATCTCGATATGCATCATACTCTACCCAAAATTGTGGAGTATCTTTTTCTTCACCTGATGCAAATAGATTTTGATTCTCAATTCCTATTGCAGTATCCAAGTATGGCTCCACAATTGCAAGATTAGCTACGCCATGTAATGTGCCAGCTAGTGCACCTGAAAATAAAACTATGGACAAAAATAAGATCGTTTTCATGTATTATCACCTAATGACAAGGGAATCCTGCTGCATGTCGCATGTCATGGGTTATCTCATGTATGTACAAATCAGCATATGCTGACTCTCCTAAAACAACACTGAAAATATGACCTTGATCGTAACCCACAACAAACAATCCAACTGCAAATATTATAGCTAGTGTAATAATTGCAAAGATATGAACTTGGGATTTACTCTTTATGATTTGTGTTGGACTGGACATGTAGTTGTAACAACTTGGTTGAGATAATAAACTAATGGATGATACATCCAATTTATATAATAAATTATACAATTACGTACAATGCAAAAGGAGGTCAAAAAATTGTTAAACATTGTAACAAGAAAAGGTTCAAGCAAAATTTTGACCTTTAGCACTCCTCATGTATTCAAGGCATTACAGATTTTATCCAAACAAAAGTATGTCAGTAGAATTTCTTTTTGTAGTGAGTTACACATTGGTGAAGGAGCAGTAAGAACAATGATTTCACATTTGAAGCAAGATGGGCTGGTAGATTCCATTCGAGATGGAACATTTCTTACACCAAAGGGGAAAAAATTCACAAAAAAGTTTTCAGATGTAATTACATCTCAGTGTACCATTGAATCATGCAACATTGCCAGAGAAAAATATAACCATGCATTTCTTGTAAAGAATCACGCAGGAATTATTTGCAACGGAATGGATCAACGAGACTTTGCAATACTATATGGAGCAAAAAGTGCGACAACATTACTATTTGAGAGTAATCATTTTGTTTTTCCCAATGAAAGCAAAGATGCACTAGCAGATGATTCAAAAACAAAAGAAACTCTATTGGAAAAACTAAAGCCTGAAGAAAATGATGCCGTAATCATTACATCCTCATCGGATGATCCGTTTGTTGCAGAAATTTCTGCAATTAATTCAGTACTATGTACGCTTGCTATTAGTTAGAGAATTCGATGGATGCCATCTTATTCATTAGCCAAACATTGCAATCAATTAACATGCAAAGAATTTACTGAAAAATACTCTCCATTGTGGTTGTGAAAATACATCAATAGAAAATCTACGATCAAATATGGATTAGATTAGAGAGAAAGGTCGTAGAAATTTTGGAAATATGAAATATTTCCCATGCCTGAAATTTTACGTAATCTAACTAAGGATTACGAAAGAGTACAATCAAAACATAGGCGTGAAATTTTATACAATACAAAAATCGTAAGGAATCATAGAAAATACAGAATACCATGATTACTGAAAAGTAATGCCTACGGATTTGTACAAAGTGTACTTTTGCATATCATAGGCGTACTTACGATAAGATATTACGACTATGAAAAGAGCGTACTGTAATATTTCGTATTGTACATTTGTACGAATTTTTGTAATGTATGATAACTGAACTAGATACAACAGTAAAAAATGACTACAGTGTTTTGTACGGTGTAAAATAACATTACCTGTTTAATCTCCCTTGATCTTGTATAGAATTACGCAAAAAATAATTATAAAAATATAGAAAAATATTGAAAAAGAGGAATGCTATTCCTATTTTCTCAACTTCAGTGCCAACTTTGCAGCGACTGCCCATGACAGCACGGTCATTCCGATTGGAAATATTCCGCTTGTAAGTATCTGTGGAACCTGTTCCAAGGCCACGGATCCTGAACTGTACATTGCAGCTGCTACTGGCAAGGCTACCAGTCCGACTACTCCGAGTTTGGTCTTAGTCTGCTCGGAGACGACGTTTTGCTGTATGTTGTATGTACTCATTGTAATCGTATAGTGTAAGGGGGTCGCAGTACTTGAAATGGATCTGACTTTCAAAGGTTGTTTTATTCAGAAACGGAATCAGGATATTTTTGTAGTTCAACTACTGAACCAAAACACGGATTAATTGTAGAATAAAGCTCGTACAAAATACAGCATCCATCATGCTTAGAATCTTACGTAATCTACCTAAGGATTATGAAAATTTAGAAAGCCTAGACACATAGGTATTGAACCAAAATAGTATTCCCCTCTAGAGCCGGTTGTATCCACTTTTCATTTATCTAAAATACACGAATTAGTATTAGGATCAAAAACAGTTCCTGTACCGCATTTTGAATTAATTTCAGTATTCAAAGTTGCATCATCATCAGAATTTTTAGAGTCCATTACACCCTCTTTAGAATCAATTACATTGCCTATGGAATAATCTGAAATATACTTTTCAGAAGTATTGTCAAAATAGCCCATACCATATGCCCCACCAATAATTATTAAAATTAAAACTGGAATACAGATCATGACGGGGATTTTTAAGCCAATAGATTTTTGCTGATTTTTTGAATTCGTCGGTATTGTTTTGGGTGTTGTTTGGTTAGTGCCAACTTCGAATAATGAAGAACCGCAAATCATACAAAAGTTAGCATCTAGTGGACTCTTTTTTCCACATTTCCAACAGTGAATCGTGTCTTTACTTTCAGAATTGTCATCTACATTTTTATCAATATTGGGCTGAACGTCAGAATCATGTTTTGTAAGATATTTCTCCCTCATATTTTGTAAGTAATTTCCATCAGTTGACCAGATAGTTTTATTTTGAATGTATGTTTGCTTGATATGTTCTAATCTATATGGATCACCCACGCCAAGTTTCAACAGTGCATTTACATCAACCATTACATCGTCAGAATTCATTATGATTACAGATTATCAATGAGATTTTAGTTTTATTAAAGATCCTGATCTTTGAAACAAAGCGTATAACAAAATTCATGAAATGCACTCAATCTGAATCACCATATAATATTCCCAGAGATATGCATAGGAAAAGGTCGTACAAAATTTGAATTTCAGAAAATATTATTACTTACACATTATTGCGTAATCTCCCATACGATTACGAACTAGTATAACCAAAACATAGGCATGAATTTTGACACAATACAGAAATCATAAGAAACTATAGAAAATACAAAATGTTATGATTACTGAAAAGTAGCGACTACGATCTTGTACGAGTTGTACTTTTGCAAATCATAGTCGTATTGTACACTGAATACCAGGCGTATAGAATAAGATACAGATTGTATTATTTTACAAAATACAACTAATCGTAAAGTAATGGCGATAATTGTACGAACATTTGTGGATAAAAATAAAATTTGTAATTTCTAAAATAATGCTAGTACACAATGAAGAAATAATGATAAAGCCCAGTATGAGAAAAATAGGAAGACTACGGTTTCATAGAAAAAGATTACGTGCAGTGAAAGATTTTTTCCATCGTAGTTCAACATCATTTATTTCTAGAAAGGCTTGAATTCCTGCCATGTATGTCATTATGGAGCTTGTACAGAGTTTCTTCTTTAGCATCATTACATAATACTCAACTATGATCTGAAGCTGTGATTCCCCAGTGATAATAATACGGCCACAATCCTTTAATTTATAGAAATTTTTGAATTTTCAAGAAAATATAAATGAATTTTTCTGTTAGCCTCAATTTTTATTGAATTTTCAAAAAGAAACAATGATCTTTACATGTATTTACAGAAAAGAAAATGAATTTGAATCCAACATGGATTCGCTTAAGAACAGTTTAATATCCAAATCCAATCCTTAGGGTTGTTGCAGTTATAGTACAGTCTGGTTAGTACTCGTGCTTGCCAAGTACGTGACCCGGGTTCAAATCCCGGTAACTGCACTCTACTTTCAGTTCAGTTTACCCAAACATTTTGTACAAATTAAAGAAATAACAAGAATCAAAATTAAATTTATAAAAATATGTTTAATATTTAGTTTTCAAAAAGAGAAATTAAAATCAATCAACCAGTAAATTAAGTTCACCAGTGTCAGGATTGATTATTATTTTGCCTTTGATGGGGAACATTAAATTTCCTTTCTGAATTTTGGGAAACTTTCCATCCTTTACAAAATCGGCAATGTATTGATTGATCACATCCTGATCAACGAATCGAGGAAACTTGATGCTCAATTTTCATCGACTCCACATTTCTTTGCAATCTCATAACCTTCGTCTGCACGGATGGAATTTGGAAATTCCTTGATGTACTGTCTGTAATGCAGGGCAGACTCTGCACACATCTCAGACTTGTTTAGCAGTCTTCCCTTCTCATGCCATGCAGGTTCTTCGGTTCTATCAATCTCAATTATTCGAGTGTAGATGCTCAATGGGGTTTCTGTTCCCCCACGTGGCGGTCCGTTGTTCTCAAAGGCATGTGTCCTGGAATACATCGAGGATATGCTCATCTTATCGACGTGGGTTTCATAGCTGTCATACCATGCGAATGCGGAGGCCAGTCCAATCACCACTATGGCTAGAGGAATGGCACGGAGTAGGATGTGAGTCATCTTTTGAACATTGCATCCAACTGGGTTTGCTGAGTGAGATAACTACAGTTTGTTTTATTCCATTCTACATCATCTACATAGTCCCAATCACTGTAAATGATATCGAAACTGTGTGTGTTTTCATATTGCCTGATAAACGCATCAGCAAGATCACGATTTTCCATGATAGAGCAGTCCACGCTGACAAAATTATACGATGTAGAATCAACCGTAGTTCCGTTGACAATCAGTATCGCACCTACCATCACTCCGCATATGACCCAGGGTAGCCTGTTTTTTCCGGTGTCAGTCATTTCTTATCATAACCCATTCCGAGGCATTTCCACATCAGGATTCCCCCGATTGGCAGTATTGCCAGGATTATTCCTACTGGCGAGTTTAGAAGATCAATCATTTCTAACTCAGTATCTCCACTTTTGCGAATCTATCCTTGTTCTTGCACCAGCAGTTAGGATTGGAACATATGATAGATTCCATTAGTTATCCATCAGCTCCGAAATGCCCAGTTTCTCAGTCCTGGTGTCGTCATCTCCGACGTAGGTGTAATACTGGTTGACTATCCTTTGCGGATCATTGACATACTGTATCTTGCCGACCTGTGCTCCGCATATGCAGACTCCCATCTTGAATGGAATCTTGCTTTGCCCGCAGTAGGGACATGTCTTATAGTGTAAATCATCATTACAGGTCTTTTCAAAAATCTCTGCAACTTTAGATTCGATTGTGATTGTTATTGTTGCTTTCATGAATAAAATTTCGAATTATTGCTTATAGTATTCCCGATTCTCGGCAAGGCACCTTGATGCACCTTGATGCACTTTGATGCACTTTGATGCAATTTCGCAGTTTAACGCGTTTGGAGGCATTTTGATGCAGTTAGCATCAACTCTATTCGGGACAGTTAAGTAATAAAATCAGACAGGTTGTTTCATGGCAAAAAAGTCAAAAGACGAAGACAAGGAAGAAGTCGAGCAGATAACCGCAAGACCTCTGAAAAAGACAGTTGAAAAACTCACCGAAGGAGCCAAGAAAAGAAACCTCCAGCCATCTACGTGGTATGCAAAAATCCTTGACAAGTCAGCAAAGTTTGAGACAAAGGACGGAGTACTGATCATAGACAAGGTGATTCTAAAATCCACCTATGGCGATCCCAAGAAGGTCGAAGAATCCGCAAAGGAGATAGCAGAGACAAAGTTTGAGGAATGGGACATTTCAGAAGAAGGAATAAACCGTGAGAATTTTGAGAGAAGGCTTCGAGAATGGTGTGCCCTTAGTGCGTTTCACATCAAAGTGACTACAAACAACGAATCAGTCACATACGGAGTGAATCATGGAATAGACAAGCAGTGGTCAAGATTTCAATGCCTTCTGAACATCGGTATTTTGAAACTGATGGATGAGACAGTGAAGGATCATGAGATTAGGAAACTCTCGTTTTCGATAACGGTATCACTGCCACCCGTCTAAATTTTTTCTTTTTTTTTTACTTTATAGTTAAATAACACAAATTGTTTACAAAATCATGAAAAGTAGAGCTCAACGAAGATGTGAACGTAAAGGTGGCGTGTATAAAGAAACTGATAACAAAGGAAGTTATCTGTGCTCATTTCCACCAACAGAAGTTACAATGACTGAAGTCGGTGATGGTGTTTTAGTGGTAAACATACCAAGAGAATTGGCAACTGCATCAAAACAAATTGTCATAAATAGAGTTGCCGGAAAACCTCCGACTAAAAATATACCAAAGAAAAAAACTAGATAAAAAGTTACATGTATTTTGCAAACACATGGCGTTAATTCTTTCTAGACACTACCCTTTGGAAAAAACCAGAACTTTACAATATTAATAATTATTTTACTTGTTTTGTTATTGCATTTTATCGCATGTTCCGATACATGACATGATGAAATAATTTCATAGTCGATTTATGAATCAAGCATATCTTCTATATGTTGACTCTCTGGTTCTTCTTCCCTGCCATCTGCCAAGCATTCTATCGATGATTCCTGAAGTTCCATATCGTCCAGTCAGTCTCGAAATGGTCGAAACCTTATCGAGATGAAATGATTTCTTGATTATCTTTCCTCCAATGTAGCTTCTCGATACGCTGTGATACATCATTGATGCCCTGTTAACCGTATCGTGTCTCAATCCCAGGATATGGCAAAGCTCGTGAATCGTAATTTTTGTAGTAGGTTGTGATGCCAGCATGAGCAGCTTGCCGGTTCTTGGATCTTTTTGTCTCTTGAAATAATTTGTAGGATCAACAAGATATGCAGGAACGTTCCATCCCAGTGGCGTAAAGTACCATTTTGATTGTACAGAATCGTTGAATTCCATTACTCTATTTTTGGGACTGTTTGGAAAGACAAGCCATGCGTGGGCCAATACGGATAGTTTTCTGTCAAATGCCTCGATATCCTCAAGCCATTCTATCGTGATGTCTGTCTTTTTGGAATCGTCCATTTCATAATCCAGAGTGAGACTCGTTACCTGTTGGACTGCATTGAATGCCTCCTGCATTGCCCGAAGATGGACCTTAGCCTTCATGTCAGGAGTAGGGTCTAGAAACTTCCAGTTGAAGAATTTCTTATCTTTGGGATAGCTGTATGGCCATTCCTCACCGCCAATATCAACTTCCTTGACGAGTGTGTTATCGGCTCTAGAAAGGATGTAGTTTATCGAATCGTGTCGGGAATGATCCTGAACCAGACTGCATCTTAATTGATCAGAGGAAAAATTAACCATGATAAAAAATGAGGTTTAATCCTCTCCGTTTGCTTTGCTGGCCTTGTACAATGTTCCAACCACTGCACCGCCATATCCGAGAATTGATCCCAGCCAGATGTTGAAGAGCTGGCTCTCAGACAAAGGAATTCTTTTGGCAAATTCGGTTTCAGTTGAGCCGTCAGGTAAGACGGTCCTTGACTCCACATCAAGTGGCCTGAATGTGGAATCGTAGACTATCGCACCTCCCGAACCGCCAATCAATACTCCTACGATTAGCAAGGTGACAGTGTTTCTGAATTCTAGCATCATTGAAATGATTTTAGGATTGCAGGATTAAGAGAACTATTTCTCCCCAAACATTTCCTTTGCAAGATTTTCAAGCTCCAGACATTCCTTTGGATGACTCTTTCGGGTCTGGGTGTCAATGATTCTAGACTGTGCAACAAGGAATCTCTTGATGAGATCAATGTCCTTTTTTGACTCGTATGTGGTTTTTTTCAGGACCGTAAAGCAGTCAGACTTTTTCGTGTAATGGTAAACGAGTATTCCAGCCAATGCCGTTGCAAATATTCCGCCCAACAGCAAGATCAGGTTCTGAATGAAAGTTTCTTTGGCCATGAAATCATCTCAGATAATTAGTCATTAGAGAAGTATTTCCACGTACAGTTTATCTATGATCAATCTTCATTTCAGTCATGAAATCCCTTCTCGCTTTGGCTTTATTTCTTGATTGTTGAAATCTATGCAAATATCGTACTTTGATGTACAAACAGCGTATAAGACGAAATTGCCACGCCAAAGGTAAAGAGTCCGAACAAGGAATATTTTATAATTTTATTCACAATGATATTGTGTTTTTTACTTACTAAAGGATTACGATGATATTCCTCTAATGTTCTGAACAGACTCGTTCCTAAAATAGTACAGTTTTTCTAGTAGAAAATAGATATTTTGATATAAAATTACTATACATTCTACCCGTACTGTAGTTCTTTCAATTGGAATAACACAATCTTATGCTGATTCAACGATTAAGGAGTTTAATTATGAAATTCAGAATGAAAATACGGTCAGATTATTTGGATATGTTGCATAAAGTTATGAAGCATAAAATTAAAAAAATAGAAAAAATTACACGTAGTATTAACGTGTTCTAGTTGGGGTTTAATCTAAAATTTTTGGTTCACCTTTGGCTTCAATCTCTTTGTCTTTGATTGCCTCTGTCTCTTTTGCATCGGCTTCTTTTAAACCAGCCATTTCTTTTAGTCCATCAATCACCCAATCTGCAGCTTCTTTTAGTACTTCTCCCAGTACTGCTTTTCCAACTTCTTTGGCGACTTGCCCGACAACTGCCGCCATTATTTCTTTAGCTCCACTTTCAGGCCATTTTCAAGAAGACTTACGTAAGTATCACTTACTGTTTTACTTACTACTGAGAAGTTATGCATGATTTCTGCTTCAGATCTTAACATTTGGGCTTTGGATTTTATCATATCAGATAATGCCTCCAAAGTTTCTACATCTGAATTTTGAATTCTTTCAGAGTTCGTCAATTCTTTTTTTGACATAAGTCACACTAAATCACTATACAATTTATGTATGATCCTTCCATTCTCCAAAATATTTTTGATATGTTGTAATCTTGAACCATCACCTGCATTGTTGTCAATGAGCTCCTGAATTCTAGAAATCTGATTGTCTGTCAAGTGATTTTCCTCATAAAGTAGCACAATTTATCTATGATCAATCTGAATTTTAGTCATGAAATCACTTCTTGCATTATCCGTTCTTTCGATAATTCTGGTTGTAAGTGTGAATTCTTCCTATGCCGATATTGCAACTGACAAAGACACCTACATGATGAAATGTCCCGGTGATTAAAAATTTCACGTGGAGAAATTTTAGTCATATTAGGGATTGCCACATTTTTCCCCGCACTGATTTTCCTAGGATATTTCGGGGTACCTTGGCATCTAACGATATCCATATCTTCGATTTTGTTTATTGTGGGAATTATTTTTACAATCAAAGATCGAAAAAATACATCAATGAAAACTTGATCATCTGCCTTGTTGCATAGTAGAATTTATCTATGATCAATCTTCATTTCAGTCATGAAATCCATCTATGAATTATAAAAATTTGGCAATATTTTCTGCAGCAGTATTGACAATCATAGGAATTTCTGTAGGATATCTAACATATTCGATAGCAGAAGAAAACGGTCGAACGTTTGGATACAACAAGATGATATTGAAAAATGGCACCGATACGTTAGTTTGTGACAAGGTAATTTTTAGACCGCCATTTAATTGTGAGATTATGGGGTCATTAGACGCAAATGTTTTCCCATAAAGTAGCATAATTTATCTATGAACAAGATTCATTTCAGTCATGAAAATACTCTTATCTTCACTTTTGATACTGACTGTTTTAGCTGTTGGAATTATCGAAATTAACGAAGCGTATGCGGGAGGAGAAGCGTATCAAAATAGAGCAAACGGATACTGGTTTCAAATCTACGCAACTATCGCCATAGTGATAGGAGTCATATCAACAGGTTCGATTTTACTATACAAAATTCTGAAAGGAAAATTGCAGATATACAAAAAAACTACAGATATGAGGAGAACAAAATAATGAAATCACTTCTAGTTCTTGCTTTGCTTTCAGTCGTTTTAGTTGGCGGTGTTGGTATTGCTTTTGCAGAAACAGAGACACTCACCTATGAGACCATTCCTTACGGTATCTATGTAATTCATTTCGAATATGAAGGTGAAGGAAAATATGAATTCACGTGGGAAGAGAAATCACAAGAAGGAGAAGGGCGTGACAAGTTACGAACTGGCATAACTGAATTTACAACGGATAAAGAATCGGTCACCTTTACCATTACCACTGATAATGTGGATTTCAGGATTACAGATGTAGAATACAAAGGACAACTATCACCTGAACAAATGAAGACAAATTTTCCTGAAACAATCGAAGATCCTAAAGATCAAAGAATTGTAGAACTTGAACAGAGAATAAATGAACTTGAAGATTTGGTCATAGGATTGCAGAATCTCAATGACGGACTGGATAGTGCAAACAAGGAACTAGTGAAAATCAATGACGGATTGCAAGATCAGGTAACAGTATTGCAAGAACAAATGGATGAAATAGGAAATCAATTTGCCTCAGAACTATCCCAGCTAAACGAATGGTTTGTGGGACAAGTTGATAAAATCAAGAAGGAATAGTCATTTCTGTCTTAATCCTCTCAACGCATATGTCCACGGATTGATTAATCTCATGCTCCCAGATGCGGATTAGATTGTAGCCTTGAGATGTAAGAAATTTTCATAGGTTTAATAATTATATGTACAACTTTGGCAATTTCAAGTAATACTTTGACACATGAAATATTGGGAGATTATTGGGATCATGGGATTTCAAGTATCGGCATAATGGTAGGATTAGGAGCAAGTGCTATAGGTATTGTGTATTTTGCATTTCAAAAACATCTTGAAAACAATGACAAGAAATTAGAGCATGATGCGTTTAGACAAGACCTTAAAACTGAAATGACCTTTTTATCAAATTTAGATTTAGATAAGCTTCTCATTAAAAATGATAAAATATTGACGCATACAGATGTGAGAAAAATCAGCATCTTGGAGTTTTATTCATTTGAACTGTTCAATAACAAATACAGACATATTTATGATTCTGAAATTCGTTCCAAGATAGGCAATCTGAAATTACTTGTAAGCATGTATATCATGATGAGAAAAAATTACAAGAATCAGTCAATAAAATACGTGGAAAAATTCAAACAAAAGATAACGAATTTACGGGATTAGTTGAACTTCAAAATAAAAGCTTGAATTTAATTAAACATAATGCAAAAACAATTACAGAACTTCTGAGTATCCATAAAAAACCAAACTGGTTTAAACGGCAATACAATAAACTATTTTCGTAAATACTCATCCCTGAACCTCATTATGACATTTCTTGCATAGGCTATTCCTTTTCCTCAGATGTTCTTTTCTCAAATATCTCGCTGAATTCTGCTCGCATATTCCGATATTCTATTACTTGCGATGCAATCTTCTTTTGGAGAGTAGGTGCGTCCCATTCAGCTTCAATGACAGTTGCGATATTGTCCACTATCTCGTCGCTGAGCTGCGACATTTCCTCAAGTATGTGATCCTCTTGCTTTGTGTCTTCACCTTCAGGCATTTCTTCATTGAATCTTATTTTTTCTCAGCCATATCTTTTTTGATCAAGTTTCCAACCGTGGACTTCTGCGTGACAGGATTTACACAGGGCGATCCCATTGTTGACGTTCATGGATAGTGCAGGATATTTTGACTTGTGAAGGATATGGTGGCTGATTTCAGCCTTGTTTGGACAGCATTGACACTTGTTGTTGAATAATTTCTTTATTGTGACCACCCAAGAATGAAGACCCCATTAATATTTCCAAGGATCTAAGTTTAACGGGAATCCACATTTTTCAAGATGGCGTTTTTGGTTTTTAAAATATTGAATTGGGTTATTGATTCTCCATTCAAATGATTTTTCTAATATCTGAGATCTATGTCTTTGATAATAATTTTGAGCATATTTTTTGGCATCTGCCGTGCTGTTGGTCTCCTTTCCCTTGTGATCACTATACGTTTGAACCACAGCATACACCAGACCATCTATGTCTTCTTTGGTAACATCAATCCAATTCTTGTCCATCATTCGAGTCAGCATCAAAAGAGCATTCAGATTTCTAGCTCGATATGCTTTGGCCAAAGATTGCTGAACAAACATCTGATCATACTTTTTTATCAATTGGAAATTTTCAGAAGATACATCTTGCTCCAAACGTCTGAAGACCTGAAGTAATCTTTTGTCGTAACCGTGTATGTCATTTTCCTTTTGTTTTAGCATTCGTGACTGAGTCTTCATAAGGAACTATTCTTAGGCACGCAAGTATTTGAACTCTGAGTTCATAACACGGTAACTGTACCATGGTTCTAATTCTTTGTAATCAGTGCATTTTTAATTATATCTAGTGCATCTTCAGCTTTTTCTCGACGAGGCAATTGAATCATAAACACATTGTCTTGTCCATAATTGGATTTTGGCGAAGATAGTGCAAGCATAGATGTTTTTGCAAGAGATTCAAAAAAGTTAAGATTGGTTTTCGCATCAACTAAGAAATTTTCAGTGATGTTTCCTCTCGAAAAGGTCAGTTTGATTTCAACGAAAGCATTGCCCAATCCATCCTGAAGAATGTTCAGATCGGTGTTAATAGAAAATGACTGCCCAGCTACCTTTGACAACATTTCATCATACTTCTTTTCATCAATCTCTATGCACGGAGTTTCTTTTCCATCAAAATTAAAGGTGGTAATTCCATCATGCACCCTATCCAATAATTGCTTTAGTTCATCAGACATTTTCTTTTTTGTCCAAAATGGGAATAACTTTGTCACTGGCCTTTACCAAAAATGGTGAGAGAAATGCCGTGACAATTGAAATTATCCCTATCAGAGGGAACATGAAAGCGCTGACAGCACCAATGTCAACTCCAACTTTTACAATTACAATTGAGAATTCACCTCGCGGAGCAGCCAATGTGAATGCGGAACGCAATGCCTTGCCACGTTTCTGCCTAAAGATAATATTTCCAATCATGTTTCCTCCAAACTTCATTCCAGTAGCCACTGCAATCAGGGCAATTGCCACAAATATGTAGTCTCCAAGCTGTGAAACGTCCATCAAGGCACCTACGGAAATAAAGAAGATTGCTACGAACATGTCTTTAATTGGACTTGAAAGTAATTTTGCAACCTCAGCTGATTTAGATTCAGCCACAAGTACTCCAGCAAGAAATGCTCCAATTGCCACAGATAATCCCACAATATTTGCAAATAGTGCATATCCAAAACAAAGTCCAAGAACACTCAGCAATAGGATTTCACGATGCTCTGCGGCTGCAACCCTATCAATCAGAGGAGGAATTACACGCGTTCCCACAGTAAACGTTCCAACTATCAGGGCAGTTGCAACTAAGACTATCACTACAACGGATTCTACAGATACGGTTCCAACAAGAGCAACAGATTGCAATGAGGAAATCAGAATGACAGCAATGACGTCCTCTACAATCAATATGCCAAGAATTAGTATAGATGATTCTTTTTTGATCCTTCCCGTCTCCTCTAAAAGTTTGACAATTATCGCAGTACTTGAAACAGATAACGCAGCAGAAATGAACAACGCATCCATGAATTCCAAACCCAATGCACTAGCAGTGTAAAACAAGACACCCAATGTTGAAAACAACCCCAGACTTCCAACACCTACTGCCACTCGTCCGATACTTTTGATTTTTGCATACGGAAATTCTATGCCGATAACAAAAAGAAGCAGTATTACACCAATTTCTGCAAAAAGATTCAATGCAGAGATATCCGATAATATTCCCACACCTTCCAAAACATCACTGGATTGATCATCCTTACCTAAGATCCAAGACCATAAGGGTGAGAGCGGTCCTATCAGCATACCAGCAAAAAGATAACCAATTATCAAAGGCTGTTTAATTTTAAAAAAGGCAAGTGTGATTACGGCACCAATTATCATGATAAATGCCAAATCAGTGACAAAACTTGTGTGAGGCAACTCCGGAGTCACCTGTTCAATCAAACTAGATACGGTACTGTTAAGAGAATTTTGAATTCCACTAGAATCCAACTGAAGAAATGCATTCTGCATGTTATGGATAAACAAATTTGTTTAAAAATCATTACTCATGAAAAAATTGTAAAGCAAAAATTCATCAGAGTTGAACAGTGTACAGGTTCACAGAAATTATTTGTTTAACCTCTTTATTCCCAAATATCATAACCCTATTGCAGAATGATGATTAGGTCATCTGAATTAAATGAAGAGATATGACCTGGGGTATCTGACTGCATAATCGGTTACATCACAATCACCCAGTTATTAATAGTACGGTACCATACCGTACTATATGATTCAATGCGAATATTGTCCAAGAGGATTTGTAGATACAGCAAATGGCCTGGTTGCAAAAACTTTTCATGAACTACTTCACGAACCAGAAGTCGTAAACAAGTAACATTATTTTTTGCATACTTGTTTATGACTAAACAATCTATTTTATGGATTTTAGAAAAGTTCTAAGAAATTGTGGTGTCTTTGCCATAATCAGAAAAAAGTTGAGCAAAAAACAGGATTTTTAAAATAATTGATCACAAACATTTTTGTCCACATCTTACCATGCACTCACAGGAAGATACACTACATTTTGTCATAATCAGACACAATCAGGACAAGTTAGAATACGAGGAGTCAAGGTGTTAAACAAGTAGCTCTTTACATTTTTTATTTTAGACCCAACTTTTTTTATCTCAAATTTTTTAATTTAATTTACATGGCCACCAAGACTGCAAAAGAAAAGACAACAGAAGCTGCAAGGAAAGTTCCAAAGAAAGAACCCACCCCAGCAGCAGTACTTAAGAAAGTGGCACTAGTTTCAGATTCAAACAAGGTGTTACAAAAAGAAATTAAAGTCATGTCAAAGATTTTTGGCGAAAACCAAAAAGTCCTGGTATCAATGAAGGGAATGATCGACACATTGGCATCCACGCTTGAACACATACAAAAACAATCAAAACAAATCAACATAATAGAAGACGATACTCAGAAGCTGTACGCAGGATTAAGTCAAATCAGAACGCAAACAGATCTAGTCAGTAAAATAAACGGTCAAACAGAAAAACTGGAAAAAGAAATCAGTCAGATTACAGAATTACAGAAAGCGTCAAAACCGCAAGAAACAGCCCAGCAGCTAGAAGACAATGTGAATTCGATCAAAAACAATTCTCAGATGATTATCAAAATTGCCCAAAGAATTGACGAGGTAAGAGAGGATCTAAGGAGAGTTTCAGGAAAAACGGATTCGTTTTTAGAGATAAGTGCAGACATGGATAATCTAAGACTCAGCATTGAAGAGATTTCAGGCAAGACTGCAAAACTAGGCACAGGGGCTCAAATCGTAGAAAGCCTCAAACAAGAATTTGAAAACATTACAGAAGAGGTATCACGTACCTCAAATCTCAATGCAGAGCTAGACGCGATTAAAATCACGATTGACGCGATATCATCAAAAGGATCAAAAATGGATTCGTTGGGAGGGGCAATTGAGGACCTCAAGCAGCAATTTGACTCCACATGGTCAAAAGCAAATTCTGCAGACAATATGAGTAGAGAATCCATCAATAAGTTAGGAGAAAAAATTGACAAGATTGAGACCGAAATTGGAACGTTGGCGGAAAAGGCAGAATCCACGTCATCTGTAGGAGAGAGACTCAAATCAGTCCAGGATGAAGTTTCCAATTTCAAGCAAAATGTTATTGATAAAACTGACAGCATTGAAGAAAAAATATCAGTAGTTTCAGATACCCTGAAAAAACAAGACGAATCAACGTCATATTTTCACAAAAAATCCGAAAGATTGTTTGAAGAGATTCAGCAAGTCAGAAATTCTGCAGGTACCGCATCAGATCATTCATCAAAAGAAATGATGGCCTTGCTAAAGCTTTCAGAATATCAATCCAATATCAGAATGAACTCAGAATCAAAGTATGGAGTGTCAAAAGACATAGAAAAAATGACGTCTCAGACTAAAGACATTGTCAATTTGTTTGACAGAATTTCAGAGGAAACGGGAGGGAAAATTCCACTACCACGAGAAGTAAGACAATGGGCAGTAAGTAAAATTCTAGATTGTGCAGATAAGTGGGAAATTAGATTCGGCGATGTTTACTCAATTCTATCCAACTCAATGGGCAGCGACATATTAAAGGAGTCAATAAGGATTCAGCAGATCAGAGACATCTACGGCATAAGAGCAGTAGATGAAATCAGAAAAGATCTAAACATGTCATAGGTTATTTTTCATCTGCTTTGTTCATCTGATCTTTCTTTCTTTTTAATGCAGCAAAGATGCCAATGATCGCAGCAATCCAAACCGTACTAAACATCATATTTTCTGGACTGACGTACATGTAGGGAGTAGCATCCATGATGTTAGTTTTCAATAATGAGGCCCTGTTGTTGATATCCAACATGCCAGTATGATACGCGGAATTGCTTTTTGAGAGGGTCGAAATGTCATCAACGCTTCCAAACATCGCATCTATGTTGTTTTGTATTCTGAGAAAATTGGTGGATTCGGTACCGAATATCCAAACAGGGTTTCGTGAAATAACCTCTCCATCGGAATTGGTCGCCTCAGGCAGATTCACCATGAGAATATCCAAATCCCCTTGAATTGCCACAAGATGATTACGGATTAGGTCAGGATCTGATGAGGATATTATTCCATCAAGATTTCCTCGAATGCGATCAAGAGGATAGATGTCAGCATTGTAACCAGAGATCGCCATGTATCCTCCAAAAATGATAATTGCAAGTATTCCAAACATGGAAATTTTGTAAACAGTATTTGCCATTTTTTCCTTCTTGGTCCTCAGCCGATTTTTACTTGATTTATTTCTTTTAAACCGCGTATGAGATAAACTCAGGTATGCGATGTAAAAAAATCCAATTACCTGAAGTAAAATAATCGGTACAAAAATTGGATTGTTTGAAAATATGGCAATAAAGATTCCCATGATTCCATAAACACCAAAAAATATTTCCAAAAGAGTTGTTTGTGTAAAAGGCAAGTTGTATGCCTTGTCTCTCCAATCATCTTGCTTTGTTACAATTCCATATTTTGGAGTTCGATGAAATTCATTTTTCTTTCCAAGTATGGCGTCAAATACCGCGACAGTGTTGTTTACAGACATGCCCGCATTATAGACAAGTAATGCTGGAAGTAGTTTTGCTTTTGACTTCCATGACTTGTCATACATCCCATGTATGACGATAAGATATGCCCCTGGTCCCATCGCAAGATATGTTGCAATTGTCAATGCAGGAAGGACACTTATCACATAAAGATTGATCTGGGCTGCCAGTAAAATAGGCAATGTCAGGAATTGTATCAGTACTAACGGGTAAACGATATGGCGGGTAAGTTGAATGAATGCCTGTATTTTTGCCTCAATTCCAACATTGCGTTTCAAACCAATATCAGAAAGTAGTTTTATCGCGCATTGGATCGAGCCTTTTGCCCAACGAAATTGTTGTCTTTTAGCTCCATTAATTTGTGCAGGCAGTTCAGCATCAACTACAATGTTAGGAAGAAATAGACATTTCCAACCTTTCATTTGAGCCCTATAGCTAAGATCAAGGTCTTCTACAAGAGTTGCAGTATGCCACCCTCCAGCATCCTCAATACATTCACGTCTCCAAATTCCCGCAGTTCCATTAAAATTCATAAAAAGATTAGAATTGCTTTTTGCTCTTTGCTCTATAAGAAAATGAAAGTCTATACTGAGTGCCTGTACCTGAGTAATAGTAGAATAGTTTTCATTGACATGTCCCCATCGGCATTGCACCAACCCTATGTTTGACTTTGAAAAATGAGGAATTGCTCGCTTAAGAAACCATTCGGGAGGAATAAAATCGGCATCAAAAATGGCGACAAGATCGGTGTCAGTTGTCTGCATCGCATGTTTCAATGCGCCAGCCTTGTATCCTTTTCTTGTTCCACGTCGCACGTGCTCAATTTGAAATCCTTGCTTTTTATAATCATCAACTACACCTCGAAGCAATTCAACCGTATCATCATCAGAATCATCACATACCATTATTCGGAGTTTGTCTTGAGGATAATCCAAGTTACAAACAGCATCTACAAGTCTTTTTGCAACATATTTTTCGTTGTAAATCGGCAATTGGATGGTGACACTAGGGGTACCCCAATCAACAGTAGAGTAAACCTCTTTTCTAGTTCTTGAAATGAATGCAAGATAATAGAAATTTACAGTATATGCAGTGATGATAATAGCCGAGAGGATAAACAAATCAAAAACGAATTGGGTGAAAGGATTGACTGCCATATCCCTAGTCTCACAGAATCGTCAGTCGCTATTTATAGTTGCAAGAAATTCAGATTATTTTTGCTCGTAGATCTTTATTGCTTGCGGAGGACAAACACCTTCGCATGCAAGACAGAAAATACAATCGGGTTCTTTGGACATCAATGGTTTCTGATCAGAGCCAGGATTGCCAGGAGAATCAAACCATTCGTAAACACCTACAGGACATGCTTCAAGACATCCGCCATCGGCAATGCAAATATCATAGTCTACGGAAACAAATTCTCCCCATATTCCCATGATACCATTATTTTGACCTCTCCTACCCCAAGTTTTGATAGTGTGTTCTGCCGCAGCATATGACGAGGATGGTTTCAGTTTTGACTTGTATTCAACATCAATTGGGCCAGGCTTTGCACCATCAGGAATTTCAATCGCAGAATCATCCTCTTCGACTTCATCGTCAGTTGCTTCAATTGGTTTTGGCTTTGCACCAAGAACAATTTTTGCTAAAGGTGTAAGTTCTTCTAGTTTTTGAATGGCAGATATTTCAGAGATCTTCTCAGTTTTGGCATAGTATGAGATCATTTTGTCAGCCAAAATTGTATTTCGTAAAATTGTGTCAATGACCATTTTTGCAAAATGATCTGCTTTCTTTCTATAATCTTTAACCCAGTTAGGATCACCGAACTTTTCAATTGGAAAAATTTGATAAATAATATCCACTACCTCTCCAGTAACAATTTCTACCGTGACTGACAGTTCAACTTCTTCATATCCTTTCTCATCGGGATCATCCTTGTTTTGCTCTTTCCAACGATATGTTGCAAAAATCCTGTCTGCATACATATCCATTTCAAATGCCTTCTTTAGTCCATCATGAACAGATTGCAATTCCACAGGATCCTCAAGTAAAATCGGCAATCTGTAAAGTCCAAGTTTGAATCCATGCAATGGATATACGCCACGCTTAGCAGTAGGTGCTTCCATTGTCCAAACTCGATCTTTTAACAATAAAGACATCTAAACTTGGTAACTTGATTTTATTTAAAAAGGTTATCAGTCATCGTCAGGACAGGTAAGTTCACGAAGTTCGGTGTATTTTTTTTCCATTGCCTCTGCATGAACAACCACATGAGAGAGATCATAGGAATCCTTTGAAAAATACCAACGAATAGGCACCCAATGACCGATTCCATCCATGTCATGGATCATCCCTTTGTCGGCTTTGACATTAATTTTTTCATCAACAGATGTTTCTTTAATCTCTAGACCGCGTTTCGTTTTATCCTCCATGACAATATCAGACTCGCCATCCTTGATAAAATAAAACGAACCCGTCTTCAGAACAGGAAGGTCCAAAAGCAATTTATTTTTCCACAGGATTGCCGATCATATTTCCCCATTCAGTCCAAGAACCATCATAGTTTCGGACCTTTGGATATCCAAGCAGATATTTCAATACAAACCAACTATGCGAAGAACGCTCCCCAATTCTGCAATAGCAGATCACATCTTTATCAGGAGTAACGCCTTTTGGCTCATAGTTTTGCTTTAACTCCTCAACGGATTTGAAAGTGCCATCAACATCATTAACTGCGGTTGCCCATGGAATGTTATTCGCATCAGGAATATGTCCACCTCTTTGCGCATGTTCCATAGGATATTCAGGTGGTGCGGTAATTTGACCTGTGAATTCTGCAGGAGATCTTACATCAACCATCACAGAATCTTCTTTGCCCAATGCCCTACTAACATCAAATAGATATGCACGCAATCCCTCATCAGGAGGCTGCGCAACATAACTTGCTGGCACTATCTGAGGTTCATCAGTGGTATAATCTTTATTTTCTAATTCCCATTTTTTTCGTCCGCCATTCATGACCTTTAGATTCTTGTGGCCATATATTTTGAAAACCCAGAAGACAAAAGCAGCAAACCAATTGTTAAAGTCACCATAAAGAATTACCTCAGTATCTGCAGTAATTCCATTTTTAGACATAAGGGACTCAAATGCTTTTTTGCCAATGATGTCTCGAGTAACGGGATCATTGATGTCACGCTTCCACCAAATTAAACTGGCACCACTAACATGGCCTTTTTGATATCCATTTACAGGATCATAATCAACTTCAACTAATTTTCTATTTTCATTAGGAGGATTTTGGGATACCCATTCAGTATCAACTAAAACCTCAGGATGTGCATAACTCATAATTGATACAAATTTGTTTTCATACTTAATTGTTTTTCCAAAATATATCAAAAATATCATTTTTATGTAAAGATAATTTGATTAACGATCATTTTTTTATCATATTGACGAAAATTGAATAAATTTTCAAATGACACAACTATGAAGAAATGGTTTATTTTCGCATAATAAGCACCAACTCTTTGGATTTTTTATTAAACTCAACAACCATTTCCGCATGAAAGTTTGTCATTGTTGTGTTTTTTGAAAGATTTGTATCTATTTCTTGAAAATCTGCCAAGAACTTTGCAAATACGTCATTTGTCAAACACAGGGTGTATTCAGATCCATCAATTCCTCATCTCATCCACATCACAGTTCTTTGTAATCTCATATCCCTCGTCTACATGAATGGAGTTTAGAAATTCCTTGATGTACTGCCTGTAGTGGATGCTTGACTATGTACACATCTCAAAATGGTTGAGCAGTCTTCCCTTCTCATGTCATTTACTGCCAAAGGATTATGTTCAAAATGTTACTGCTCAGGCGTCTCAGGGAATATAGAAGAGGAATCAGGTTAGGCCGTATGTGAAAAGTGCAGAGAATGACTAGCAGTCGCAATCATGCTCAGATATCTCGCTTGACAAGTTAAGATATTCCAGTATCTCATTGCCTCTTTTACTTAGCATGCCTTGTTTATCATTTTTTTCACATATTAGGATGAAGAATGATTTGTACTTGTAAAACGGATCATTGTTTTATCGATATGGAACGTCTACAGGTCAGAGACACGATAAAGTCAAAATCATTGGCCCGAATCGAATCAAACTACTAAAAGAAACTGTCCATCCTTACCAGGTGTGCAATATGCCACACGTATTTCCGGTGATACCAATTCTGGTATCGTATTCTTGCCTCGTCAAACTTGAGGGTCTTGCTGCAGCATGTACAGCATATGATCAAAGTGAACTGAAACGGTTCATCGGAGATAAAGAGGGACTGGTCATAGTATTCTAAATTTAAAATAAATTCCACCCTTTGTTTAATAACTGGAAGATCCCAGTGACCTGGGAAGTTAGTGAAACATCATAGAATCATAGCGATAGTCAACATATGATGGATTGTCCACATTTCCATTCCGACTTAGGTCCCGAACAATCATTCTGACTTCCCAGGAACTATTCTAATCATAAACCCGTACCATCAGTTTCCTGCATTCGGACATTTCATAGTAGGACTTGGATCCATTGTCGTCATCGGCATATCGCAATGCCTACAGTTCCATCTTGGCAATGCCTAGGATTACATCAAGGATACAGTTATCATTTTCCAAATGGAAAGACTGTTAACCCGAATCGAATCAAATTTGCACAGACAGTTTCGACTCCCTCTTCATATTATACACATGTTCTTTTTTGACCTATTGTTCCTGCAAAGAAATCTAATTCAAGTATGACATTTTATCTAGCTTGGTTCAACACCCTTTAGTTTCGTTATGATGCTGGGGACGAGTTTTATAAAATTAGTATAGTATGAATGATACGAATGCTTAAAAGACAAAACTGAAACGTTTCATGACGGGGATTGGTTGGGATGAATTCCAAATTATTATTATTTATAATTGTAGGTTTGATTGTATCGCCTTATTATGCAAACCATATCTTTGCAGAGCCCGGAGACTTGCTTTTCACAATTGAAGATTCAGGATTAAAACGTGACATGTTCCGCAGCTCAATGGATACTGTTGGAGACAAAATTGTTGTTGGTGCCTCAGGCAAAGTGGTAGATGGAATTACTTATGCTGGAGGTTTGTATGTTTTTGATGCAAAGACTGGATCTCTGTTATTTACAATAGACAATCCAGAACCAGACAGAGGAGATGATTTTGGAAAGCACATGATTACCACTGATAACAATATCGTAGTTGGATTGCAAATTGAATACCCAAATGATGTACAAAACAAAGGTATGATGTACGTCTTTGACGGTAATACGGGATCTTTGCTTTACACAACAGATAATCCAAATGGGAAAGTGGATGATAGTTGGTTTGGTTATAGGATTAGTTCAATGGGGGACAATGTGATGTCGGGTTCTAACTTTAAGAATTCTGAAGGCAAATAGGAGTATGGAGTACATGTCTTTGACGGTAACACAGGTTCTTTACTTTACACACTAAATGATTCTATTTCCGATGATTCTTCAGGATTTGGATATTCTTCCATATTCTTTGATGAAAGCATTGCAGTCTTTGCGCCTGATGAGGATCAAAATGATGACATTCATACAAATACAATACAGGTTTTTGATGCAAAGACAGGTTCATTCCAATATGTCATAGATAATCCAGATCCAAGTATGGGTCATTTTGGAAAACATCTTGCAGAAGTAAACGATAATCTTGTTGTAGGTGTTCCAACATACAATTATGATGAGGATAATCCAATTTCTGGTTATATCTACGTCTTTGATGGTGACACAGGAGACTTGTTATTCACAATTGATTATCCTGAAGAAAATCTACATGATGTAGAATTTGGCGCTTATTTGACTGCGGTAGGTGATAATATCGCTCTTAGATCAATTGGGCATGACTCTGAAGGGCCTGCCACTGATCTTATCTATATTTTTGATGGAAAAACCGGAGAATTATTGCTTACAATTGATGAACAAATTTTAAGAGATCAAAATTCAGCTTTATACATAAGCTCTGTGAATAATGATGAAAATCTTGTCATCTCTGGAATGAATGTGGTAGAAAAATATTCCCAACTTAACCCAGTGTATGTCTTTGAAGGAATATCAACTACAATAGATTATTCATCATTAATTGTAATTGCATGTGTTGTATCTGCAATAATGCTGCTAAGTGTAATTATATTCAAGAAAAGAAAATAAACTGTTTAAAATATCTCTTTAAGATTTCTTTAATATTAAACTCACAGAAGCAGTATGCGAAAAGTGCAGATACTAGACAGATATCCCGTCAAAGATTCGGGCCAACAGGTTTTCCTTTATCTTGTGATTCACTGAGACCTTGCCATATAGTGAATGCAGATAGTTCTTGTCTGCTGCACCGAATCTTCTCAGTCCGTTATAGTATGGGAACATTACAGTAGAATATCTCAAATTGACATCCGTAAGATGATTGCATACAAGGTTGTGTCCTCCGCATTCGTGCTTTAGTGTATGCATCGGATCGTATGTCTTCACTGAGCTGTTGGGAAACGCCCTCATTCTGGAATCGGTGTTGATTTCGTCTCTTTTTTCCACAAGGGATTTTATTTTCTGCTTTAGTAAATCATTGTCAAACTTCATGAAATGATGTTTGAGTTTTTGATACAAGGGAATTATTTGGTAAAAAATAGTTAGATCTTTTTTAATTCACATTATGAAAAGTATTTTGTAGAAATAGTAATTAGCATACACAGTCATTTTTTAACATCGTGCCTGTCAATGGAAGAGTCAGCGTAGGTTGGCAAATATTGTTTGCATTCATTCCTTTTGTGAATTTCTGGGCATTTGCAAGGATTAAGAAATTTAGACAGTTTTTGTTGTATTTCTTTCTACCCAATTTGGCAGTAAACGCAGTAATTTGGATAGTCAAAACACTTCAGTATGGCGGGGTTTTGAAAAGACCTGCGGATGAAAATGGGTTGATGTATCCAAAGCCACCGCTGCCATCATATGTGAATCCAGAACCACGTACTTCTGAAGAGATACTCAGCTCAATGTTCAACAGTTTTAACATCCTTGACAATGTCGGGTATGTCATATCACTTTTCATTTTCATGTTCTCACTTTATCTGATAATTAGATGGTCCAGGCTATGGAATAGGCAGTTTACAGATTAGAAAAATTACTTTTCCATCTCAAATAGCGTAAACCCGATAATCATCAATGTGAAGTTCATCTTTGTATGGCACGATTTATCATGATCAATCTTCATTTCAGTCATGAAATCCCTTCTTATCTTGGCCTTGCTTTCGGTTGCTTTGGTTGGCGATGTAGGTTCTGTTTATGCTGAAACAGAAGTTTACAAGTTTGAAACAATCCCGTTTTCCAACATCAAGTTATGAATTATAAAAATTTGATAATATTTTCTGCATTGGTATTGACAATCATGAGAATTTCAATAAGATATCTAGTCTATGCAATTGCAGAAGAAAACGGTCAAATGCAAGGGTATGACAAGGGCATATTCAAAAATGGTACAGATACGTTAGTTTGCGATACGGCGGTTTTTAGACAGCCATTTAATTGCAAGGTCATGAAACCGCTGAGCACAGATATTTCCCAATAAAGTAGTAGAATTTATCTATGATCAATCTTCATTTCAGTCATGAAATCACTTCTTGCTTTGGCTTTGCTATCAGTTGTCATAGTAGGATTAATTGGGAATGCTTATGCGGGAGGTCCCAGCCTGAAAATGCAAAAGGATTGGGGATATGATTCTGAAAAATTTGGATGCTGGTATCAAGCCAGCGTGCTAGTTGAAAGACCAAATGGAGAATATGCATGTGTTTACCCACATACGGCTGTCAAAACAAATTGGGAAGTGGTGATCAATTCCAGCAATTCCAATTTCATGGAAACCAAGGTAGGCAATCACAATATTTTTGCTCATTTCAGCAGGGGCATTGTTTCACACTCCATGGCACTCAGCGACGATAATTCGTTGATAGTTGACTTGTCTGCAAAATCAGACGGAACGATGTCCGTAGCGATACCCCATGCCCTCATGAGCACGCAGACTGACAACTGCCTCAAACCGATTCCCGATGACCCCTACTATGTCTTGGTTGATGATGTGGAAGTATTTTTTGATCAAAGAATATCCAATGACACCATACGATATCTGGAAATCCCATATGCTTCCAGTGTGAATCAAATAGAGATTATTGGAAGTTGTCCGATTTAACAACAACGAGCATCAATCAAATAATTCCCCATAAAGTAGCATAATTTATCCATGATCAAAATTTATTTC
>JAJCXK010000015.1 GCA_029263475.1 Candidatus Nitrosopumilus sp.
GTTGGTTTCTCTAGTAAAAAACAAGGAATATCAATATCACATCAACGCAACTGACGGTAAAATTCTTCTTTCTGCACAAGATGGGACAGTTTTGACTGGACCTTATGGAATAGAAAATGAAGAGTAGACTTTTGATAATTATTGGAATTGTTATTGCACTTGCAATCATTACTCCTTTTCTAATTATTTTAGGCAGCCATTTTATTCCTGTTTTTTACTTCGAGGCAGCATATCCGGACTGGGATCTATTCTGCAGTGACGTGTTCCATGTTGAAAATTATTCCTCGTATGATGAAGGTTTACTGGAAAAAATTACACGCCAAGCAATAGCAGAAAAATATCCAGACATGCCAATTCCTAAAAATTTGGTAATTCCAGGCCACGATACATTTGATTTGATACATCTGCCTGTCGAATTACACACGTCTGGGAGTATGATAACAGGTGCGTTTGAAGAAAACAGCATCAAAGCCGAGTATCTGAGAACAGGATGCTCCTAAACTTTTACTCTTCTGATAACCCGTGAACCCATTGGGATTTGGATGACATGATAAATTCCCGTTCTTCCAACTGTCAGTGATGAATTATCGAAGCATCGGATCGTCCAGATTTTTTTATTTGTTTTAAACTTCCACGTGGGTATGTTTCTAAACACCTTAACTATATCCCCAGCACAACATGTATGGGGATATAGTTAAGGTGTTGTTTTGTGAACCCACGTGGAAGTCTGAAAATTGTTTAAAATCAGAGTCTGAAAAAAATAGATTTCCATCTTCTCGGCATCTAAAGCATTTCATCATTCTTGGAATCTATGGGTTGTAAAAGCCCGATCGCCATTGTTGTTTTTGCTTATCAGTTCCAAGCGCATTGATTGACTTTTCAAAGCAATCATCCCGCTCATATTCGTCTACAAACAATGCCTTACAATCGTTTAGCGAATACTGAAGATTGCGCTGATCACGTTCTGACACGTAATCATCAAAAGTGGAATTTGCTATGATGACAATAACGACAACTGATCCAAATACAATTCCCAGAGTGATTAGGATTGCGGAGTTCATGCTCTAACTCTCACAACCAAACTATTCAATTAGGCCACTTCGCCTTAATGCTTGCACGTAATTTTGAGTCTGTACTTTGGATTTTTCAGAGTATTTGTTTTTCTCAAGCCATTTTTGCAAAGTTTCATGTTTGAATTCCAGAGTAGTTTTCAGCATAGACTTGCGAGTTACCTGCCAATTCTCATCGTTAACTGATTGCAATCTGATGACAGTAGGAATCCAATCGAAGAATTCAAACTCAGACCACGTCAAACTCGTACATTTACTCCTAGTACGTTGTTTTATGTTTAGCATATCACATCCCCGCATTCAAGCATTAGAAATGCAATCAGAATGAACCCTCCAAATATTGTTGTTTCAAGGATATCAATAATCCTGCAAGCACTGTTTTTTTATCATCAAGTTTCATCATCATGAGTAATATTTCTGAATCAGACATATCAAGAATACGAAATCAAATTCCTAGTGGTAAAAATTAGGATGTCAGAGTTTCCTTAACACCCATCAGGACTGTTTCACGGTCAAACGAATCATGATTGATTTTTCGCTTGTAAACTAGTTTGCTCATTTCTATTTTCTATTTCAAGACGATTGCATAAAAATCCCATTTCTTTTTAAAAAAATTGGCACTAGAAAATTTCATCACAAGTGATTATATTCAAAAATGCTTTAAAAAATACATGACAAAAATGATATGCACCGATTACGGTTTTGAATGCGATTTTGCAATTGAAGTAGACTCTCAAGACTCATTAGAACAGTTTGGCATGCACATGGATCAAATTCATGGGATAGAGTATCAAAAGGAATCTCTGATGACGATGTTGACAAGCAAATTGAACATGAAATCATAGAGTTCAAACTTCTAGTAGCATCATGTACAAAAAGATCAAATGTGAATTTCACTTAATGCATGTATTTCAAACTGTAAAAATTATGGAGTTTAGAAAATTATATTGTGAATTATATTTTATAATTATTTGCTAGTGGTAAATAATTTTTCATATATGTCGTGTTTATATGATTTGGACACGTAATCAAATCATGAGTTTCAGAGAATGCATTCATTGTGGTAGGGAGTATGAAGATGTGTTTGACAAACCGATATGTTCGGACCAATGCTCATCAGAGATTTCATCCTAGTTTTTACATAACTAAAATTTCAGGTCATACTTTTGAATTGAGTTCTAATGAAATAGCAGTCTAAGAATTATTTTTTTGATTTTACAAAATCAACGACAGAAAGAATCTTTCCCATCTCTGCAACATTGCCATAGCTTTTGGTCTTTGTCTTGGATGGATTCTCATTATTTATGCTTAAAAATAACATGTTTCCATCATCCAGAGGAACGGATATTCTCTTGATCTTCTCATAAGATGTGATGGAATAAAGTCCTGATCCCACATTGTCTGTGATTTTGTTATTTTCTTTCCAGGCATCCATTGCTCGCTGAATTGTCTGTTTTGTATCATCATATGGGACGATATTCTTTACACCTTCACGCTTAGTGTTCCAAAGTAGTTCTCCTTGAGGACTGCAGACAGCTCCAAATCTGATGTTCTTGTTGAAATCCATCAACATGTTGAGAAGTTGCTCGTACTTTTCCACACAGGTAATTCCACATTTCTGTTAATAAATATTCTAAATTGATCACCTAGTGTCAAATTATACTAAAAGTGCAAAACTGACTCTAATGAAACATTTGATTTTTTCCTTATAACTTGCAATTTCATCACCAGGAGGTATTCCCAATAATGATTTTTGACATTTGTAGTATATAGTAAAAAAGAAATTCTATTCAAATGTATTTACAAAATCTACGATGGACATAATTTTCCCCATCTCAACCAATTTTCCATAGCTCTTTTTTTTGCTCTTTTTTAATGGTTCATTGTCTACGCTGACAAACAAGAGATGGAATGCGTCAATTGGTATGGTTATTCGTTTAATTTTTTCAAAAGAAGTTATGTGGTACATCGCCCTTCCCAGGTTATCTCGTTCACCTAGTTTGCATCGATCAACCCAGTCTGAGGCCTCACGTCGTAACGTTTTTTTAGTTTCAGACAACGGAATCAACATTTTGGCATCATTTCTTTTGCTATGCCACAATATGTCTCCAGACGTATTGCTAATTACTGCAAACCTGATAGTGTTATCAAAATCCATCAGCATGTCAAGAAGTTTCTCATATCGTCCCATGTAATAGAGTGACATTACAGAGAATAAAAACAATTAGGTAACAATACTAGGAGAATCTTGAAGGATTCACTTAAATCTAATATTGAGAATCAAAAATTATGGAAAGTCACTATGCTGGTTTTGTCGGCAAGGTGTGGGAAGAATTTCCACAACTTGCAGAATGGCACGACTTGGATAACTCTACACTTCCCAAATGGAATCTAGACCAATTCATCGAGGCCGGATACCATAATTTTTCAGCAGAAAGAAAGCCATTGTACAATCTCAGCATTATGATTGAAAAATATGCACAAGAAAACCATCAACCATTACTTGCCACCTTTGAAAAGATAGCCCGATTCTCATTTGTCAAAAAAAGATACCAGGAGATGGTGAAAAATATTCCCAAAGCATGGATTATTGCGGACTTTGACAAAAAGGTCATTCCAAACAAGGAACTATTGTCAAACTCAGAATTTTTGAGCTGCAAAGACACGGATTTGGCAAATGTCTGGACCGTCATTACAAGAGGCCCCTACGGGCCATTTGGCCTGATTGCAGAAGAATTTGAAGACGGCAAATTTAGGGGATTTTTCACTCTCAATCCAAATGTTTGCAGATATGCCCTAAAGGTAATGGGCAAAACACTTGGGACCAAATTCACCATCCAGTAAAATTCGATCTAAAATAATTTATCTTATTTAATAATTCCAGTTTAGGTAAATTATTGACGGAATTTCACATCAACAGAAATTTTGGTTAATTTTTGATTTAGCAATAAACAGTTATTCAAATTAATCTCAAAAAAAAAAGAGCTTAATCATCTAAATATTTGAGCAATAAAATCACCATCTAAACAAATCTTTTAGATATAAAATCAAACGGTTTTTTTACTTCTAGGTTTTGTTCTTAAAACTGCCTTACAGCAAATACATCTTGCATCATTAATTGAGAGAAAAATTCCACAAAACGTACATCGCTTTTGGCCAACTTCATACCTAATTCTATTTGGAACAGGTTTTGCCTTGTGCATTATGCAAATTCCTCTACATGTTCTACCCGTTATCTTTCACATGGATTAAATCCTAGTTCATCGTATTTGAACAAATGAAAATATTTTCTCTAGTGCCAATTTTTAATTTAATTTTTATGAAACAAAAAAACTGTATGGACATTTTTGGTATTGAATATTGTCATTAAAATTTGCATGATTTAAAAAATAAAAGTAAAAATAAAAAAAGAATTATGGTGCGAGACCTATGCCACTAACGCTTCTGTCCCATGAATCCACCATTGGATTTTGTCTTTTCTCAAGCTCTTCGAGATATCCGTTTATTTCTCCTGCTGGAATGTAAAATGTTGCAGAAACAATATCTCCAACGCTTGCATCACAGTCTGAAACAACTACTGAACGTCCCATGCTTGATTCACCGACACAGCCATAGTCAGTCACTTTGATTACTGCGACATCTTCACTCATTTGCGTTGGAACTATGTTCCAAGGAGTTATTGTGAAAATCAATGCCACAGAAACTGCAGCAGCTATAATTATGGCAAATTTTAGCTGTGGTGTTTTTTTGTCTGTTGTTTGTTGCATTTCTTGTCATTGCTATTTGGATTTTATAGGATATAATCTAGGGGTAACCTTTGTAATAGTGCTAACTATTGAAACCACGTGAAAAAAGAAGTCATGGCAAGTTACAATCACACTTTTTATTTTTTAGAATTCCAGCTTGCTCTGTTCTGGTGTTTATGAATACATCCTGAAGGGATTTTCCGGTTGCCTTTCTTTTGTCGAGAGGACTTTTATGATTATATCC
>JAJCXK010000016.1 GCA_029263475.1 Candidatus Nitrosopumilus sp.
CCGAATTGATAATTGCAGATACCGAATTGATAATTGCAGATACCGAATTGATAATTGCAGATACCGAATTGATAATTGCAGATACCGAATTGATAATTGCAGATACCGAATTGATAATCAAGATGTCAAAAATCAAAAAAACCACACAGTAAACAGAATTCTTTATGAACTTCTGATAATTCAATTAGTCAAACAATGAAGCATCTTCTCATTTTCTTAATTTTTGTCGGATTTGTTGGATTGGCATATGGTCAATCCGATGCCTATTCTCCGTCTGACAGAGATCATGTCCCATATGCTGAAAATCATAATGTCTCATTTACAGATGATGGAGGCATTGACTATGATTTACTCATAGCAAAAATAATGCCAGATATTTTTGAGAAGATACTCCGTGACTTTGGGGCTAATGTGGATAGTCAAGATATCGTGCTTAATCGCGGATTTCACATTTTAACGTATCAGCCAAGGAGTTACAATTGTGGCTATGTTATTGATCAGGACAGCAAGCAGGTTTACTGGCTGGAGGTTGCAATCAACAGCACCCACATAGAATATACCAATTCCTATGCAGAAATTCCAAGAGATGATGACCATAGGCCAAGATACGCCAACTGCTTCTCCCCATTGGAAATCAAAGTGGCAGAAATACTTCTGGAAGAGAAATCTTATTTTACGCCTGATGAGGAATTGCGTGCATCTGCATTGGTAAAGCATTATCTGAGAGGCAATGAGAACCTGAACGAATATCAGTTCACGATAGGAAAATTCAATTTTGACTACAAAGACGAGCATGTCTTGTCGTTTTGTGGGGAGTTTGATGGACGGATGACGGGGTCCAAATATTTTTCGGGAATTTTTGACAGACATGACAACCTGTCTTTTGAATTGAATCAAAGCATGTCTTCTTTGTGTGCAATTGGTGATGATGCGACACTCTATGACATAAAATTCAAAGAAAATCCAAATCGGGATGAATCGTTGCAGACTTGGAAAAACAGCAGAATGGAAACCGTACATGTGAAATTTGCATCAGTTGAGAAACTCATGGAGAGGAATTATTTCTATGTCAATTCGATTAATCATTCGATTCTTGGTTATGCGTCTCATCTTACACTTGAGCATGTGGACTATCAGCCAAAAAACAGCAGTACCGTCTTGAAATTCCTTCCTTCTGATAAAGACAGCTACATGAAGATCAGATTACGCGATACTGGCGTAAGCTATTACCAAAGTTATGGATCAGAAGACTGGAATGTCGGTAAACTGTTGGGACTTTCTGTTTTGATTGATGGCAAGGAATCCAGATATGCCCAATTCCCGTATGTGAAAAGTCCAGAAGCTCCCTACCCCCAATATTACACCGATTCGGTCTTCAAAGTACCTGCAAACTCTACAAATATCGAGGTCAATCTAGATATTGAGAATTATGATTTTGATGAAGAAAATTCTGACTGGACGTGGCGTGACTATTAGGATTATAAAATGAAGACGGGACTTTTGATAATTTTACTTGCATTTGGAATTTCATTTACTATGTTTATGACCGATGCATATGGAGAAAAACAATCTAGCGGTCTAGAATCCGTAAAAAAACTGGCTGACACGCCAACGCTTCATGTCTATGGCGAATCTGCAAGTGAGCAACACTATCCTTTTGTAGAATTCACAGAAGGGCAACTAGACTGGCTTGACAAAGTGGTAAATGAAAAGGTAGTTCTGATGAGCGAGTCAGACATCTCTCAGTATTTTGAATTGATTGGACATGATGAAATCAAAGCAAAATACATTGCAGATGACCGTGCCGTCAAATACTATGCGTTGAGGTTGTCAGATCCTGGATTGAATCTTGAGGAGCATAATGTAAGGATGTTTTACCACTACTTTGAACCAGCACAAGTTACAAAAGTCAGCATTGATGAGGATAGAATCCCACAATACCTCAGACATATACTTTTGGAAAATGATTGGACCGCACTTACTGATGAGCAGTACCTAGAGCTCAAAGAGCATATGAAGCAAAATGGCAGATACTATCAGGTGAATCAAGAAAACCATGCTCCAAACTATTGGCAGATTGCATACATCGGACCGGACCTGAAGGAGGTGCAAGACGGACTGTTCAAGAACAGGAAAACCGATTTGATTGAAGTGTCAAAGTCAATGTTTGACATCAAAAAGCCAGAAACCCCATGCGTACAGGTAGCATCAAACAATGCCGCAAATGATGTTATCCCATACTACGATAGGTTCAGCATCACAGACAGTACGGGAAATGAAATTAGAAGAGTCAGTGAGGGAGATTCAATCACAGTGCAATTCAATCCGTATAACGACTGGGCAGAATATGATCCATTTGTCTTTGAGTTTGAAATAGACTATTTTGATGGCAACCAGTATTTTACAGTTTATTCTGACAGAAACACAATATCTGAATCCCTATGTGATGTTACACAGGGATATCAGTGGGAGTTTGCTCTTCAAGCAGGCTCCTATGAGGTGTTCATTGACAGGGTAAACTCTGGGGACAGACAAGACTATGACAGAAGAATTAACGTAGACAAGTACAAGATATACAATGCACTAGATGAGGAACCTGATTTTCTAGACAGGATGATGTCAACACCATCGTTTGCAGAGACGATATACAAGATTACTTCAGTCGGTTCTGGCAGCATTGGAGTAAACATAGAAGAAGTGGAATGGAGTCCTGACGGCTCTTTTATCTTGTTTAAGCAGCATGAAAGATGCAATTACATTGATGGCCCGCAATGTGTTTCAAAGTCACTTTGGAAAATGGATCTGACGAATTCTTCTTTGCAGAAGATTCCACTGTACATATTTGAGCAATATGGAAATGCCGATGAGATCAAAATATCTCCTGATGGAAATTTACTTGCGATGAGAGGATACTATGCAGAACATGATGGGACTGAACATGCAGGACTGTTTGTCTATGACTTTGAAAATAACAAATCAGAAAAAATAATTGACACAACTCAGGTTCATGTAACTTCCTTTGATTGGATGCCGGATGGAACAATACTCTACCATGAATCCTTAACGCAAAATACAGGCATTCTTTGGAATGTTGACAGAGATGGGAATATCCTGGAGAAAATCTACGAGGATGAGCCAAACTTTGGATACATGGATGTCAGTCCTGACGGAACAAAGGTTTCCTACAGGGCATTTGAAAAAGAACCAGGACGCAGTCCACCACCAGGTCCTGGCGACTTTGATCCTCCCGGAACAATCACATGGTTTGACATCCCTACAAATGAATTCTTTAAAGAAAAAATTACATACAACATCTATGCCACGACAAGATGGTCACCTGACAATGAGCATCTTTACTACTTGGGAATAAGACCGTCGCCATCAATCATCGGCAAACTTGATGTCAACTCTGGAGAAGACACTCCAATTGTAACAAGTGACAAGCAACTGGATGTCAGCAGCACCTTTTCGTTAAACCCTGAAGGGAACCTCATGGCATTTTCAATGCATCATGACATGACATACGAGTATGATTCTGTTCTGGTAATGGATGTGCAAAACCCTGCACGATTCATGGTCGAGCCTTCTGAATCATCAATAGACGGACTAGAGTGCGGTTTTGGAAGGGTATTGTTTAATGAGCAATGTATCTCAAAAAGATTGGCAGAGCAGCAAGGGTGCGACATAGTTGATGCAACATGTGTCACCTCAGCTGAAGAAGAACCAACATGCGGTCCTAATACTATGCTGTCAAACGGTGTTTGTGTGATAGTTGATGGCAGATGCGAACCGGACATAAATGGAAATACCACCTGGTGCGGTCCTCAATACGACTATCTGAAAATAATACTGTCTGAGCCTTCTGCGTTTATGTTCGTATTTGGAACTCCTACCCTGATTGCAGGAATTATAATTGCTGTGATAGTTATTTGGAGAAAAAGAAAATGAAAATAATCTATAAGATAACCGTACCAGTAATCATTGGAATTATAGTTCTTGTTTCATTAGGATATGTCGTGTACTCCGGCAACACTGTTCAAAATATTGCGGAATTGAATAAGGCAGACAAATATCCTGATTGTGAACTGGTGATATTTTCCGGAGATGACGGCGTATGTTTGCACAAAAATCAGGTAGGTAACTTAGACTGGTCTTCTGTGGAGTCGTGTGACAAATCAGGCAAGATAATACTGTGTGATCCAATGACTTATCCGACAATTTACACAATGACTCCAGAAGAGTGTGCAAAATTGTTTGATGAAAGCTGGTCTGCACGGACAACATATGCAAATGAAGTACAGTCATCAGGAGCA
>JAJCXK010000017.1 GCA_029263475.1 Candidatus Nitrosopumilus sp.
CCTATTCAGTTCTTTCAATCTCACTTTTGGTATATTTTAGGAAAAAGTTTTTTCCACAAAATCCAATTCATGTCTTCATCATCATCTTATTTTCATAATTGTTGATTTGCAGTGAATGCAACTACAATAATTTGTGCGTAAGGATACTGTAATTCATAATATAAACACCACATGATTTGCCAGTAAAACAAGCCAAATACTCTGAAGGCATCAATAATTCCTGTAAGCATTGGAAGAATTGTCAAATTTGAGATGTTAAAAAATTTGGATCTCAACGTGCCGGAAGAAGTATTTGGTCATCAACATAATACTGCCAAAACATTGCATTACTTTTAATTTAAAATAATTCTAATCAGTCAATTTTTTTATTTGTTTTCAAATGAGTTATGGCCAATCACAATCAATCAAAAACAATGAGCAATGATGAGATCCAGATATCATGGGATTATCATAACGGCACCAGGCATCCTAACGGAATATTTCTCATAAGGCCTCATTCTTTTGACTCCTCACAAAGACCGTATCCTTACAAGGTGTACAAGGACGTAAAGTCAATCCCCTTGCCTGTTGAGAAATATACGACTTTATCTGCACTCAAATCCATCTCTGAATTAATAGATGAGGAGGTATTGGGCAATAATACCGTTCCTGACCTTCAAACTATTGGCCGCATACTGTATTTCTCAGGCGGCATTACAAAAACAGTAAACTTTGCAGGAATGGGAGGATTTGATTTCAGGGCAGCTTCCTGCACAGGAGCACTATACCACATAGAGATATACATGATATGCGGAGACATTGTAGGACTTGAAGCAGGAGTGTACCACTTTGATCCAAAAGAGATGAATCTAAACCAATTACGAAAAGGGGACTATAGAGATGCTTTAGTAAACGCGACTGCAAATGATCCTGATGTAAAACATGCGCCGGTAATTTTGGCATACACCGACATTATTACAAAAAATTCTGTAAAGTACAGAACCAGAGAATACCGCCATGCATTTTGGGATTGCGGCACCATAATCTCAAACACATTGGCAATGTGCAACGCTCACAAATTAAAAAGCAAAGTGATTTTGGGATTTATCGACGATACAGTCAACACGCTATTGGATTTGAATCAAGAAAAGGAAATTTCACTGGCATTAGTTCCAATAGGAAGAGGCAATTCTGCAACTGTGGAAGAAAAGCAAAAAGAAGTTAAGAATTTAGACCTGCCAACTGAGATTCTTTCAAACTATAATTATGACGATTCAGAGATTACAAAAATCCATCAAGCATCTTCTTTTGATTCGCCAGAACAAATCATATCGTGGAGATCAAAATATTCATTAATTGAATCCGATGAGAAGCATCATCCATCTAATGAGATCGTTTTAGATTCAGTCACAGAGATTAAGTTAGAGGCAATTCCGATAGAAACTACAATAATAAAACGAGGTTCTACTCGCAAATTTTCCAATGAATCAATTTCACTGCAACAACTGTCTGCGATCCTCTATAATTCTACGCGTGGAATTGACATGGACCATTTACAAAAATATGAAAACACATTAGTTGATTTGTACGTAATAGTAAACGCAGTTGATAACCTAAAAACAGGAATTTACCATTACGATCAAAAAAGAAACATCTTGGAGGTTCTAAAAGAGGGGAATTTCAGAAATGAGGCATCACATCTGGGACTGGACCAGAGTTTACCAGGAGATGGCAGCGTCTGCATATTTTTCATGTCCAATCTGGGAGAAATTTTAGACAAATTGGGAAATCGTGGATACAGAGCAACCCAGCTAGAGGCCAGTATAATGGGAGGAAAATGCTACCTTGCAGCATACTCTCAGAAAATAGGGGCGACAGGTTTGACGTTTTATGATGATGAGGTAACGGAGTTTTTTTCACCCCATTCCAGGAATAAAAATGCTATGTTTATGATAGTTTTAGGTAAAAAAGCACTAAAATCTACGAAATAAGATTTTGATGTATTGGAAAAGACAGATCATTTCAACATTTCAACTGCTCAAATTAAAACCGGAATAAAAAAATCTCTTACAGGTTCCTTGGAATTATCAGGATATTCCAAAGACATGTTGGAAAGAAATGCCAATGCCACAATAGCTCTTGGACTGTATGCTTTTGCAATTGAGGAATATGGGAAATCTTTGTTTCTCAAAGAATGCATGAAGAAAAATGAAGACAGGCATAAAGTCAAAAAAGTGGTCTTTAGCGGAAAGGACTCGCATGGCAAAAAATTCAACAAAGCATTTTCCACACTTCCCAAAGAACGCACTTCTTTTTTATCTGAAATAAAACATGTTGAACCACAGTTTAACTCAGACAGAAAAGGTATAGGAACTAAAACTTCAGATTCACAGACTGAAACTTTTTCTGCATCAGTGCTATCGGATTTACAAGCCAGGATGAGCTGTTTTAATCTTGACTGGAATGACAAAACAGAAAAATGGAAACTACCGCCCAAAGTGGATGGTGATTTGCTCTTGAAATCAATAACGGTATTTGAAAAACATGTTTCGGTTGAACTTGATTCAGAATATTCCAATTGAAGTCATGACCCAAATCATCTGAACATACGATCCTCAAAACAAAAAGAACATCATATCTGAGTGAAATTTCAAAAATAATCCCAGAGTACAATCATGAGATTTTTGTTCCACATATACAGGAGGGCTAATCTTTCAAGAATATGCCATGATAAAGATAGTACCGAAATGCAAAGAAAACGTTTCAACTGGGTTAGTGTCTTTTAGTGGACATTGATGTCGATATGAAGAGAACAGATATTGAATATCAGAGGCACGTGAATGATGATAACATGGTAATCCATGTCCATTTCAACGAGTTTGATTCAATGAGAGTGGATTAGAGTACAGATTTATGATCAAAGGATTTCCCTTTTTCTGACATAGCAAAGTACAACTTGAAGCCTTTGGATTGCCCATCAATGATCTTGAGATTCTTTCTCAGATATTCGATATTCTTCACAGTTTCTACCAATGATTTGTTGGTGATTCGGCGTATATCATTGCTAGTGTATTTTTCAGGATCGACTAATCTAATCAAATTAAAAATCACATTCCAGGATTCCCCACTCCAGATTAAATCATTTCCTTTTTTTGTAATTGCATAACTAGTTTCATCATTATCCGTATTCGTCAATTTGATCATTCCGTCGCATTCCAAAGAGTGCAGTTTTCCTTTTAGTTCATCATTGTTTGATAATTTTTTATTTTTTTTGACTATGTCTTGAATTTTCAAATCATGTGGTGATGATTGATTCAAGGTCCACAATATTTCTATATCAATTTTATCCATAGTCTCACGTCAAGATAACACAGTATTTGGTATTATGTATAACATTCAACTTTAGGATACATTTTTGCAACAATGTCTAAATCATATTGCATCATTATGTCCAGATAAAATCCATTTTTACTGACCACAGATAAAATTGAATGTCCCATCGCAGTCACAAAAAATGTGATATGACATCAATCATAACAAATCATGCTTGTTTGGGAATTAGTTAAATGAAGAAATCAGTTTACACCAGATATGCCTATCCAGGTAATTCTCTTTGATATAGGCGGCGTATTTTTTAAGTGGAAAGACAGATGGCTTTTCAACGACATTGCAGACAGATTTGGATTATCCGAACTACATTTGACCGATGAATGCCAAAAAGAGATGCCAAATCTGCGTCTAGGAAAAATATCCGAGCAAGAAATGTGGCAAAGGATTGGAAGGCAGATCAATTCCAAAGAACTGTCAAATTCCAAAGACCCTTTGATCCATGATTTCTTTAAATCAAAAATTAACATAGATGATTCGGTTTTTGCCACAATCAGGCAATTACGAGAAAAAAACATCAAGATGGGTATTCTTTCCAACACCGCTTTACCCATGCACTCTGCTGTGGAGGAACTAATTGACATTAGTTATTTTGATTTTCTGTTTCTATCATATGAAATTGGCATGGAAAAACCAGATGATGCTATATTTGAACACGTGATAGAAAAGATACCCCATGCAAGAGAAGAAATTCTATTTGTTGATGACAGGTTGTCAAATGTCAATGCCGCAAAAAACTTTGGAATGAAGGCAATACACTTTATGAATACAGTTCACATGGTTGAGGATTTGAATGATCTAGAAATTTTATAATCCTTACAAAAAAATGTTTGGAGAATCACTTATTCTCAGAGTAGTTTAGAGCTTCGATGTATTTCTTGAATACCTTCGGAGTTGCATCAGACCATATCTTTTGCCATTGCTCATTGAAGGTACTAAATGATACAAACCCCGATTCTTTCCAAATTTTTTCCCAGGTATTTAGATACCATTTGTATGGATTTTCTCAGACATCATTCCATGCCTTTGCCCACTGATCATTGTACTTGCTTATCTGATCCATGTCTGATTGCTTCCATGCCAAATTCATGGCGTTGGAATATTGCTTTAGAGCGAACTCTCCAGCTTTTCTCCAAGACTCGTTGGATTACTTCCATGCCTCAAGGGACTGAGCATATGATTTTGACAGGTATTTGGTTTCTTTTTTTACGTTTGCCACAGAAGATAGTATGTTTCATCATAGTTATGTGATTGTAATGTTTGGGTTGTTAGTTATGCACAGTATAGAAAGTCAGAACGGCTATTGACCAGACTATGACTGGAGGTTATTTATGATGATACCTGGAATTGTCAAAACAGTTTTTGATTTCTCATCTTTCTGCTGTTCCGGTACGTGATTATGTGATATCTGATTATCGCCTTTAGTTTGTCCTCTACTGATAGATTGTCTTCGATGCAGACTGAAAGAAAATCCAGATAGTCCTTGTCATTTACATCCACGTTGATTCTCCTCACTATAACACCTGAACACTGATGGTGCAGTCATCCTGGGATATCTCCTTTGAGTGATTTATGCAGAACCGCATGATGCATCTGGCAAACGGCTTGTGTCTGATACCCTCTTGCGTATGGTAGAACATTACCTTCGTATAGGCTTCGGCATCACATCCCAGCATATTGCAAATCATAAGATCCTATAGTAGAATGGATTAAGCCTAAAAGAATAGGTTATTGTATTGTTATTCACTCAAGACACGTTAAAACAACTTTCAATGAAGATTGTTAAACTATTTAGCATGATATAAGGGTGGTAACATGAAGTTAAACACATGGAAAAGATTTGCATCGTATGCGGTAGATTTCACGACTCGGAGATATCCAGAGGTACGCAATATGACTACTGTTCAAAGAAATGTAAGGAAATGGATACAATTTGACAATTGAAAAAAAATGTCATCATGAATGGAGGCAAGATGGGTCTCCAACAATCATCTGTTGTACTAAATGCAGTATGAAAAAATATGACAGGGGTTTTGGGTGGGAAGAAACACCGTGACAAATGAATTACTTTGTAAAATATGTGGCAGATATTTGACCATTGGATGTGATTGCGATTCATCAGGGAAAAAATTATGTGAGTTATGCCATATGGAATTTAACGATTCTGATACGTTAGAAAAACATCTGGTGAATTTTCATAAACGATTATCAAAATAGAAAGTAAATATTCCTGATATTCAGTCACGACACATGTAAAAACGGAATTGTAAGTACTGCGACATGCCAGTAACTGCAATGGATGTCAGCACCACGATTAAATGCCATCATTGTAACAAGTTAATGGTTCAGACTAAAGAGCACATAATGATCAATATGACATTCTAGAAGAAATTTTCCATTATGACCAGATGGGCGACATGCCACACATACTTTCTATGATATCAATTGGCATCCCTGATCCTGCATTCGTCAAACGGAGGCGTTTCTTGCAAAGAATGCATATGATGATGATCAAATGTACTTGCACTTACGGCATTTTTAACTGAAGATGGACGGGTTATTGTGAAAGCAGTAGATGAATAAAAATAAAAATAATTTTTGATGATTGGAAAAAAAGAGTCTAAAACTCTATGTGGTCGCCTTCGCGTATGGTTACTTGCTCCGACTGCATTGTACCCTTTACGTCTAACCATCTGATGTTGAGTGCAACTTTTTTGGTGCCCACCTTATCAACTTTGACATCATATGCTTTTTTGATTAATTCTTCAAATTGGCTCATGAATCAATAGCGGTAAAATGATCATTTAGATCAAGGTTGTGATCCATATTAGACTAGAGGATGAAAATCATTCCAACTCTTCAAATACGTAGTCATGAACGCACTTCATGTTCGCACTATGTCACTTGTTCCAGTTTCCCCAAAACGATTCCAAGGCATTCATGGAATACGCTTTGTGCATCTGAACAAGATCGTACTTTTCGCATGTGAGTCTGTACTTTATTTCATCATATCCTCTGCTCATTCATAGTTACCATCAGTTTATGTCTCATGGCGGTGTTTCGGGGCCTTGTCCTCAAGATAACGGCACAGCATGGACAGCATTTTCCGTCCCAGTTAACAAAGACATCACACCTTGAGCACATCTTCTGTCCTGACTCGTACCTGCCTGCTCCGAACGGTTTCGTTGCCTTGTACTTATCACACATTCCACGGCACGTCATGAAAAATATTGAAAATAGGTCAGTTTATGAATCTGTATGTAAAAATTGCAAATGAAAATAGAAAAAACTCAAAAAACTCAAAAAGTTTTTGATTATTTTTAACTGTTTGTAGTACAAATCCATAGACATGCTTATAATTGATAATTTCATATTGTATGCAGGAACAAGGTTCACCTCTACCCCCTGAGTTCGAAGTACTCTAAAGGAAACCAACCGGGATTTTGCATGAACCGACGTTTCGTTTTTAAAAAGTGAATCGAATCAGATTGAAGGGTTTGCATTGAATCCTCTTTACAACCAATAATATCACCATTCACTTCGACGTTAGCGTCAACTATTGTGGATTCAATAGGATGTTCTGCCCAGTCGTCACTCAGATTCCACGAATGGTAAATCATGAAGATTGGATGCCATAATTGGCATCCACAAAGTAAAACGGGGTTTCCCCGAAATAGTAAAAACATGAATCATAAATCTAATATTTTTTACATCCACGAAATATCTTTTTCTTACATAAAATTCAATTGTAAAAAATCCCAATGTCTTCAATCTTCCCTTGTCATACTTTGGACAGTGATTCTTGTTTTCTTCACTCATAATCTAGTAGGTTATCCTTTAGTGCCACTGTTTCATTTCTTCACATAGAATACAAAATCACAAGTAGAATGCGCACACTTGCAATGAATATCTGCAATTCTAGACTTTACAAAGGTATGTTATTGTTTTGATTTTCATGTCTAGAGTTCAATGTCGTATTCTTCTTTGAAATGCAATACAAGGGGACCGTGTAGTTTTGAGGTAAAATCACAAACGGTACATTTGAAGATAGGTTTCTGTGGTGGCGAGTCTGATTTTCTTGTCATTCTTCTACCCTAACCATTGACTTGTGACAGTGGGTATAATGCATAACATTGCTGACATCCATAGGGGTCATCGGCATATCACAATGCTTGCAGTTCCATCTTGGCATGATTAGCAATTGACGAACTTGAATATTTTACTTTCTGATTCAACTATCGCATAGTTCACAATCAAAGTTTACCGATATCTGCCATGAAAGATGCATACCATGAAGCATATGCAATCAAAGTTCCTCCTATTATGATGATTGGAAATAACCTCATCCATTTTTTCTTTATGTATCCGTCTTCGTCAAGGAGCATATCTCTACTTCTACAGTTAACCTTTTAATTCAATCGTCATTCTAGAACAATCCCCATTTCTTGTGGGATTCGAGCCTCTTGCAGTCACAAATTTTACAGCCATCATGATTGGAATCGTAAGATATGGTGGGTGCCATCCCCATGGACAAATTTCCATCACGCTGCATTTGATATCGCATCACTGATTTTTGAGAACGTTTAGTTTGCGGTACGTACCGGCCTTCCAAGTGTCCGCACTTGTATTTACTGCCAAATAACTTGGAATTCAGATGGAGTCTTCCCCGATGGATTTACAATCTTTTTCAATTATTGTTTTCAATTAAACCGCGTTACTGGAATCTGAGGAAAACTCAAACCCGCATGCATTACATCGAAATATCTCATATTCGGAATGAATATCCGTTATTGTATATCCTGCATTATTGCTCTGAATAGTAAGGTTATTGCTTTTGCATTTTGGGTATGCGTTTGTTTCTTTATTCATTGTCGGATCAGCCAAGATATTTGCAACCCATGACATGATCTTTTAATAAATACAAAGAGATCAATAATTGTATGGCAGAATACTTGCTTGACGTGGCAATCGATTTGATTGCAGATGCAACGGGTAACTTTCTGTCAAGCATAGGCGTAGGTTCTGACAACGAGTAATAATTATTTTCATCCACACTATAACTCCAACCCATCAAGTCTATTTCTTCGTCATTGTTTACGACATGAAATACTAGATGTTCGCAAATGCAAAGATCACATTGAATCATTCCGCAGTATTCACACATTGTCCCATTGACAAAAATAAAGTGAGTACAGATATTATTCTCAGTCGTCATTACTTCTTCTTCAGCTTACTCTTTATGATCTTGCGAGCACTTTCTCACTCGTTTTTGTGACACAGTATACTAGTTATGTGATCCACAAAATTTCACATTCCACATTCCAAACGCGATTAAAGTGGCTTTTGTTTTCTCTGCAGGTGATATTTACGATCAATGAAACAAGATCTATCAATTTACGAGGAGCATCTCGTTATAAGATATGAGCAGATCGTTTCTATTTTTATCGAAATTTAATTAAGATGTAACATTCTGCCTTAAGGCATAAGTTCATCCCAGAATCAAACATAAGAGGCTGCACAAGGAGCGTTTCCTTGTCGTGCAGTCATAACAAAGACTCAAGACCTAGTCGAGAAAACTACTGTCAAAAAATCCGTTACTCACAATCCAGTCGCACACAGTAATAAAAATAGAGAACCTGAAATTGTTTTAATTATCATTATTTTTTGATGTTATTTTTTTGTGATTGGTGTTTCACAGATATGTCTGAGACTTTTTTGTTAATTAATTCGTTAAATTGAAACGCAAAATATACGGCGTTGGAATAAACCATGCTCTTTTTTCGTCAAACTAATACAATAACATAATCTGTAAAATCTTTACATTCGTTTAATTTTTTTGTAAAAATTTATCTTTAAAATACAAAAAGAATCATTCTGTTTCACATCTATTCTCCATCAAATCGACGTAAAAGTGGATAAATTTTAAAAACAATTGGCATTTCAGAATTAGGACCATCATATGATCCAAAAAATGCGTATGTTAATGCTAACCCTGCAACAATTCCATCATCATCATCATTATTTCAAACCGATATTTCTTTTGACATAATACTTTCCAAAGATTTATGGGATATGTTGATAGAATGCAAACATACTACCTCATTAATTACTTCTCATAGCGTACCTTTCAAAGAAGGAATGGTAGAATTTTTAGCGTCATTACCACTACAATCAGCAATAGGATACAAAAAAATTATTCCTATTTTTATTACTAATAGTAGTACCAGTAGGCTACAGAAAGACATCAACAAATTAAAAATTGCAAAGGATGAAGATTTGGGAATTTATTTAACCGAACTGAAAACCACTGCAGGAAAAAAATGGAAACATGCGATATTAGAAAATGTAACAATTATGCATATACGTTCATGCCTAAATCTTTTAAAATTCTTTACGGTAGATGACGCTACTCTAAACCATTTAAAAGAAAATAACCTTCAATTTAGAAACGAATTAGAGAAAATTCAACAAAGCACGAACGTCCTATTACACGAATTGCCTGAAACTGTATCAATCGACACAAAATGTATCTTAAAATACATTGATGACGAATATATTGAAACTCGTTGGCATCTCTCATCGGTAGCTATTTCACGTTCATTTATAGAATGGTTAAAAAAATATGTCCAACCTGATTCTTTAATAAAAGAAATAAATTTTGATAATATTCCTTCAAATGAGTTATTACAGATTAATTGTGCTGATCTTTCTCTTAAAGAACAAGATATGATAGTTACAAGTTGTATTAACGATATTCTTAAGGAAAAGAAAATTAATCTTGCAATTGTATATAGTTCTATAAACTCAAGAATTTTTATATTTGAACCATCAAAATTGTACGATAGTGTTTCTCAATACAAAGAATCAGATTATCATTTTGTTTTAAATAAAATTTACACTAATCTCAATCTTCCAATTTCTGGAACTCTTTTGATTACTGCTGTTTCTGAATCTTGTAGGATTTCTGTTGGCAGTGTGTTGGATAAATCTTATTTTATTTCTGATTGATTGTATCAAAAATTTATTATTGAAAAATTGATAGTAATAACATACAAGGATTTTAAAACCTGATGTAATTCTACCATGATACCATTTACAAAAAAAGGGATTTGGAATAAATCAAGTTCTAAAAGCGTTGAAACTAATATTTGAAATTACGATACAGTAAACAATTACTAGTCATTCTTACTTTTACATCCATAACAATAATTCTACATTACTTTAGAGTGTAAAGACGTCTCATTACCCATATCCCATACATGTTGTATATTCATCCTGATTTGAACTTAAAATCAGCATGCAAACTTTTTGAAAATCCTGATGAAGATTATAATCTTGATTTAAGGTTGCGCGGAATCCCGCTATATTTACCCCATACATGTTGTGCTCCCAACCAAATTTGAATCCATTATTCAGTTTTGAATTGATCATAATTTTACAATTTTGAGATTACGTTTATCTAAAATCAGCAGAGATGCATTCAAGTACATAATGAAAACATCGCCCAAAAATCTAAGTCCAGTGCCGTACATCATCTAGAAAGATTTGCCCATGTTTACGCCCAATGTCGGATTCTTGTTCGCGTGAAACTGCACCTTTCTTCAACAGTTTGCTCACATTCCAAAAATAGAACTCAAGGTTGGGAGGACTTGACACAATCACGTGTCCGCCATTTTCTCCCGTGACAAATCTGTGAGGAGAACCAGTTGGAACACATACTACATCCCCGGCTTTTGCCAGAATTGAACGACCATTTAGAAAAAACTCATAATCGCCTTCAATTATGCAGAATGTTTCAGGACCTCGCGGATGCGTGTGCAATGCAGGTCCGACGTTAGGCGGATGAGTCACATCCAAAATCGTGTACTTTCCATTTGATTCAGCAGTGGGGATCTTTATTGTGAATTTTGATCCATGAAAGTCAAATGCCTGATTCTTCACGACGTTTCAACAACAAAATCAGATTTAAACAGTGATAACCATTGTCAATTTATTGCATTACAACTAGAATTACTTTGAAGACACAAATGATCTAAAATTTGTACACGATCTAATCAGGTCAAGGACAGGATCTGATGATCTTTTGAGGGATCTCAAGGCATATCCTTTATAATTATTAATTAGCTAAACAATTCATGGATGAATACCAGATCACGTGTGTCAAGCAGGATTTCTTTGAGAACATAACACATGTGGAAATTAACGGCAGGCAATACAGATCCGAAACGGTAGTGCAGTGGTTGTTGGATAAAAAATATGACTTCTACACAATCAAAGACGAGCAAAAGACCTATGTGCATGCCAAAAAAAGCATGCTTTACGGATGGTTTTTGACAACTGATCCTCAAAGCGGTTTGGCAAACAACTTGCAGTTTTTGTGCAGTTGTTAGCATTTCTTTTTCATCGATCATTGACACGTTATCAGGTTTGACACACAAATGCAAATGAATCAATTAAGATAATCAAGCATGTATTTTTTTAAATTTTAAATTACATGTGTTCTTAACTAAAAATATCAGAAGTAATGTATGAACAGACGTTTTGGCATGGTCATAGCTGCCTTGGGATTGATTGTTACTTTTGCAGTAGTGATTGGTTCTCCCGCATTGGGCAGCTTTGATGCAATGAGATAATAAAATTAGGCTTGCATGATTTTTTTGACAAAGATGCAGTCAAGTCGATGATGCGTACATTCTATTTTAAATGATCATGTTTCCAGATTACAAACATTTTGGAATCTTGTTTTGCATCTCACCAAAAAATATGTTATTTATTATGCATCTTTTACAGCTCAGAAAAAAATGAATATTTCCAGACATCTGCTTTTGAATTGAAACGAATTTTATTTTTTAGGATTCAACGACAAAGATTGCCAATCTATTGCTTTGCTGATGCTGTTGCCTGCGGTGGAGAGTTGACAGGATCAACGGTAATCGTTACGATATCATTGCTTTCCCGTCCGTTGTTATCGTACACTTTGAATTCAAAGGTCAGAATCTTTACCTCGTCGTTATTTACAATCGGACTTGTAAAGAATGGACTCATGCTAGAATCAGAAGACAATTCTATGGATTCGCCAGAGAGCTGTGTCCAAAGGTACGAAATAGGCTGGTTTTCAGGATCATAGCTGTTGCCACCATCTAATGAAACCCTAATGTTTTCATTTACTATCTGATCAATACCCGCATTGGATATAATGTCAAGATCAAGCGTGTTTCTAATCAGGACATCTACACTGTCTGAAGATGAATAGGTTCCATCAGACACGGTACAGGTAAACGTAACTATCAAGTCACCTACAACATTTGGAATGTTCACCATAGTTACGGATCTATCAGGATGTTCGAGGATAGCAGATGACGCGGTGCTCCAGGAGAAGCTAAGTCGGTCATTATCAGGATCAGTTCCAAAGCATGCCAAACTGGTGATAGAATTCTCATCAACTGCCATATCATCACCGGCGTTGGCCATTGGTGCACCGTTTTCAGGAGACACAAAGATCACAACATGATCAGAACCAGTCAACCCGTATGGGTCAGTAACTGTCAGTTCAAAAGCCAATCTTTTAGATGATGTTGGGGCAACTTCAGGCGCGATAAATGAAAAGCTCAAGCTTGACTCATCAAAGGATATCGCATCTCCAGAGAGCTGCTTCCATTCTGTTTTTAGTAAATCATTGTTAAAGTCAAATGCTGTACCGGTAATGGAAACACTATTGCCCCCATGCACTCTTTTGTCAGGACCTGCATATGCTTGTGGAGGACTGTTTTCAGTACTTGTAATTATGGCCACATCATCAGTATCGTAATTGCCTTTTGAATCAGTTACCTTTAGCTCAAATTCTATAGGCTCGGATAGAGACTCAATTATAGGTGAAATGAAATATGCAGAAGCCTGAGTTGGCTCATAAATTTTTACAGGAACCCCAGATGTTTGACTCCATGTAAATCGAATCTTGTCACCATCTGCATCAAAACCACTGCCTTCCAGGTTTACAAAGGTATTTTGAGAGACACTTTGGTCCATTCCGGCATCAGATATTGGCGCATGGTTTGAAGGAATCACCTTTACCAGTGCCAAGTCATTGGCATACCCGTTGCCTTGCGAATATCCTGTGACATGAAATGACAGTAGTTGTTCAAAGTCACCCACATCAGGTGCAATGAAAGTAACACTATCCCCATTAAATGAACTCAGCGTAACAGGAGAGCCAATGAATTGAATCCAGGTATAATTGATTGGCATATCGTTAAGTGTACTTCCAGTCACATCAAGAACCACAGTGTCTCCTTGAGTGACGGTTTGGATAGGACCAGCATCAATGGAGATGGATTTGTTACCAAGTATGCTGGTAAATAGAATTATGTTTACGGTATCACTTGCTACTCCTCCGAATCCATCATTTACAGAGATTCTAAACGTCAGAGGATCATTTTGTGAAAAATCAAAATCAGTAGGCTGGAGAGAAAGATGTTTTTTTGTAGTAGAGGACATGGATACCGTTTGGCCAGATATCTGCTCCCACTTGTAGGTCAAGGTATCACCATCCCCATCAACGGTCTGAGGAATTATGCTAATTACATTGATGGATTTGGCTGCAAAAAGATCCTTACCAGCATCCACAGTCGGAGGAATGTTTACAGAGTTTACAATAATTTCGACTGTGTCAGAGCTGCTTTCACCCTGTGCATCAGTTACCAGCAATTCAAAAGTGAGAACCTTGATTTCACCATTGTTAACATCAGGGGCCATAAAGGATGGCTCAGGGATGGAAGTTGAGGACAAAGATACGGCATCCCCATAGATCTGAGTCCATAGGTAAGTAAGATCCTCAACATCAGAATCATGTCCTTCTCCAACCAAGGTAACGAGCTTATTTTCAACCACGTCAACGGATTCGATTTCTGCAAATGAGTCAGACATGCCACCGATAAACAAAATTCCAAAGATCAAAGGTAATAAAAGATAAAGATTCACTGAATTGAATTCCATCATAGCGCTTATTAATTATTTCGTCTCATTGATTCCTCGATCAGAAACAGCTGTACATGCACAAATCCCATCAGAAAATGGTTTTGAACTTTGCAAATAGAAATCCCATCCACGTAAAAATTTCTGTTGCAACAAGCGCCAATGACACATCAGAATTGAGCAGATCAACGATCATCTCCAAACATGAATGCGATAAGGGATACAAAATGATAAAAGATAATGCATGTCAAAAACCCACTTTTGGAGCATTTTCGCATATCGTTGATCGGTAGAGGCATCAAATTGATGACGATGGACGATATCAGAGACCCCCGTTTGCTACAAAATCAGGTCTGGAAATTATGTATGCATGCATTAAAAGTCATAGTTTTGAAACCTCATCCAATATCGTGTTTGCAAAACGTCTGCCAGTACGACTCTTGGTTTGTGCGATTGCTGTCAAATGCGGGCGGAGTTCATCGTCATTAAAAGTAAGTTTCAACAAATCATAGAATTCCAATACTACAGAATCATTGCCTTCGAGAGTTATTTTTTCTAGTATATTTTTTACTCTAGATATCTTGTCATCAAGTGAAAGTTTTGAGATTCCGTATTGCAAAAATATCTGCGTTATCTCCTTGTGTCTAGATCCAATTGATACTGTCAACCGAAATTTTGACATTTTGTCGAATTCGTTATTTATCTGTGAAAGTGCATTGTCATACCTCATATGATATCGTTGCATCAAAGGCATGACTTGTCGAAGCAGTATCACATCAAACTCATATGGCTTTGAGAGATTTCGTTCCGCATCTATTGCAAGTTCAATAATCACAAACGCAAATTTCAGCGGATCTCTTGTTTCTATTTTCTTATACTCTACAGGGTGTTTGACAAACATTTGATTTAGGATATTGATTCCGTGTGAGGACAACAATCCGCGCGTCTTATCCGCATTGAGGGTTTTAATGATTTTAAGAAGAGTCACGGAGAACAAAGAATAGTTTTTTGCGGACGCCCCGTTTTTCTCAAGGCATTGAATTTTAAAATTATTTGCAAACTCGTCGATGATTCTAGGGATCTGTTCTTCAGGTTCGATGTTTCTAAAGCTAATTATCTGCGGTTTTGTATTTTCTGGATTTGGTGTCAATGGGAATAGTGAGTTGGCCATCTTTAACGTACTTTGAATCGACGTAAGCTTTCCCTTGTTGCCTTTCCCGTACTTGCTTTTTTTTAGGTTTGTAACGGACTGAATTAAAGAATCATGCAATGAACTATCATAACTACACTTTTTCATAAATGTGTGTAATCCAGGTGTATGTTCCGGATTTTATTCGGATTTTCTAATACTGTTTTGAAAGAAATTTTGCTTGTCAATCAAGGATAGTACAAATAACTACGAAATACATCCTTGAAAATTGTTAGTGATATCGCACAAAGTAAAGGGATAACTGAAAATATTGTACCATCAGGAATAATTAAAAAAAGAGTATCAGCAGTTTCCCAAGGTCTGCCAAAGGCCTATCACATTGTTTTCAGGATCAGAGACCCGGGCATACAGACCAAATTCGCCTATTTTGAGTACTGGCATCACGGTTTTTCCGCCAGCAGATTCTACCTTTTTGATATGCTCCTCTATTGACGGAACATCAATCACGATTATCGGATGTTCGCAGGTTGGATCTTTGGGTAATAATCCACCGTTGATAGCACCAGGCTCTGTGGGTTTCATCTTCTCATCACACGGTGTTGTAGTTACCATGTCGTAGTCCATGTCAGGAAACTTGGCGATTTGCCAGCCAAACACATCCTGATAGAATTTTTGCGCTCTGCCTTGATCATCGTATGGAATCTCAAAGTGTACTACTTTGTTCATGAATTTGGTAAAGTGCTGATTATTGATAATCTTTTTCCCAAATATGCTGCAATATTGCATTGGAAAAAAACGATTTGGCAGATGGTAAAATCACATCACAGGTAAACAGGTCTCAGAAGCATGCAAACATCCATCAAAGTAAAGAAAGAACTGAAAGAAGCGTGTCAGCTGACAGTGCAATGATGCATTCATCAAGGAACTATGGTAAAATCAAATTCTGAATATGCAATTCCATCTGCCTCATGTAGTTCCAAGACCAATGAAGACTTTACCAGCCAGTCATGATGCTCATCACCTTCAAAATAGAGCTGTGTCGTCAGCAACGGACCTTCCGGCGATGAAACCTTCAAGTGGAGATGTGCAGGCCTGAATTGACCTGCCTCAGAATATTTGCCAGGAAACACAGTATCCACTACATACGTGCCATCATCATTTGCATGGACTTTTCCTCGCAGAATAAAGTCTTCAAAATGATACTCGCCGTCTGAATCAGTCTGCCAGACATCAATTATTGCACCGGGAACGGGATTGCACTCAGCATCCACTACATTTCCTGAAATTATCAGTCTTTTCCCATCCAGAAATTGGCCAAGCTTTTCTTTTTGAGGTGCTCCTGCTACATAATATGGACCTTCTGCATTGTCTTCAGTTAAAGTGCACAGATGATCAGAGTTTTGCATTCCATCATATTGCCACAAGATACTTCCAAGTACCAAGACCACGATAATAGGTACTGCCGAAATAATTACTCTATGAGGCATATCAGTAAGAAATTATTTGACATCAGGTAATAAGTTTCTGTCAAAAATATGACAGAATCAGCACATTCGTAATTCTACTGTTAATATACCAAATGAAAGGGATGTGTTGTCTTTGAACTTGACTTTTGCTTTCCCATAACAATTCTGTTGATGTCATGACTCATCAAAATTGCATTGTCATTGTCCCATCCAATAAAACACAGGGACAAGGTTTTTGACATAGCACACTTGCGATATTTCATTAGATCAGTTTTAACATCTTTCTTTGTACGTTATTTTGACAAATGTCAATCTTCTGACATTTACGATATTTTACACACATCATCCTGTAAAAAAGAATCAATTTTTTCGTCGCATGTTTTATTTTTTTTTTGTAATTTTAAGTTAGGATCAATTTGCAGATTTCAAAATATTTTTAAACAAATTCTACATTTCGTCAATATTAAAATTACATATTCCAAACCTTGAAAACGAACATGTGTGATAGATTTTGAAATATTCATATATTTCAAAGAAGACACTTCTACATGCATCAAGGATTCAAGATAATTTTAAAAATTAAAAATTGAATTTGGTGTTACTTGTAGATGTCAGACCAGGATTGGGTATCTTTCAAATCCATACTACTTTGAGTATTCGCCTTTCCATTTGACGCATTCACAGAATCAAACAGAGGATTATTTGGTTTGTAGCCATTACATTCAAACTCAAACTCGTCAACTGTTGCAAATCCTTTGCTTGTAAACCATCCCTCTTCCTTGTCAAACAAAGTAACAACACGGTATTCAGAGATGCTGCAGTCAAAATACTCAAAATGCCTGAACGTTACACCTTCTTTCTGAAGGTAGACATCAGCGTCAAACTGACCATAATCATGCTGGGTATTTATCACACCCCTCTGAAACGTCATGTCGGCTGCCTCATACAAGTATGTCCGATCGTAGTCAACTGCACCTATCAGCTTGAAGACGGGAGAATCAGAAGTTTGATCAAAGCCCGAGACCTGCTCGTAAATCTGGAATCCATCTGACTTTTCAACTGCATCACGAAATATGAATTCCGTGTGGATTGTAATGTCATTTGCCCTGGCATATTGTTTCTCGTCTGTTTCCTCAGCTGAAATCTGCTGCAGGGTGACGCCAAGCATGACCACCAGTGAAACTGTCAGCAAGGATGCAAAAACGAGTTTTTTCTTTATCGAAGTCACAAATTCATTACATGGTAGATTCTATTTACACATATGCTGTATAGATTATAGAATCCCCATACACTATATAGAAAACAAATGATCGCATTAGAAATTAGCAAATCACGTGCATTCTTAATTTGAAACTAAGCAATTTGATTTTACCAGACAGGGTGAAAAGCCTGAAAAATGGACAAGTTACAGAATCAAGCAAGTCAAGGTTCTTGAAGATTTGGAAGGAACAACCTAAAGGACATGAAGGAAAATTTCCGAAAATTAAATCAAACATGCAACTACAGTAAACATAGAAACTAAGTTTTACAGATTAAATTTTAGAAAAACTCATACAAACAGATGAATTAGGTAAGTAAACCCGATTCCCATCGCCGCACTTCCTGGAATGGTTATCACCCAGGCAAATACGATCTGCCTTCCAACCTTCCATCGTACGGCACGTTTTCTGCGAGCAGAACCTGCACCCATTATGGTACCCGTGATTGCATGAGTAGTACTTGCAGGAATTCCAAGAGTTGCAAATATTGCAAGCATCACACCGCCTCCAGTCTCTGCGGCGAATCCCTGATATGGTTTGAGCTTTGTTATTTTTACACCCAATGTTTTGATAACCTTGTATCCTCCAAAAAATGTGCCCAGTCCCATTGCAGTAGCAGCTGCAAATATCACCCAGAGTGGCATTTCCAATTCAGGAATCAATCCGGCCGAGAATAAGATTAAGACAATGATTCCCATTGTTTTTTGTCCGTCGTTTGCCCCGTGAGTTAAAGCAAACCATGCGGATGAAACGATCTGCAGCCGTCCAAAGGTTTTGTTTACTATGGCAGGCCTTCTGTTTGCAAAGATGGTAATTATCAGCCCAGTCAAGAGCAGACCAAAAATTAATCCTCCGACAGGAGCTATCACTATTCCTGCAAAGACCTTGGTCAGACCCCCATAAACCAGCTTTTCAAATCCCAATCCCATTATTCCTGCACCCATTATCCCCCCAACCAACGAATGACTGTTAGATATCGGCAATCCAAAGTATGTGCATAGAGTGCTCCAGCCAATTGCGCCTGCCAGTCCACCTACAATCATGTATACGGTAATGTCATCCGGACTGACTATTCCCTTGGCAATTGTGGTGGCAACGGCGACACCAAAAATGAAAGGACCGATAAAGTTCATGGCTGCAGACAAGGTTACGGCATGTATCGGCTTTAGGACACGAGTGCCAATTACGGTAGCTACAGAGTTTGCAGAATCATTAAACCCGTTTACAAAGTCAAAGATTAGTGCGACTATAATTGCCCCAATCGCTATCTCAATCATAATCTCATCCTAGGTATATTTTAAAACGATATCTTCGATGACATCAGCCACATCTACGCATCGGTCTGATGCGGTCTCCATCGTCTCGTAGATATCTTTTAGCTTGATAATCTTAATTGCATCATCTGTTTCAAACAACTCTCGAATTGCTTCCCGGTAAAGGTCATCAACCCGGTGTTCGATATCACTAGTATTTCGGCAGTGATCAATCATGTCTTTTGGATTTTTGATTCGCTGCAGCTTTGAAATCATGTATTCCACTTCTTTTGTAGCATTGACAAGCTCTTTTGCCATTTCCTCGCAGTACGGTGGAGGAGTGGTAATTTTGTAGCTGTAGACTCGTGCTGCGATACCATCCATGAAATCAATCACGTCATCGATCTTCGATGCTATTCTTTGCATGTCCTCTCGGTCAAGGGGAGTGATGAAAGTCTTGTTTAGTTCCGAGAAAATTTCTCGCGTCAGTACATCAGCTTCTGTTTCCAGTTTGTGGATTTTCTTTGCTTGGTCTGCATCATCCAAATTAGAAAACAACACGACCACTTCCTCAGATGTCTCAACCGCTTTTTTTGCCAAATTGTCAAGGATCATCAATAGCTCTTTTTCGTTTGACTTTATCCACGATAGCCACTGCCCCATGTATCGTAGAAGAGATTGTGGGATTAAAAACTAACACACGTAAACTATATGTAACTATATAGGAATGCGATCTAATTCTGAAACATGGTTTTTACATTTAATCTCACATCAGGGTTCAAATTCTAATTGAAAAATTCATCAATTGCACCATCCATAGGTAATCATGGACTATAATCTTGGGATAATGGTAGTTCTAGGAATATTGCTTACTGTCGCAATAGTTTCATCCACCATAAACCATCTAAAGAAAACAAGATCAGGTAAAGATACGTGTACTGTGTGTAGAGGCATGGGATTCATGCCCACATACACAAGCAAGACCATCCCGCCATGCAGAAAATGCAGCGGTACAGGTTACGTGAACAAAGAATAGATTTTACTAATCTTGTAAAAGAAGCATCAGGGTATACGACAACGGATTTGCACATTAACAGATGCTCTCTATTCTAAAAAGAAATTGATCGCAATCATTAACAGAGACATCTCAAACATCATCCCCATTCAAGATAGGACAATTCCGATTGCCACATACGACGCTCTCATTATTTCACAGGTCATCAGAATTACAATGATAATGAAACGTGTAAAAACATCAGTACCACAATAAAGAAAAAATAGTATTAGCTATGCAAATCACTCATGCTTGTAAAAGGATCGGTTTTTCAAAATTCATCTAACAAGAGTGAACATAGAACTATTCATCATTGTCGCATCGAAATCATAATTTGGCATGATAGTTAATGCAACCGCACATACAACAATGCTGCAAACGTTGGAGCAAGTATGTTATTAGTTTGTGCATGAACTTTACGCGAATAAAAAGAGATTTTTCCAATCATAAAAATACCATTAATGAACAGACATACAATATAGTGCAGACGTTGATATTCCTTTGAACATCTTCAAACACTTGCACCATGCATGATTAGGATTTTGTCAAACGCCACAGATTAAAAGTCATTTTTTTATCATTGATCGAATTTACGGGGATTCGAACATACAATAAATTGTTTTATTATCTAGAAAGAAGGAAATTGGAGATGAAAGGGAATCTGAGAAAATATCTGATGTTGATTTCAATTGCAATTTTTACAATCAGGGGTACCGTGACAATTTCAGAATACCTTTCAGCAGAGACCAGTTCCACATACGAGAAAATCTATGCAGATAAAATACATGAAAGACATAACCAGGAGAAAATAATTGATGACTTTGTCAGAACTTCAGACATGAGTCCTGGCAGTTCGATTCGATTTTATTATCCTGACTCACAAAACATCCACAATCGTGATGCGTTTCAGGCATTTAATCTGATTCGACTTCCCGAATACCTTGGAGGAGCAACCAATGACGTATCTTCGTTCAGGGCATACAGTGGACTTGATCTGACATCACATTGCATCACAAAGTACTGGCCGCTTACAGGGAGGGATTTCAAAATAGAGGATCCATGCATCAGTCCAGGATATCGCGTGCTTGACGGAGTATCAGTCCATCCACATGTCAAATTAACAAGAGGTTCAAATGCAGGAGCCCTTCCCCAGTTGGACCTGTCAATTGACGAGGACGGATTCCTGTTAGTAGAGTCACCGGTACTCACTAGAGATGAAAACGGAATCATAGGGGTAGGACGAGACGTCTCAGATGAGGAGATACTTGCAGTATCTCAAATTCTTCTGAGTATCCATACTGCAGACTTTCCAGATTCAGCAATAGTTCCATTGACACTTGATGGAGGATACTATTTGCATTTTGTAAATCCTGGAAACGGCAACCATCCTACTTTTGAGTACTATCACCCCACATCCAGACTTGACATGATATCCATGCCAAGTGATTGCAAACAGCTACTGCGTCCGTGAATCATGGACTCCTGACAGTCATGGCTTTACAAGAGAAGCATTTGATGTGTTGTATGATCAGAGGATATTTTATGAGATACATAAGGATGAGTCGAATTATTTTTACTTTGATTTCTGCCTGAATGGACACTGGTACAAGATAGAGTCAACGGTGTCATTTGAGAAATTATCCAAGATAATAACAGATGAGTTTGTTTCAAAAAATAATTACTAAGACGAAAGTCTTTTCTATTCTTATACAACCATCACACTCATAATTAATCATCACATGTTTGCAAAATTATGCCTGCAAATGAAAAGACACAGTTATCCGTTCAGATTGCCATCATCATGGTTCCAGACCATCAGACACAATGCAATGAGGACTAAAAGAAGAGGAACCGCCAGTTAACGATTAATGAAAACAATACCAAAAATGATTTCATCAGGTGGAATTAGGCAATTTCAAGACCCCAGAGGAAGTCCGCACCTTGGACATGTCTTGTATCCCTTAGGAGCAGATTTGTTGCACTCAAAGCAGAACTTTCCGCCGTAGGATTCTTTTTTTCTCTGCTGCAGATAATATCTTATCAAGATGATACTTGCTGAAGCTACCGCACCGACGATAATGTAAAGTATTGACAAATTAACATTTAAAATTAAAATTGTTCAATAGATAAATTGTACGTAGAATTCATGTTGAGTGACTTGACAGATGATAACTTTGACGTGAGCAAGAAATCCATTGTCATCGGCCTGACGATTTCATTATTTGGAATTTTGCTGCAAAGCCATGTCAACTGTAATTATGCGATATCATCATGCATCTTATCAGAGGGCATTCTCAAAATATTCATCTAGAGGCCTATTTCTTTTTCAAAGATGTTTTCTTTTTCTTCTTCTTAGACGCTTTCTTTAGATCATCAAAAGTCATCACAGGTTGAAACAGTATCCGTGCTTCAAATTTCTTAAACATGGGATCTGCGATTTCACTTAGCCTGTCAGGCTTTGGCACATCTATGATAAACGCAAATGTCCTGTGGCCCTCAAACTCGTAAAAGTAAGCAGATTCTCCATTGATTTCATTGTAATATTTTTCCAGTTCTCTTATTGCCTTGAGATCCTTGACGATCTCTTTGCCTTTTTTTATTGTGGGTTGAATGGTAACAAGTAATTTCATGATTAAAATCTGAATTGATCATAGATAAATCGTACTGCCTCATCATGGAATTAAAATTCCAGTCATACTTTACACGCACATTATCATTCTAAATTTCATTAAAAGAAGTTGAATGGATCAAAGACCAAAACTATTTCTTTTCTGCAGATGTTGAAAAAGAAATGCCATTATCAGTAAAAAAACTTCTGGATGAATATTTCTCAAAAGAACAGGTTCGCGAGGCATTGCGAGAAGTGGGAGAGCCAACATCTGGAAACAAAGACAGATTGGCACGACGTTTACATGATGACTGGGAATCGCATAATCGTGATATTTATGAACTGTTGAATTTTACGGATATTGATTCTCTTGAAATTATCTGTCATCATTACAAATTGAACCCTACGTTCAAAGGAAAAGATGCGTTGAAGGGAAGATAGAAAAGGCAAATTTGCTATTCTTGGACAAGAAACCAGTTGTGACTATTGACAGAAACCGTGATTCTCGCGTACTGCAAGCAAAGGTCTCATTAAAAGTCAATTCCAGCAAGCCCAGATCAATGAAATCAAAGACCAAGCCAAATGTTGAAGATATCAAATTGAATCACAAGAAATCAAAGACCAAGCAAAGAAGATGGTTCAGCCTCAAAGTTACTTTCTAAACTGACACAATAATACTTTCCAAAAATGTAAAGATAAGCAGTACAAGTCAGGATCCAAACACCCAGCAGAATAGATGTTCTGCATGTCGTTCATTAAATAGAACGATGCTCACCGTTATGCTTCATCTGTTGTGAAGACCCATTCTAGAAACTAGTGTGGCAAGACAAAAGTCAAAAAGATTTAGATCATGGAAGAGTTCAAACCCGTTATGCTGATGTCACAATTACAAGGCAGGATTTGTCTTTCTCTGCATAGTTCATGTCAAAACTCATCAGATAATCATAAATCTCAAATCCTCTTATCGTACATTCACTTTTCATATTGTCGTTATGCATTTCATGTTGATAAAGCACGTGAATGATTTGTTCTTGCTTCAAAGTGTGTGGAAAACTAATTCATCTCCAAGATCTGATTTAACCTACCGACACACACATGCGAGCCCATGATTCTGATGCAAACTCACTGCTCACGCAATACCTAATGTCAATAGTTCCATATCATCCCGAGTTCTTTGAGTTCGGGTGCGGATGATAATGAGAATCTAATCTTTTCGTCCTGTGCGGTTACTATTGTGTCCCCGTCTATTATTCTAGTCACCGTAGTCTCAAAGCATTCTCCTACGTCTTCTGAGCATTCCAGTTCTTTCGGAGAATTTCCAATTAACCCAGACATGGACAATGAACATCCTATTACTGCAAAGAAGATTAGAAACATGGCAAGGCGTATCGTGTTGATTTCTTTTTTTATTTTAATACCCATGATTTATGATTATAGTTTACAATTCTTGGTTCATGTATCATTTCATTTGATGTGTTGAAGGAGAGTATTAGACTACAATAGAATCAAAGAGTTATCTTGTGAAATATACTAAAACTTTCAATGGTCAAAAAGAATCATATTGGAATAGTTAACATCATCGTGTTTTTATCTGGCGGCATCATCGCCATGGTTTTCATTTTTCTTCAAGACTGGATTGGAATAGGTGTTGGCAGTACGATGCTTGTATGCGGCATCATCTCACATGAATACGACACCAGAATAAGACATAAACGAATTGCATCTGACGAAGACAGTAAATGATTCCCAGGGACATATGCATGCGCAGCATTCATCCCGCAATATGCAAGTCAGACAGTAACCCATATTCTACTCGTCATAAATGATTCACGTCAGATGGTATGGTCGAGAGGAGGAAAAGAAAACAATTTACACAAAACCAGACACGTCAGGGCTGTAATTCTTGCAGACAGAAATGAAGGTAAACAAGCTGATGAAGAAACTTCGTCATTGAAGTCTGCAACCGACAACAACATATCTCACAATAAATATGGGCAAGAAGAGGAACTTGACAGAAAATAACGACAATCACAGCGGCACACTTGGGAAGTTAAAAGCCATCAGGGAAAAAATGAAAAAGCAATTGGAAGAATATTTTCAGGAACTATCAACGAATCCCGCGCCTAAGAGGAGACAAAAATTAGACTTGAAGGTGGCCATGATGCGAAAATCACTTGCAGATAATCATGAGATGATGGAGAAGGAGAAAAGCAAACATGACAAACGATAAAGAGACGGATTACGATCTGTGTGTGATTGACATGCAATCATCAGTAGACATTACAAATAGCATAGATGATTTTGAGTTAAAGGAATCAAAATTAACATCTCATGCATGGATTGTTATAGATGGCATCAAATCGGGCCTTTTACAGATGAGAAAAAATCCCAAAAATAAAGTATATTCTGTTAAGATAACGGGCGATAAGAAAAATAAAATTTTTAGAATGATGGAAGTTGCTGATGATTCTGTTGATGGAGAACCCATATTTTTAAAATAACAGAAAACAAAAAGTGCAAGGATGACAGAATCGTTTTAGATAACGATGGTAGTGGTGGAAAACACTGTTTGACATGTTAGAACATCTGATGGTAAATTTAGAATGCATGACAGTCAATGAAGACGTCCCCCATCGAATGGGAGTCAACAGTACCATGTGTAAATATCGTGGTCAATCGCAATGGGATTTGTAATTTGATTGGAAATGAAGACAGACACTTTGATGATGATCGTAATCATTGTTTTTCCTTTTGCGATTCCTCAAGCATTCCCACAATGCGTTTACAATGAGGACTGGTAGGATACCCCGTGTTTTGACACGTGTCCTGTAAGCCATTTAAAGTTCCACATGGCATGTGGCCCATACTATGATCACAAAGGTTCGGAATGGATGGAAGTAAAAAGAATCGAGATGTATAAAAGAATAGAGCAAGGAGTCATTGAAGAATGGGTTAAGAAAATAGAAAACCGCAATATCTACCAATATTATTTATCCATCAATGAAATTTAAAGTCATTTTCAATATGACAAACATATTGTAAAACTCGACCCAAACTTTTTGAATTCTGAAGGCTTTACAGTAGAGACACGTGGTGACCATATGTGGATCATCATAATTTCAATAATTATTTCAGGTGTGACACCACTGTTTTATTTTAAAAAAAGAGAATAAGATTTAAGAACAAAATCCTATATATCACTAGAGATATCACTAGCGATATAAGGAAGATGATTCAAAATTCACAGTTAAAGTCATTTTTGGACGAGATGGTATCTGAGCTAGTCAGAGAATTTCCAGACGAAATTGTGTCTTTTGTGTTATTTGGTTCTGCCACAACTGGAGAATGGATACGTGGAAAGTCAGATATAGACTGTGTGGTGATAATCAAGGACAAAAAATACAATGCCAGAATTGAACGATTTCTTACTCAACTTCTATTTGTCCTAGATGCGAAACATGATCTAAAACTATCAGACACATGCACGTCCTACAAAAAGACGGATAATCCAGCCCTTGATCTAATCTTCAAGACTGAAAACAAGATGATGTTCGGTCAGCCATTTTATGTGGTGGCCCAGGATCAACTAGACCTAAAGCAATTCAAGATTACAAAGGATCTAAAAACGGAACTAGGAGCAAGGACAATAGCATCACTGGGCTTATTCCTTCATAGAATAAAAAATACTGGAATCATACTGTATGGTAAAGACATCAGAGATGAAATACCAGAAATGGTTCCGTTAATTGAGAAGGTTAAGGCATCATTTAACGCGATTCTATTGCTGATGATGAGCTTCATAATATTTCCATACAGTCCCATGTCCGCATTTTCTCATGCAGTAAAGGCAAATTTTTGGGCTTGTGGCGACGTGCTTTTTGCATTAGACATTCCATTATCCACCACAAAGCAAGAGGTAAAGGAGATTTGTTCTCTTTTTGGCAAGTCTGAAATTGATTCAGAACATCTTATGTTGTCTTTAGAATATAAAAAAACTAAAGATGACATGAAGATGAGAAAAAGGTTTGTCATGCAATACATGTTAAAGAGTACACGATTTGTTTATGGATTGTATGCCGTCACCCTTAGAAAACTATTCAAGTCATGATCAATTTTCATATTCAATATAATGTCTCATAGTGATTTGGAGAGAGAAAGAAGTTGAAGGTCAGACTTTGGATTATAATGACAGTTGGAATAATCGGATTTGCAGATATCCCTTATTCCCATGCATCTTGTGCCGCGCCGCTGTTTGGACCTCCAGGGCCGTGCTTTGATTCGTTTTCTGTATATAGTGGTCCGCCACTTACCGAGAAATCAATCATGGAAGGATTAGCCAGAAACATCGAGTCAAGTTATAGGAATTGGCAGATGACAGACAGAATCTGGGACGATGAAGACGAAGCATTGCATCTGCCTGCAATTATCTGCACAGAGTTTGTGGCTGACGGCATGAAGCAGTATAGAATGGTCAAATGGAAGGATTCACAGACAATTTCCAGCTTTGAGAACCATAGGGATGATTCGCTTTGTGACAAATGGCTTTCACCAATCGATGACGGCATAAGTACAAAGTGGGACAAATCCAGATATCTACCAGAGGATACAGGCCTTGTCAGCGTGACAGATAAGGACATGAATCTGAATGACAAAAAAATGGACTCTTTTGACATCCATGTCTGGTCAGATACGGACCACAAAGGCATCGAACTGACGGTGACTGAAAATAATAACTCTAGTGGGATTTTTGAAGTCAGTGTTTTCTTTATCACAAAGGGCGAATCTAGCGGCGTTAGACTTTTGGTAGAAGATGCAGTGTATGCAGGACATAAATCAAATGTAGGCTCTGCAAGAATAATCAATGAATCTGAAACACGGGATGCTGCAACCAACGTCTATGAGGATAGCGAAGAGATGAGTATGGCCAGTGACAAAGTATTCTTCTCCGAAGAAAGTATAGGATTTGGTTCTGGCACGGCCATATTTGACAAATCTGAGTTCCATCCAAACACGATGATCATTGCAATGCTAATTGGTGCAGGCTCCTTTTTTGGTTTGATGGTTTTTTGGAAAAAAAGGAAATGAGAGCAGAATTCAACATAATCATGATAGCTGCAATTCTGATGTCCGCATCACTGTTTCTGATTTATCAAAATCCCGACGAGGTTCCCAACTCGACATCATTTCAAAGATATTCCTATGAGATAATCCAAATAAACGAGCAAGCAAAAAAACATCAGGCAATTGAGAATGTGGAAAAGTTTGACGAGTTAAATATCACGATGCAGGAAAAGATCAAAGAGATTTCTCTGAATTTGACCGGAATGAAAGTTTCAAAGATGACTTTCCTTGAGGGACAGTATCCGTTTTTGGATGTAAATCACATAGCAGAGAAATTGAATTTGGATCCCTCCGCGATTTGTGCTTTTGAGCAAGATATTCCACTGCATCTTGAGAAAATTTCAGAGACGAGTAATTTTCAAATGTTTGCAAAAAAATACTCGTCGCACGCCATTGAGTTGATCATGATGGATGAACGAAATGACATATCCAACATTCACTACGGGTTGATTGCAACTAACAGTAAAGATCAAAGCGCATCAACATACTTTCATGTTGATTCGTGTACCAATGAGATAACTGACAGGGAGCCATACTCTTTGAAGTGTTCTGATAAGAATAACGACTATAAGTTTGCCACATTCAACCGCGATGATGTCGTTTCCAGCTACTCAAACGGACATTTCTGCAAGATCGAATTGGACTCGTGGCGCCAGTCTGTTTACGATTATTCTAAAACATTGCAAGAAAAACACAGGCTAGTGGAAACAGAATCCATGGCAGTAACAATTGATCAAGAATCGCAATGGAAATTATTCTCAGAGATGAGCAGACAGGGAGATTTGGGGAACATCGTGGGAAGGATGGTTCATGACCAGTTTGACGAGCAAGGTACACAAGATCTTATTGAGCAGTATGAGAAACAGCACAGTAGCCTGCCTGATGAGCTGTTGGAGTTAATCGAGAAGAGGAAATGAAAAATAGCATCTTGGTCATTGCCATAGTCGGTATTGCATTTTCTTTTATTCTTGCAGCTTATCTGACATACCCAGATGATCCGAAAACACCTTGGGAATGCAGAATGGAATACGGAAAAGTAAAGCAAGACATCCAAAATTGCCTAGATCAAATTAACAATGAAAAACAGAAGTTCTTCCAAAACAACAACATAATGAGCAAGAGTGGAATTGAATCTGATTTTTTGAACAAGATCAGAGAAGATGGGGATGATACTGAACCCATGACATTTACAATAATCTCAAAACAAGGTGATCATGCCAAATTTGAAAACTATTGCGGTCATGCACATATGGCAGTTGAAGAGTACTGGTATTTTGCAGACGTATACGATGGAGGGATGCTTAATTCCAATGTAACACAGCATATTTCTCCATGGTGTGAAGACGATGACGAGGGATGTTACTGTGAACTACGTGAAGTGATCGGAGTGGATAGAAGAAGCTACGAAGATTTTTTCAGAGAGCATGCATCTGCAACTTGTCCAATTGTACCGATGCCTGAAAGTGTTAGCAGATTAAGTTTTGATCCGGCTAAATGTGAGTGGATTGAGAATGAAAACTAGATTTTGAATAATCCTTGCAATTGCATTCATTGTATCTTCTGCATGTATAGCAGCGATGTGGACAGAGTACAGGTCTATTTGCAATGAACCAGTTACCAGTCATCTTGAAAGACATTCCAATCTGTTTGATGAGAATTTTGACGGACGTTTTGCAATGGAAGACACCGGACTTCCCTTTGGGGTACATGAGTTGAACATTCAAGAATGTGTAAATTAGGTAATCATTGAAGGGGGACAGGTCAGGGTTTCAGAAAACATGCTTTCCTCAAAATCCACGAATATGGATGATGTCGAAAAGATACTCACCCTAAAGAAGAACAATTACAATCAAGATACACTAGTAGTTACCGGAGGTCCTGCGTTTGAGGGGGATCCTGGATGCGGTGCAGTGATTGATACAGATTTGCAGACTCAATGGTTTGCAATAGATTCCATCTCAAAGCCAAACGAGATGATCGTTTATTCAGAAAACCCACACCCATGCCAAGTAAACATGACATCCTGCTTTTGCAACGCGCAGACGGAGCTGACACACATCACACTAGGAGAATTATCATATTTCACGCCGAGGAGGAGGAAAAACAGGCCCAAACATTGTTGAAATACATCCAAAACAACGCAGAGATGAAAAATATCGAACCAAAGTTCAAGATTGGAAAACTGAATCTTGATTTTGTTGATCCTGAAGCGATAGGATATTGTGGAGAACGACCCGGAGACAGCAGTCATGACTTTTTCAGTGGTGCAATTGTAAACGGATACGTCAAGGACTATGGGCTAGACGGAGAATTACCCATGTTGTGTGCGATTCAGGATAATGCAAGATGGTGGGAAAATGTCAAGTAGACTAACGATATCGACAGGTATACTCTCAGGAACACCAATTATATTTTCAATGAATTATGCATCTGCTTGTATGTGTGATCAAATTAAGGATATACATGTCAAATGCATTGACAATTGTTTTCAGACTAGAGTTTAAATCAGATTTGATGCTTTTAATGAAATCGATACAGAGAATGTGGGAAATGTGCCGATTGGAATCATCTGGCGGAAATGATGTAGTATGAGAAAAACGCGACAGGTGAAACAAGTGAGATGAGGAAGGAAAAAAGTATGAAACGTTTTACAAAATGTGCATTTTGTGGCAAATCCGATCACGTGGAATACCTAGGTGGAATGGATTGGTTTTGCAATAAGAGATATCATTATCATTATAGACATATGAAAGATAATTTGTAAGAATGTTGCAGTGAAATAGAACACACAACAGACTCAACATACAGTGTGACAGATTTCATGGTTTGTGGATATTCAGATTTGGAGCATTTAATATCAGAGTACACCACATGCAGCAAAAGAAATTTTACTACACCATAACAGACCAAATTTTTCTTATTTTAAAATCGATGGCGTTAAACATCACACTACACAATAAACAGACATAGTTTTTTGTGTCACAGGGACATAGATGCAGTTTTTTGTGCTAGATTTTGATGGAAACCGATGTACTTTATCTTGAAGATAACTCTCAAAATTAGCATGATGGATTCAAAATATTTTATTTTTCAATCACGGACATTTGAAGACTCTGTTAACGCGTTTTAGAAAAATACCAAAAAACATTATTAATTCAGAGTAAAAGTTACATGGCGTAACAAGAGTGTTTCACTAGAAATTGAAAAACAAACTAACTAAATTCTACAATATAAATGCGAGGGATTATGAAAAAATCAAAAGAGGTTTGAAAAAATCATTTAAAACGATTCCATGTCTAAGTAACGATAGGTCAGTTATTGAAACTTTTGATATAGTTTCTGCAGACTCCAAACTTCCAATCACATATTACAAAACAAAAATACTTCAGATCCAAGAAGATTCCCCCAACAATTCAAAAAAATAATTGAAACAATACAAAGCACACTCAACCTTTGATGATTACACCATACCTTGGCTTTTGAAATCCATGCAGGTTTGAATCAGTTTAGGTTTTGAACCAATCTGACAAGTTACTTATGAAAAAAATTTTGAGACTTTTAGAGCAAATAGTTGTCAGTTCTTTCCAAACAGAGAATTTTAATTCCACATGAGTGTGCTTTTATCCACGTTAACTATAGCCTCGTGCACATTATGCTGGGGTTATAGTTAGTGGATGAAATAAAAGACCCACGTGGAAAAAGAATTCCTAGTTGAATTAATTGGATAAAGAATGGTTAAGAGTTAAAAGCGGTAGAAGTAAAGGTTGTAGAGATTGTATAAACCATAGATGTGTATGTACTAGTTGTAAATGTGATTGTCATAAATAATCACTCTATATTGATTTAGTGAGCAATACCCACATGGAAGTGTTTATTAATTTAATTTTCTACAATGAAAATTCAAAAACAACAAAAATGAGAGATTATTATGCTTTTAATACTTAAACGATGTATAATAACATAGAGTATGCTTTTCATCTTCTTTTCTTTTTCCGTATGATGAAAATAATTACGATTGAAATTCCTACAACAATTACAATTACAGGCAAATAAGCAACAGCCAAGAAATACCAAGGTAACGTGTCATTTAAGATGTGTTGCTCTGTTGGACAGGGGAAGAATTTTCCTTCATTGTCTTGATACCAACAGTCACGCGAGTATTCTGTATTTTTAAAATCATCTACATCTGATGCATCCAAAATAATGTCTTTATACTCGTCAATGATTTTTGTTTTTTTAATGCTTGACTTGTATTCTGCATACACTGCATCTTCAACTAAAAGAATAGTATCTTTGGATTCACCTACAGGTGCAAAGAAGACAGTACCTTCAAAAACTCCACTATCATGACTGGTTTCAATTACTGTTAGATTGATTCCATCATGATCAGTATCAGACCACACATGAATGTCAAAAGAATCGGGTTTTGCGGGGTCTAGATTCATTTCTTTGTAAGTCACCTTAACAACACCAACATCATTTGGCAGATAGCCAAATTTGTCCCACGTTATTCTTACCCCGTCATCAACTGGAGGAAGCCATGTGTTGCACATCAAATTGTTTCTGTGATTTTCAAAGCTAGAAATTCTAAATGCATCCGCCCATTCCGCCATTCGGTAATGGGTTTGGCCATCTGAGATAAATTCAGTGCATATTATTGCAGGCAAGTTCAGCTTTTTTTCAAAATCATCCCATCTTCTGTCACCTGGTTCCCAATCACCAAAATTCAACTCTATGTTTTTGGCATAGTTTTCCATGATTGATTTCTGGGTTATTGGCTCATGACTCCCCATAAATGCATCAAAACATGGTTGTGGCAGAATTGTTGCAACACATCCAGCATAAGCATATTGGATATCTAAATTATCAGCAATAATGAGTGAAATGAATATGATCAAACCCGCAACGATAATTTGAGATTTTATTCTCATCTTAATACCCCATATCCAAAACAATTTCAAACGGGAATATCTGTTCTATTCTTTCCTTATAGTATTGAGTTGCATTAGGAATGATTTCAACAATGGATGGATCCAATTGTACACTCAACACATTATCTGCATTACCAGTTCCTGCACCCACTACAGGAAGACCAAGATCAAACAAGAGGGATTGTGCCATCTTGTTTTTTTCCTCACGAGATACGGAACTCATGTCATCAGACATAACAATTATTGTTCCCCGAGTATGGGTGGACCACCATAATGGGTTCTCCAGGTTTGGGGCAAACCTTGCATTAAAGTCAAAATTGCCTGGCTCATCAAAGGTCATGCTTGCTGTGGTGTATGGCAAAATTGTGGGTCCTACCCAACCAAGCAAATGTTCTTCTCCTACCCTACCTGTGCCAGAGTCTTGGATTCTAATAACTTCCGGAGTATTGTTGTAAAACTCAACTTTGGAATTATTTGTATGAATGATTAGATTAGAAGGTTCTATCTCGGGCTTGTTGTTGTTTTCAGGTAATATCGTAAAAAGTTGATTTGTACTAACCAAATCTTCCATCTTGAAATCCGTGCTAGTATCAAAGAATAACAACGCACTGACCTTAGAGACATTGACTTCGTTGGCATGTGTTCCCCCTTGAAGCCTATAATAATTCCCGTCTGTTGCCTTGATAATCGAATAATAGGAGTTATGAGGAGGCAAAGAAGTCAGAGACATTCCATTTTTTACCTCAAAGTCATTCTCAACATTTACAATGCCTAGTTCATTCATTATGTTTTGAAATTCATTTTTGATTAGAAACGAACCCAGATGATCAAAGAATCTGTGTTCTGGAAGATATTTTTCATGTTCTTCCATCAGAACATCCCGTGAAACTTTCTGCCATTCTCCTGCAGTCTTAGACAGGAATGTTTCATCAATGACTTGTTTGGTTTTGTTATATTGCAATGGTGCAAAACTATCTTTTTGGAATATGATCAGTTCATTGTTGTAAGGATTGTTATCAATGATAGTTTCTGAATATTTTGCAGGGTTATTTTTGGGAATAGTGTTTTTTGTCCATTCACAATAGTTTTCGTCCCAGGTATGTGTGGAATTGCTTTTGTTCAGATTATCATCAGAATAAAATCCATCAGCACCGCAGAATGAAAAGCTAACTGTCAGTCCATCTTTATCGGATTTGGTCCAATTCCTCTCAACTAGTTTTTTTGCCGTATCATGTGTAACACATGCTGGAAAGTTGTCGGATTTTTTGAACACCTGGACAAGTCCGTCTCTGCATTGGATTTTGTTTGGAGGAATACCAAATTCATCCACCTGAATTTTTGGAGAAAGGTGGTTGCCAATGATTCTTTTGGCCATTTTATATTTGCCTTCTCCCACCGACACAACGGAATCAATTATGTCCTCTTCTTCCACATCTAAAAGGGCCTTCCCATCATTTCCTTGTTCCAATATGGCTAGCCTCAAATCCTGATAGCTGATTCTAGTAATGTCGCTGCACGCGTTAAGAGAAACTCCCATGTTTTTGTATTGATTGTAGTTTTGAGATCCAACCAACCAGGGGTTCTCTATATCGAAGTTTCCTATTGCACCAAACCTAAGAAGACTTGCCCACGGATTATTTTGTAAAAACAGTTGGATGAGATAATCCTCTTCCAAAACAGTTTTTCTGTCTTCATTGGTAAATTCTAGTCCTTCACAACTTCTTTTGTACATACACATACTGTGCAGATCATTTGGATATTGTAGATAGTATTCACATTTGTCCATTCTTTGAGACGATGTCTTTTCTTCATTAGATGACTCTGCAAAAACTAAGGGTGCAAAAAATGTGAAAGAAAGCACAAGTGTAGCAGTTAGAAAAAATGTCGTTTTCATGTTTTATCATCCAGTTTGTAGTGTTATTGGTGCACGAAATTCAACCCTGATGGGTACGTCAAATGGAATCATTTTTTTGTATTTTTCATAAAAGAACGCTTCAGAGTTCTCATATTTGTTCTCAAATTTATCCATAATGCCAATAGTAATTCCCGGTTCTGCCCCGCCACTCCCAATACTAGTCACTTCTGTTCTGGTTCTAATGTCATTCCCGATGATGCTTTGCGCCATTTTTGCTCGTATTTCAACAGGAAGGGAATTGGTTTCCTCAGACAATGTAACAATTTCTCCGGTTTGTCCATGTCGGGAATTTTGTATTAGAAATTGATAGTAATCAGTATTGTTGATAAATAGTATTCGCTGAGACGATGTACTTACATTTTCAAATTTCCACAGTCCTTTTGAGTTATCAAAAATGTTGACATCCGTAGTGCTGTTATTTACAAATTTGACAGTGTCGTTTCCTGTCATGTTTATTATCATGGTATGAGGTGCAATGGCCAGTCTATTTCTGTTATTTTCAAATTTGTCATAAATAATTACAGTGTTTGGCTCTATGAATAGTGGGTTCAAAACGCATTCGTTGTTACCTACTACCATGTATTTCGGATCACATGGTTCGTCTATGGTTTGAGTAGTTGATTGTAACAATACATCATACCAACCATCAATAATCATGCATGGGTGTGGAATATTATTTCCGTCTGTGTAATAACATTCAGAGATATGAGAGTACAAAGGAGTAGACATTCCAGAAGTTGAAAACGCCAGTATAGTAATCGTCGCAACTATTCCAATTATTATTAAGAATCTAGTTTTGGCCATGTGTATGACTTCCTATAATTTCTAATTTTTCAGTTCCAATACCAAATGGTATTTTCAGAACAATTGGAGAGATCTTCTCGTATTCAATTTCTTCTCCATCTGCAAGAATAAAATAAGAGAATGGAGCTTGTGCTGGCACATGCAACAGTCCACTTGGCATTACTATCTGCAATATGCCTCTTTCAGGACTGCTCATCAAGACAATCAAAGAATTAGCACGTTGATCAAATGAGATGTCATTAACAATTGCACCGGAAATCATGTATTGGCTTCCATAATTGCCCCCATTAGCGTTGATTACATAGTAAGTTGGAGAAATCAAAAGATAGTTTTCTTCCCATAATTCCAAATCCAAGACCCAATTCCAACCTCTGTCAGACAGTTTGGGAGCAGTAGAAGGCGTGACACATGCAGGAATTCCATCATGTTTTAACATTTTTTGCATATCTGTTCTGCATTGTATTTCATCAACTGGGATTCCATAATGGAACTGCTTTAATGGAGGCATGTATTTTCCAATCTGGTTTCCATGGAGTGGGAATAGGCTTTTGGTTGGAGAAGAAATATCTTCAATTACTGTAAAACTGCCACTTACAGTTTCACCACCAGTACGGTTTCCCTCAGATGTATGCATCCTCATAGAATATTTGCCAGCAGTTGGAACAAACTCCCAACTTGCAGTAGTTATCCACTCACAGGGTTTGGATTCTGTATGAATATTTTCGTTAATTGCGATTTCTCTGTCGTTGCCAATCATCTTGCTTATGCTTATCTCCACATCAAAGCTTCTTCCTTCCAGTGTTCGCATGTCCTTGTCGTAGACAAACTGGATAGGCTTGTTGGCAGTGAAATTATCCTGTAATGGAATTCCATCTTGCATCATTCTAAAGTCATTGGCAAGAGTAATCTTTGGTTGTTCTAATACTAACTTTGCATCACATTGTTTTGGAATCTTAAAGGATTCAGGGGAATATTGGTTTATTCCATCTATCTTTGGAACATAAAACAGAACTCGGTCATCAGACTCAAACCCACCTATTGAAACATTACGGCCAGGGACCCCGCCAACTGTTGCTTCCAGCATAGTTATTGTGTTTGATTCTTGCGGGTTTTTTAGAAATTCCTCAATTTCTACAGTGTACTCATCAAGGGTTTGAGTATAGTTTTCAATAACCATCCGTGAAACTCCATTTTCTTCAACATGATGTGTATTGGATCTTTCAAATTCTAAGACATTGACTGATGCTATAGTTCCAACAAATACTGTTTCACTTTGCTCAAATAATTTTTCTGGAGTTTTGGGTATCCACAACCCATATGAAACGTCAGCAGATGTGATTACAGTAATCCCAACAACTAAAACTACAATTGGTATTAGAAATCTAGTTTTCATTTTCAGACCTCATAACAATTTCAAATTTTATGATCACGAACAAGCACCTCGGTCTATGTCAACTGATGTAACTTTACTGACCATGGATAGTTCTTTTGCAACTCTCTCTTGATGGTGTTCCTGAAATGCACCCCGTGCTATCAACTTGATGATATTTTCAGAGTATTCCAATTCAACAGGTTTCCAGAACACCGTATCCCTAGCAATGTCTTTTACTGCTATTCTGTATTTTTTTGATATTTCAGATTTTGAAGGGGGATTGTTTTGATGATTCATAATAAAACGGTAGTCAGTGCATCCAGGTTTTATCCCATCTTGGTTTGCTTTATGAGATATTCCCCATTGTCTTTGTTCCAATTTTTCTCGAGAATCCTCATAAATACACACAACCACATTCTCAGAATACTTTAACATTGGAATTTTTTTGTCATTACAAGTAACATCAAGAAAAGAAACTCCGTTTTCAATTTGTTGTTGTGCAGTTTGTGTTGAACGTAATGACAGTTTCTTTTCATATTCCGCTTCCTTTATCGGATCAGCTGGGGGCGGAGTTGCAAAGGAAATACCGATAACACTCACAGATAACAGTATACAAGTTATTATCAAAAGTCTACTCTTCATTTTCTAATCACGTTATCCTCATAATTGGTTTTTTACAATATTCTTCATTAGTAATTGGATCTATTGTGTATTCTGCACAACCAACCATTACTGGCATACTAAGATAATATTCAATTCCAAGAAAAATCAATGGAATTGCAACAATGATGATTACAATCAAAATAATAATTATCAAAGATCTAGTTTTCATCTTATAATTTGACATCAATTGATGTCGCGTACTTCCTCCAAATTGTCAATTGCAGCCATCAGATCTGGCTCTCCAGATTCAGCCCATCCCCAACATCCTTGCACACCAATTATCACTTTATCAACACCGAATCTGTCAATTACAATATCTCTGTTCAGAAGATCATATTCATCACCGAATTGAGCAATTTCATTTAACAGCATATTTTCCAGCATGTCTTTATCAACATCAGACTCCAAAGTAACTTCCCAACGTGTAAAGCAATCAGGATCATTTTGACGGAATTGAGTTGCCCATCCTCGCTCAATTAATTTTGATTTTGTATCTGAACTAACGCATGCTACACGATTATTGTCATCATCTGATTGTTTTGTTATACTTTGCAAGTCAGTTTTGCATCGAATAGATTCTGGAATCATGCCGAATTTGGATTGTTTCAGAGGCGGAAAGATTTCAGTGACATCAGTTAGTTTTCCTATTGTAACTAGAGGTTCTTCAGTAACTGCACTTCCTTGCTCTGTAATTACAAAGGGCCATTCTACATGCATTACGCATGATTCACCATCCCTCCAAGGGGAATCATCAGATTTGAATAAAATTGCATCAAAACTATAATCATCAGGCCCTAGGGCATTGCGACTAAAGGTCACATCTTTGGTGTTATTTTTAAAAAATCTATGGTGATCATATTCAGGTAATTGCAAACTAGATGTGGCAGTTTGGGCCAAAACGGCCAAATTTTCATAATCCATGTACAATCCCCCATGCATTACGCGGTCTTGATTTTTCAAGTCAAGAAGGTACGAAGGATGGCCAGATCCGGATGGTAATCCTATTTGCAGATATTGATATGAGGCATCCTCATGATTTCCAATCACTGCAAGGTAGTTGTGCTGAAATCCATTCCAACTAAGAAGGTAAGTGTCGTCAGAGCTTACTGATTTTACAGAATAATCTGGAATGATAAACATGCAAGGTCCACCAGAAACATCGTCGTATTCTAAAATTCCAAATGCAGAAGAATGCATGTTATAGGGTAATTGATTTTCAGAAGCAAACACATCAGGCATAATCATACCTGTAAACCCAATTAAAATCAAAAAAATCGTAAAAAAATATTTCATAACGAGACTGAAATTATGACATTCATAAGGACTTCGAACTTTTTGTAGGTAAAACCTAGTCCTCATAAAAAATCCAGGACAGTCCCTGTATTTCTTTCCAGCTGCTTGATTTGTTTTGATTATTATATTGATTGCTCATGTACAGTGTTTACAAAATTTGAATAAAAGCAAAACGGATGATTCGTTCATCTTATTCATCAGGTGATTTGTGTTAACCAATAACTGGCAAAAGATGATTTGAAAGGATGGGCCAAAGTTTGCCCATCCCTTGGACGGTTATTATGGTCTGTTGGTTAAACTATTAGATGATGACTCCTACCGTATGAATACTAGATTACAATTTGCAAAGTTTGCCTAAAAGAAAATAGTATAATTCCTCAGAATGATCTAAATACTAAATTATGCAAACATGATTAATTGGAACTCTCATCAAGTACCTAATCGGTTTTGGTCTTAAGTTCTAATTATCAAAAGTCTACTCTTCATTTTCTATTCCATAAGGTCCAGTCAAAACTGTCCCATCTTGTGCAGAAAGAAGAATTTTACCGTCAGTTGCGTTGATGTGATATTGATATTCCTTGTTTTTTACTAGAGAAACCAAC
>JAJCXK010000018.1 GCA_029263475.1 Candidatus Nitrosopumilus sp.
TCAATTGCAACTCTTCAGACCATGTTAGGATTTGGCATAGGGCAGATACGTGATGAAAATAACGATGCCATCAACGGTATCGAGGAATGGGTGATGGAGATAATCTCAAAACCCAAAAACAAGTCCATGCAGGAAAAGAAAAACAGATGTGAGATATGCAACTCCAAGGAAGAACCATACAACCTTGAACTTCATCATCTATCAGGAATTAAGCACTCTCATCAAACAATAACTGTCGACCGCCACTGCCACCAACAACTGAGCCAGCAGCAGAAAGTATGGGATTCTCGTTGGATGAAAAATGACCAGCCAGAAAATGTCAGACTTGGATTTTTGCTCATGGGCATTCATGACGTATTGATGCTAAAGGGAAAGAAGACTGGAATCAGTGCACATGAGGAATTGGCAAAGAAGCTGCGCCAGAGAATCTACAATATGCTAAACATGGGGGAATACGCATGAAACTGGGCAAAATAGGCGCGATCAATTCACCGCAGGCAGAGCCAATCAGCCTCAGATGCTACACTGGAAATTATAGGTCTGGAGGATATTCTGGCCACAACCAAAATGCCAACAACGGAATGGTATTGACTCTCAGTACCGAAACCACTCATGACCAGCATCAGACCTTAACCTTTGGCTCTTGTGCAGTCTGGATTAACGGTACATTGTACAAGATTTGTTTATTCCATAATGAATTAGACGAGAAAAAAATCAACGTGGTGAGACAAGTTGCAGAAACACTCCAAAAAGAAAAAGACTGCGGTGTAACCGTATCATCCAAAGATGAATTTGTTACAAATATTTTCTACCCGTATGTCTACAAGGCAAGGGCAAAGTGTGTATCCTTTGACTTGCCATACGAGTTGTCAAGACTTGCAGCATCGTGGGGAACTGCACGGAAGATACAAGATGCATTTTCCATAAAACTAGTTGATGGTATTCCACGTCTCCCTGCAATCAAGATAAAGAGCATCAACAGCGATGCCGCATTCATCCAGTTTGCAACTCCATTAAGGACAAAGAGTGAAAAGAAAAGCACTCCAACTCACAAGGTGTATCGTGGATATTTTCTTGATTTGAAAACTTTGGGATATGCAATGAGCAACAAATCCTTTGATGGAATAAGTGATGTTGCAAATACGTTTGGTGTTGAGACACACTTGCAAAACAAGAAAGGAGTTACGGCAAATGCAATAAGAAACAATGTGGAAAAAACATTAACAGTGCACAATCTCTATTGTACCATTATTTCTGTGCTAGAAGATACATTCTTGGTGAAACCGTTCCATGCAAACAAGTTGTATTCACCTGCATCAATTGGCAAACTCTACTTGGAGAAACTAAACATCAAACCACTCTTGGAGAAAAATCCAGACTTTTCAAAAGAGATTATTGGAAACTTGATGACTGCATTTTATGCAGGAAGAGTCGAGACTCGAATTAGAAAGACACCAGTACCAGTTACGTACCTTGACTGCACCAGTACCTATCCTACTTTGTTTTCATTGATGGACATGTACTCATTTTTGACAGCAGAGAAGATAGAACACTCCGTCACTACAGAGAAGACTCAGAGATTCCTTGATGAGATAACTCTGCAGGATATTTCTCAAAAAGATACGTGGAGGCAACTTGCCACAATATGCAAGGTAGTCCCTGATGGCTCCATGATTGTGCCTGTTCGCTGTTCATATGGCTCCAAAAAGACCCAGAACATAGGCGTAAACTATCTCAAAAGTACCGATGGGGCAAGCCTATGGTATACCGTATCTGACTTGATAGCCTCAAAGTTGCTTACAGGCCATACTCCTATAATTGAAAAGGCAATCACGTTTTCTCCAGTAGGAATACAGCAAAACATACCTGATGAGAAAATAGAGATTTTCAAGGGAGTTACAGTCAATCCAAGAAAGGAGAATTTCATAGAGCGACTAATTGAGAAAAGATTGGAGATGAAGCAATCATCTTCTGTAGATAATTCTGAAATTGACAAGACGATTCAAAATACGATAAAGATAATTGCAAACACCGCATCATACGGCATTCACATTCAGGTGAATACTGAATCTGAAAAGCAAAATGAACCAGTAACAGTCTATGGGATTGATGAATCATTTTTAGTTGATCAAAATTCTCTAGCAAGAAAGGAAATTCCTGCAAAGCATTTCAATCCGATACTTGGGGTGTTCTTGCCTGCTGCTGCAAGATTGGTTTTGGCAGCTGCTGAAAGTATAGTTACGTCACACAAGGATGGATACGTAGCTTACATGGACACAGACAGTATCATGGTTTCACCAAAACATGCAAGTGAGATTCAGGAATTTTTCCAGAAACTCAATCCATACAACAACAATGATGTGCAGATTTTCAAGATTGAAAAGTCTGATGACGGAAAACTATTGGAGAATGTATTGTTCTTTGGTGTATCGTCGAAGAGATATACCTTGTTTGAGTATGATGGAATAGAAGATAAATTCAACATTCACAAGTTCACATCTCATGGATTAGCTCATCTATTGGACGTTGATACAGAGAAATGGTGGCATAACATACTTGCAATGCATTATTCCCCAGAGAACAAACAGAATACACTTGACAAGTATGATTCCAAGTATGCAGTATCCAAGATGAATATTACAACACCAAATGTGTTGAAAAGATTCTCCAATCTAAGACCGTTCAACAAGATACTTGTCGGTGCAGGTTGCAAGACAGATGAGGATGGAAATGTAGTAATTCCAACTTTGCCATACCTTGATGCAAAGAATAGAGAATGTATCCAGTACATGCCGTTTACAAACTATACCACTGGAGAAAAATTCCCAGACTCTGCAGATGCCATTCCCTATTGGAAGCCATTGAGTGAAACGTTGGATGACTATGCCGACCACAAGGAGACAAAGTCAGGAGGAGATGTTGGCTTGTTGCCTAGATTACGCATGAAAATAGACAGGAATCAGATAAAATATGTCGGAAAGGAGGTGGCAAATCTCGATGCTACTAATGTTCTAGGCGTCACTTCAGATGAGAGTTGTACAGTCTATGACAACCTGGAAGAAAAGATACTAGAGATTAGGCCAAGAGATTCCCGCAAGTTTGGAATATCAAGGAGCAATCTAATCTCGTTGCAAAAAAAGATTAGGGAAAACGGAGTATTGAAACTCCACAAGAAGACAATCGAGAAAATCATTGCTGGCAGCATCATGGCCAGGGGAGGTGATGCAATATGATGGAGGAAGATAAAGTTGTTGAAATTGCAGCTGAAAGTAGTGATGATTCTGTAATGGAAGTTACTGCAAAAAAACCTCGCAGCAGAGAAAGGGGCCCTGACAAGAAACCCAGGACATACCGTGCAAACAGCATGAATAATTTTGTTCAGTTCAAAGATAGGCCTGAGGAGTTTAAGACATATCTCAAAGACGTGAAAGGGGTTGACATTACTGGAAACTCTGGAATCGTAAAGGCCTTCTTGATTTTTGGCGGGGTGATGATTGCAGTCTTTGGCGGATTGTGGTTATACAATCACTACAAAAATGAAAACGACAACAGCACAGAAAACATACAATCAAATTGGAAAGGCGGTTCTAACGGACTGTTTTTCTGATATTTTTTATCAATTCGGTGGAATGATCTATCAATTCGGAGATATCAATTATCAATTCGGTATCAGTTCGGCTGAAGAAATTATCTTTTCGGCATCAATTCGGAACAACGAACTATCAATTCGGTAAAATGTCCCGAGAGTTTCCGAGAGTATGAAGGACTGTCCTGGATTTTTTACGAGGACTAGATATGTTATGGGTTTGAAAATGCATTTCAAATCATGTCCTTTAGAAAACCTTGAAACTCGTCACTTGGAACAACTGTCACGACCTGTAATTTGCCAAGAAAATTCAATCTTTCTCTCTTGTCGTAATAACTATAGATTCCTTCCTCATTAGGCAGTATCGTAATGGTGTCATTTTGTCCTGGGTCTAGCAGATCTGTTTGAACGTTCAATCCCTCTATGTAGAGTCTGTGATTTGCAGTTCCGTTGTTAATCACAGTCAAAATGTATGCAAAGGATGTTCTAGTGAGTAATGTTGGATTGACTTCTCCTGCAATACCCTTAATCCCCACAATCTGGACTTTTCCATCTATTTCTTCAAAGACAACTGTCTGCTCGACTTTTTCTTGATAGTATAATGGAACTTCTCTGATGTTTCCTTGGCCGATAAAACCAATCATACCTGC
>JAJCXK010000019.1 GCA_029263475.1 Candidatus Nitrosopumilus sp.
GCTGATCATAGACTTGCTTCTTTTCAGGATCCGAAATAACCGCATAGGCTTCAGAAATTTCTTTGAAATGCTCGCCAGCTTCTGAGGACTGGTTGCGGTCTGGATGAAATTTCAAGGCTAACTTTCTATACTGTTGCTTGATTTCGTCAGGCGAAGAAGTTTTTGAGACGCCTAAAACCTCGTAGTAATCACGTTTTGCAGCCATGAATCATTCCTATGTGATAATTACTGTATATACATGATTGAATTAAAAATCAATTAGATTTAGTCTGATCAGAAGATGACCCATATGGTTGTCCTTCTGCACCCGGTTGTCCTTCTGCACCCGGTGGAGGTGAAGCATTTTTGTAAAGTTCTGTTGTGACTTCGTTGACCAATGTTTGTAATGCTTCGAGTTTAGGTTTCAATTCTTCAGGTTCCTTATCTAGAACTTCTCTGACTTCTTTAACGGCATCAGTAATTCTAATTCCCTGTTCTTGAGAGATCTTATCTTTGAGATCATGATTTACCAATTTTTCAGTTGTATAGATATAACTCTCTGCTTCATTCTTCAGATCAATTTTTTCTATCTTCTTTTTATCTTCGTCAGAAAATTTTTCTGCGTCTTCTTTTAATTTTTCAATTTCTTCTTTTGATAATTTTGAAGAGGATTCAATAGTGATTTTTGCTTCTTTTTGAGTTCCAAGGTCTTTTGCTGTAACATTGATTATTCCATTGGCATCAATATCGAATTTTACTTCAATTTGAGGAATTCCTCTTGGAGCTGGAGGTAAATCTGTAAGATTAAAGCTTCCCAAGGACACATTGTCAGTTGCCATTGGACGTTCACCTTGAACAATATGAATTGTAACAGCCGTTTGATTATCAGCTGCCGTTGTGAAAACTTTACTTTTAGATGTTGGAATGGTAGTATTTCTTTCAATTAATGGCTCTCTAACCCCACCCAGAGTTTCAATTCCCAGAGTTAAAGGAGTTACATCCAGTAATACTATATCACTACTAACATCTCCAGCAATAATTCCTGCCTGAATTGCAGCTCCCATTGCTACCGCCTCCATTGGATCAACTCCTGATTCAGATTCCTGACCAACGATTTCACTTACAAATTTTTTAACTAAAGGAATTCTTGTTGGTCCACCAACCATCACGATTTTGTTAATATCAGAGTTTGAGAGTTTTGCATCTTCTAATGCCTTGAGTATTGAAGGCTTACAACGCTCAACAATTGATCTAATCAAATCGTCCAATTTAGAACGAGTGATTCTTAATTCTAGGTTTTTAGCACCTGCAGAAGGATCATGAGCAATGAAAGGTAAATTAACATCTGTTTCCATGACAGTAGACAATTCAATTTTTGCTTTTTCAGAAGCTTCTCTAATTCTCGTCATTGCAGTTGAATCTTGAGAAAGATCAACACCCTCTTTTTTCTTAAATTCATCTACAATGTAATCGATTAGAACTTTATCCATATCCGTACCACCTAACTGAGTATCACCTGACGTACTAAGAACCTCAAAAACGCCACCGCCCATTTCCATTATTGTAACATCCAATGTTCCCCCACCAAAATCAAAGACAAGAATTTTCATGTCTTCTTTTGCCTTGTCTAATCCAAATGCCAAAGATGCAGCAGTTGGTTCATTAATTATTCTAACAACATCTAATCCCGCAATCGTTCCAGCATCTTTAGTAGCTTGACGTTGATTATCATCAAAATATGCAGGAACCGTAATTACTGCTTTTTGGACAGGTTCTCCAATGAAGGCCTCGGCATCTTTTTTAATTTTCTGAAGAATAAACGACGAGATTTGCTGAGGTTTGTATTCTTTATCCAGAATTTTAAAGGTATGATCGGAGCCCATTTTTCTCTTAGCAGCAAAAATAGTCCTATCAGGATTTGTTACAGATTGTCTTCGCGCAGGTTCACCAACTAAAAGATCCCCATCTTTGGAAAATGCAACTACGGATGGAAACGCTTTTCCACCCACGGTAGCACCCTCAGCTGCAGGAATAATTGTGGGTTTTCCACCCATAACAACTGCAGCGGCAGAATTACTCGTTCCCAAATCAATTCCAATAATTTTAACCATATTTTATCATCATTCCGTCTTTGAAATCTCCACTAGTGTCGGTCTTATAACTCTCTCATGAGAAATATATCCCTTCCGAATCTCTTTTGTAATCGTATTATCATCCAGATCAAGATCACTAATGATGGATATGGCCTCATGATAGTTTGGGTCAAAAATTTCCCCTAAGGCATCAATCGAAACAACGTTATATTTTTTCAACAAAGAATCCATATTTTTTAAAATTGAATCTAAACCTTCTGAGTTAATTTTACTTTCTGAAAAAACTTCTTTTGCTAGAACAAAATCATCATAGATTTTTAAAAAATCTAATACAAATTCATTAATCTTTGAATTAACACCATTTTGAATATCAGTTTGGGTTTTTCGATCAAGATTTTGAAAGTCTGCCAATACAAGTTTTAATTTTTCTTCATATTCAGAAGTTTTTTGTTTTTCTAAATCCAATAATTTTGACATACCTTCAACATCTGTTTCCAATAATTTAGATGTGTCTTCAGAAGAATCAGATTTTATTTCGTTTTCAGATATCACATCAACTGAGACTTCATTCGAATCGGGTTCGCTTGACAATTCAAATAAAATAATAGTTTAGCTAATTTATACCATTTTGAGTAATTTCACACAGAGGATTAGCTTTAACTACAATTAAATCAGAATCCTGTTTATTTTTTTCAATGTTATCAAAATCAGATTTGGAACATGCTACCACAATTGTGGTTTTGTTACTATGGAACAGATCAAAATTAAGATCCTCGTAAGCTTCAACATCGCCAATGTAATCGCGTAATCGTGATGTTAGATTTTGAAGCATCTCGATTTTATCTCCACGCATTGCATATTGATCAAGTGTCCAAGATAATGCAATTTTGGTTCTACTTGCCTTTAGATCATTTTTCTTTAAAGTAGAACGAATTTCATCAATTAATCGTTTAACGTATCCATCAATGCCTTTTACGCTTCCATTAATTAAATACATAAGGGAATTTGCACCTTCAAATGATGATCCTAAAGATCTTAGATCAAACAATCCACTGACCATGTTATCAAGAAATATTTTCTGAAAATCATCAGAGGAAAGATCTTTTTTTGTTACCTCATCTTGAGCGTATTTACAAACTTCTAGAACACTACACAAACTAGAAAATCTAGAAAGTATATCAATAGCATGAAAATGTTCGGATGATGAAATAGCTACAAATTTTTTCTCTTTTTTACCTGTTGTAAGTAATTCAGACAGCGTGGAATCCTCCTTTCCGTTAAAAGAACCAATGATTTTTGGTTCTTCTTTAAGATCCTCAAGTGGATAATAATAATAAGAAATGTGCTTTCCAGTTTGAAGACCTGTTACATGTTCTAATAATGAAATATTCTCATTATTTCCTCCAAAACCTGTTGGTAGAGTAAAAATTACTGAACTGTTTTTTTTTAGCGATGTAACTGCATCTTTGAATTTGGAATGAATTTCAGTTTTAATGTCTTGACCTGTTTTTCTAATTCTCGGAGTAAAGAAAAGATACTGAGCTTTAGAAATTGCCACATTAATTGGCTCCATGGATAAGAGAGGCTCATCTTCTTTCAGAGAAGAAACATTGGGATATGTTTTAGCTATTTCTGCTTTAAGTAAAATTGCAGACGGAGTTGACTCATCAATAATGTATACATCTGCACCTTTAATGACCATCTGAGATGCAATGGCATACCCTTCAGTACTCAGACCGTAAACCACAACTTTTGTTCCCCCCATAATATTAGCAGTTAGTAATAGACTAAGAAAAACTTATTGAACTTGCAATAAATAATGAATTACTTGAAAATATGGATAGATATTCTCACACCAAAACAATTATTGTTTTCTGAATCAATTATTAAAAAACTAGATGGGAAATATGACATTTTGTGTACGTCAAGAGATTATGATGAAGTTTCAAAATTAGCAAAAATACGTAATTTTGACCTAATTTATGTCGGAAAACACGGAGGAGACAAGAGAGAAACCAAGCTTAAAGCCAGTATTGACAGAATGACAAAACTATCTAAAAAGATTAAAGCGTTTTCTCCTGATATGGTCATTAGTTTTTGTTCTCCCGAAGCTGCAAGAATTTCATTTGGATTAGGAATAAAACATACAGTATTTTCGGATTCTCCACATGCAGACTCAGTAATGAGATTAACCCTACCATTAATTCAAAAATTACTAATTCCTCACAATATTCCAAAGAAAGAATTCTCCAAGTATGGAATTGCTGAAAAAAATATAATTCAGTATAAGGCAATTGATGCAGTAGTGACAATCCAAAGAAAAATAAACGAAAAAATAGTACTACCCTTTAAAAATAAGAATAAAAAAAATATTTTGATAAGATTAGTTGAAGAAGAGGCATCATATACATCAAAATCAAATAAGAGCATTTCAATAATTAAAAAAATTGTAAACGAACATGAAAATGAGAACATAGTGGTTTTAGGAAGATATGCAAATCAAATAAAAAATTTAAAAAAAATAATGGGTAGAAAAGTAAAGATAATAGAAATGTCATTTGACGGAAAACATTTGTTAAACAACACAGATGTCTTTATAGGATCTGGTGGAACTATGACAGCAGAATCTGCATTAATGGGAATTCCAACAATCTCATATAACGCAGTTCCAAATATAATCGAAGACTTTTTGGTCAAAAAGCAATTGATAAAAAGAGAAACAAACCCGAATAAAATTTCTAAACAGATTAGTGAAATTTTTGAGTCATCAAACAAAGAAAATCAAAAAAGAGCTAAAAAAATTATAAGTCAAATGGAAGATCCCATTCAAAAATTAATAAAAATAATTAATGAATAATTTTAGATAAATTTCAAGAGTCAAATTAAAATAAAAAGTTCATTAAGGGAACCAAAGTGCTCGATTTAGCAGCCCGGTAGTGTAGCGGTCAAGCATAGAGGCCTTTGAAGCCTTTGACCCCAGTTCGAGTCTGGGCCGGGCTACTTTGTTTAAAAATGGATAAAATTTGTTACATGAATATAGTATTGATTGTTTTTTGAGATCAGACACATGGTGGACATCATTTTAGGTATGGGAGAAGTAGGAGAAACAATATTCAAATTATTAACAGAAAGAAATTTTGATTGTATTGGAATAGATACAGATGTTTCAAGATGTAGAAACTATTCTAAAAAAAGTATTATTAGAAATACAGAATTTCTTCATGTTTGCATACCAGGAGAATTAAAAGATTTTGATGATATAATATCAAATTGGATTAATAAGGTGGAAGACATACAAGCTGTTGTAATTCATTCCACAGTAGAACCTGGAACAACAAAACAAATTCAGGAAAAATGTAAAATACCAATTTTATTTTCTCCAGTACGTGGAGTTCATAAAAGATTTATGAATGATATAAAGAAATATACAAAATTTATTTCCTCAGATGATAAACAATTAGATCTTAAAATTAAAAAAGACTTAGAAAAAAGATTCGTGAAAATAGGTTGGATGTCAACAACAAAAACTGCAGAATTTGCAAAGATATTAGTTGATACTACATACTACGGATGGTTAATCAATTATGCTCAAATCACAAAAATGATTTGTGAAGAAGAAAATATAGATTTTGATGAAATGTGGAAATTTGCAGATGAAATTCATGAGAATTTAGGCAATAGACCAAAAATGTTTCCAGGTGTTATTGGAGGTCATTGTGTAATACCAAATCTACATTTTGTGAAAAATGAAAATTTGAACTCAGTTAAAAAAATTAATGAGTTATATGAAAAATTTAAAAAATAATTCTAATTTTTAAAAATCTAATTTTGTAAGAAGTCTTGACGCAATTATAAATAAGATTGATGCAACACCAACAAGCACCACCATTTCAATAATTACAAATTCAGTGATGGCTCCAAAAATTCCTGCTCGAATTACATCCACTAAATATGTGAGTGGATTTAGATAAAACACCGTACGCAAGGGTTCAGGCGCGCCATCTGCAGGATAAAAAGCCGTGCTAACAAATGCAAAGAAAAGAAATACAGTGTTAATAATTACATTGAATCCTTCGCTAGAACGTATTCTTGTAGATATAATTGATGCTAATGATCCAAATAATACTGAACCAGTAATTGCACCAAAAATAATTATGGGAATCGTTATGAATGAAAATTCTACAGATTCAAAAAATACGGGATATCCAACTACAGCTATTAAGGATGCACTTACTAAGCCAATAATTCCTATAGTGCAAATATTACTGAGAATGTAATGACTTCGGGTAAACGGTCCAGACATAATTTGTTCAAACATACCATGCCGTCTATCATTCCAAATTAGTATGCCAGAAATGAGTGTACTATTCATAATGTTAAACCCAATCATGCCAGATGCCAAAAATGCAGGATAGTCAAGATCTTTGTTGCCAAATGGAACTTCTTGAATTAATGGCGCGTATGCAAAACCTGCAACAAAAATATAGATTAAAGGAAAAATGATTTGCCAAATTAAAAATCCAGGATTAAGAGAAATCGTTAGATTTCTATTTACAAGTCTAATTATCGGATGCATTTTCTCTCATCATATTAAGAAAGATCTCTTCAAGATTTGTTGGTACAGCCGATAAATCTTCAATTTCAATACCATTTTCACTGAGTATTTTTAAAACTTTTAGCAACACCAATTCAGATTGTTCCGAATGAATTACAATATTTGTTCCAGTATCAAAATTAATTTTACAACCCATGATTCCAAAGAGAAGAGAAGAGATTTCAGATTGTTTTTCTAATAAATGAATCTTTATTGTTTTTTCTTTTCCAAATCTATTCTTTAACGCATCAGGAGAATCAATGGTTACAATCTTTCCCTTATCAATAATGGCAATTTTATCACAAAGGTATTCAGCTTCAGATAGAATGTGAGTGGTGTAAAAAATGGTTAATCCCGTTTTAACTTTATTTTTTAAATAATCCAATAGTTTTCTTCTAACACTTGGATCTAATCCAACAGTGGGCTCATCTAAAAATAATAATTTCATATCATGCATAAATTCACGAGCAACTTGAACTCTTCTTCGTTGACCAATTGAGAGATCCTCATTTCTTTTTTTACGAATTTCAACTAAATCAAAATCTTTCAAAAGTTGTTCAGTTCTTTTTTTACGTTCAAATTTAGGAACATTCCACATCATTCCGTATTTGTCAAGGGATTTTTCAACAGATAAAGTGGGCTCATAACTTGGCTGCTGCAAGACAACACCAATTTTATCACGAATTTGAAGTGGATTCGCAACTGCATCTATACCTAAAATTGTGAGTGAGCCACTAGAAGGTCGAATGAGAGTGGTCAAAAGTTTGATAGTAGTGGATTTTCCAGCTCCGTTTGGACCCAAAAATCCAAAAACACTTCCAGATTTTACCGATAATACAATATCATCTACAGCTTGAACTGAACCATAAGATTTTGATAAATGGCTGACATCTATACAAGACATGATGAAACTGCGATCATCCTATTAATTTAGGTAATGAGATTATTTGATAGAATTTTTAAAAAAAATAAATTAATCGATACAAAATATGAAAGAATCTAAATGGACATTAATGGACAAATATAAATCGATGAAATATTGCGATCATTTTTTGAAGGAATGGGTATAACAAAGAATGAAATTTTTATTAATAGAATAGATTTATCAAAAACTAATTGTCTGAATTCGAGAATCTTATGAACAAATTACTTGAAGTAAAACCAGAATTGAACAAAGGTGATCTTGAAGAACAGATTAAACAAAAGAAAGAGAAAATAGGTGCAGGGTACCTGACTGATCAAGGAGCTTTATTTTTAATTGCATCAGATTATGGAGTTACATTAACAGAATCATCAAAAGTTGAAATTGGCATAAAGGATCTATATGCAGGTGCAAAAGAAATTTCGCTAGAAACAAGAGTTTTGAATATATCACCTGCAAAACAATTTTCACGAAAAGATGGATCTCCATTTTATCTTAGGACAATGACTGTGTACGATATGGATTCTACAGCTAGTGTAAAGTTATGGGATGAAAAGGCAAATCTACCAGGAATTGAAAATCTAAAACCAGGAAATTTAATTAAAATAATAAAAGCGTATGTTAAATCAGATCTGGATGGTTCTCCAACAATCAATATTGGTTCCGGATCAAATATTGAAAATACAGATTCAGAAAGTGAAATTCCAACTATTGATGCCATTACGAAAGATGTTAGTGAAATACAAGAAGGTCAAAAAGATTTGGTTGTTTCAGGAACAATTGACGGCATGATTAGTGGAATGGAATTTACAAATTCTCGCGGCATACCTGGAAAGGCACTAAGAATGAGACTAAAAGGCAAGGAAGACAGTGCCATGAGAGTAGTGCTATGGGGGAAAGATGAATTGGTGATTCCAAATATGATTTCACAATCAGCCAAAGTGAGATTACTAGGGGTCAGGGTAAAATCAGGAAATCAAGGACTGGAAATTCATGGAAATGATGCTACGATTATTGAAGTTGAGGGCGGTAAAGAAACGGAGCCTGTTATTACTAGAATTCTTTCCATATCACCAACTGAAAACGGTAAAAATCTCATTTTAGCAGTTGACAGTAAAAAGAATTTATTCAACATTAGTGATTTTTCAAACTCCACTAGCATATGTGCTGAGGGAGATGTAATAGAATGCATGCCATCAAAAGTTTACGGAAATTCAGTTACCTTGGATGAAAACTCTTTTGTAAGAAAATTAGATGATGATAAATCAATTCCTTCACTGTCACAACTTAGAACAAAGATCAATGAAATAAAAGCAGAACAGAATTATTGTATTGAAGCAATTGTTTTGAAGGTTCCTGAAAGACGCGAGGTTCAAACAAAATCAGGCGAATCCATAGCACTTTCAGAGATGTTCGTCGAAGATGATACAGGACAAATTTGGGTTAAAGGGTGGAGAAATCAGGCCAGAATAATTGACAAATGTGAATTAGGTGAAATTATTTCCATCACTGGACTCAATGGGAAATCAGGATTAGAAGGTAGAACAGAATTATTTGTTACTTCTTTTTCTAAAATTACAAAAAAGAATTAAGAGTCCCAAAAGCCTCGGGTTACAACATACTGTCTTTCTGCTTCATAGATTTGTTTGAACAGATGTTCTTCATCCATCATATTTCTCAAAATTCTGGCTGCAGTATCAGCTCCAACACCATATCCAGACATTACAGTGATGTCAATTTTGCCAAAATTTTCAACTAATGATGCAACCTTCCAGGCACGATCAAACTTATGTTTTTCATCGGTAGACAATTTCTTACCATCGTGCTTTTTTCGAATAATTTTGGGTAAATCATAATCAGAATAATATGTTGCAGTTATTTGTCGTGCCTTACAATATGGACAAACAATCAAAGTTTTTACCTCAAATGTCTGAAATACACGTTCCCACATACCACAGCGTGCACAAATCAACCGATGTTTTGTTTTTTCTAATCGGGCTTTAACAAGATCGAGAATTCCTTTGTCAAGATTTGCAGGTGCAGAATAATATTTTGTAGTATGATCTAAAATTGGTTCTGCCAGTTTTGAAAATTGATCAACATCCAACCAAGTAATGTGAATTTCATCGTCTTTGATCTTTTTTAGAATTTTTTAGATCCTTGAAGATCATATTTGTCATGAAACAATTCACGCAGAGATTCATGAACTAATGCAGTTTTCGAATATCGTTCATATAAAAATCTGGCAAATTTTCTTTCATATATTGCACCTCTACCAACTACTCCAAATTTTTTTGCAACACACCACGTTCTCCAATTAACATTATGAGTTCCAGTCAAAGACGTACTAACAATAGATTGTAAATCATAATCGTCCGTTAATACACTCATGAAAAGTTTTTCTGAAATTCTAGAACTTGAAGATAAGACAATCCTATAGCCATCAGAACGAGAATCAACAATAGAACCTAACATGGAAGAAAGCATGGAAGAAAGCGTTGTCGATATTGTAGAATTAATTTTTGTTCCAAAACACGAATGAATTACAATAGAACCTTGAGATCTGTTTGACTCAATTACAACATTATTTTCATCAGGAATTACATCAAAATCCAATTTTTCAATTAATTTGTTGACTAGTGAAAATTTTCCATTCTTAACTTTATTACGAAAACTTCCCACTTTATATGCAGTTTTAAAGTCAATTGGAATATTTTCTCCCTCCCAATATGGTACAGTGATTCCACCTCCCCTGAATGGCTCAACATTTACACTGAATGATTTTTCATCAACATTTAGGATTCTCCATTGTGAGCCTTTTAACACAAAAATATTGCCTGAATCACCAAAATCACCTACAAATCTTTGATCTAAAGAACCAATAATTTTTTTTCCAACACTGTCAAAAACTTTGAATTTAAGAATATCAGGAATGGTTGAAAGATTCTCAAAATAATACTTGAATGAACGGCCTTTTTTCCAATAAGTCATTTTTGTTCTGTCAAAAAATATCAGATAGTTAGAATCAAGTAAATCTAAAACATCTATTAGATCTTCAATTTTTAAATTTCGAAATGAATACGATTTTATTACTAATTTATATGCACGTACAACTGAAATTTCGCCAATTTGCATCGACAATCCAACTAGATGATGTGCTAAAACATCAAGAGAGCCATCATGAATTTTTTGTTCTTCAATTGAACCCTCTCGAATTCGATCAAGTATTGCTTGGGCTTCAAATTCATCATCAGGATTATTGGTGATGATTAATCCCTGAGCTGATTCATCTCTGTTATGTCTACTTCTTCCTATTCTTTGAACAAATTTTGAGACTTGTCTAGGAGATCCGTAATGAATTACTAATTCAATTGCACCTATATCCAATCCTAATTCTAGTGAAGATGTACAAACTACAATACCACGTTTTCCTTCACGTAAAATTAATTCCGTTTCTTCCCTAACTTCTTTTGATAGAGAACCATGATGTAATTCAATTGGAATCGATGATTTCTGTTTTAATGTGGATGCCAGAAATTCCGCTTCCCCCTAGTATTAGTAAAAAGGAGAATAGGAGAGGTTAAATTTAATTCCAACACATGTTCAGAAATTTTCTCAACAACATCAGAAATTGTTCCTTCAACATATTTTATTTCTACATCATATTTTCTTACTGAGGTATCTCGAATAATCTGACATTTTCGTTTGGTACCTACGACAAATTTTCCTACCTCAACAAAGTTTCCCACCGTAGCAGACAATCCTACTTTTGTGAGGGGATACATGGAGTTAATTTCCAATCTTTCAATACTCAGGGATAACTGAGATCCTCTCTCACTAGATAGTAATTCATGGACTTCATCGATCACTATCCACTCTAAATCAGATAATGCAGCAAGCATTTTGACCTGAGTTAAAAGAATCACCAGGGTTTCAGGGGTTGTAATCAAAATATCTGGAGGATTTTCAGTAATTTTTTTCCTATCTTTTTGACTAGTATCTCCATGACGAATTGCAATTGACAATTCATTTTTGTGAGCATATTTTGTAATTCTTCGAAAAACATCACGATTTAGTGCCCTCAAAGGAGTTATGTAAAGAACTTGAATTTTTCCAGTTTTATTAGAATTTTTTAAAAGAGAAAAAATAGGTATAACTGAACATTCAGTTTTTCCAGAACCTGTTGGAGCAATAATAAGACAATCCTTTTTTTGTAAGATAATAGGTGAAGCTTTTTTCTGAATTTCAGTAAGTTTAGAAAATCCAAATTTTCCAAACAAGGATTCAAGAATTGAATTTGACTGTATCGTTTGGTTTTGATCTTTCATAATACATTACACCTACCAATACAAGTGCAAATAAAGATAAGGTGATTTTGGTTTTGATATAAATTCATTCGATTAACAGATCTCAGATAAACTCAATTGAATTCATCATAATCAGAAATTCCAATTTTACTAATTGTATAAGAAAAAGATTCTTTCTTTAATGCCCAGTAAATTTGGCCAGAAAATTTTGATGAATTCTTAAAAAGATGTATTTTGATATGTGTGAAAGGATCAATTGCATTTTTCATATTTTCAAATTCTCTACCTTCAACATTTCTAACCATATTAGTGATAACAATGGGGATTTCTTTTGTAATTGCAAATTTTGACAATTCACGCATGTATTTCATAAACAAAGAATTTTTTTCAAAAATTGAATCGTCATCTGGATACTCATAAGAAAACAAATCTGTGATATTATCAATTACAATTAAGGAAAAATCATTTTTTTCTAGATCTTTTAGTGATTTGATTTGTTCTGAAGTATTTGTAATTCTAGACACCATTATCTTTTCAAGTAAGTTAATAGATATTTTAGATTCTTTTTGAATTTCTAAAATTCGTTCAGGCCTAAACCCTCCAGTAGTGTCTAAATACAAAACATTACCGCCGGTTTTAATCGAATTTATTGATAATTGTAACAGTAACAGAGTTTTGCCAGTTCCATTCTCACCAAAAATATCTACAATTACACCAGAAGGAATTCCTCCAGATAAAAAATCGTCTAATTTTTGTAAACCAGTATAGATCATTTGTACAATTATTAGAAATAGGAGAAAAAATTTAAGGAATTTCAATATTCACTAACTAGGTAAGGCTTTTATTCTAGAGAACAAAGTTGCAACACAAGTGAACAATTAGTGTCCCAACCAAGTAGCGCAAAACGACCTCTAACAACTCTTCAAAAAAGTACCAAGAAGAAAGTTACTGTAAGACTGAAAAACGAAGTAGAGTATAAAGGAAAAATGGATAATGTTGATTCATACATGAATTTGATCATGACTGATGCAGAAGAGCGTCATGATGGTAAAACAATTGCAAATTACGGCAGAGTAATTGTAAGAGGCAATAATGTACTATTCATCAAGCTAGAAAACGAACTCTAGACAAGAAAGTGGTTTTATGGCCAGTAATTTTCTATTTACATCTGAATCAGTAACTGAAGGTCATCCCGACAAGATTTGTGACAATATTTCAGATGCATTCTTGGACGAATATCTTAGACAGGATCCTAATTCAAGAGTTGCAGTTGAAACAATGGTTACCACAGATTTTGTCGTGGTATCAGGAGAAGTAACATCAAAGGCAATTTTTGATAAAAAGGCCCAAGAAGAATTAGTTAGAAAAACGATTAGAGAGATAGGTTATGATAATAAAGATTTGATGTTTGATTGTGACAGCTGTGAAGTTGATTTAAGACTTCATTCTCAAAGCCCAGATATCAGTCAAGGAGTAACTGCAACTGGAGAGAAAGAGCAAGGTGCCGGAGATCAAGGTTTGATGTTTGGCTATGCAACAAATGAAACAAAAGAATTGATGCCCATGCCAATTTTACTAGCACACAAACTTATTCAGAAATTATCACAAGTAAGAAGAGATCAATCTTTGTCATGGGTTAGACCAGATGGCAAATCACAAGTATCTGTTAGATATGAAGACAACAAGCCTGTAAAGATAGAAACTGTGGTCATATCTACACAACATTCACCAGAAATTTCTCAGGAGGAAATTTCAAGAGAGATTATTGATAAAGTGATTAAACCAGTATTAGGAAATCTTTGGAATGATGACATAAAGATACACACCAATCCCACTGGCAAATTTGTGATTGGTGGCCCACATGGGGATGCAGGATTAACTGGAAGGAAAATTATTGTCGATAGTTATGGAGGATTTGGCAGACATGGAGGGGGGGCTTTTTCAGGAAAGGATCCATCCAAAGTAGACAGATCAGCGTGCTACATGTGTAGATATATTGCAAAAAATCTAGTTGCTGCAGGATTAGCTGATAGATGTGAGGTTCAACTTGCTTATGCAATTGGAGTAGCAGAGCCAGTATCACTTTATGTAAATACATTTGAAACAAACAAAATTCCTGAGAACCAAATCGAAGAGTTAGTTAAAAAGAACTTTGACATGAAGCCGTCAGGAATAATTTTACAACTTGAATTAAAGAAACCGATCTACAAAAAAACCGCAGCATACGGTCATTTTGGAAGAAATGAACCAGAATTTACTTGGGAAAAAACAAATAAATCTGAAGTGTTAAAGCAATCTGCCGGATTGTAGCATTTCCAATACAGATTGAAATTTTATTTTTGATAGTTTAGCCAGTCTTTCATGATTTCCTTTAAAATTGCCAATCAGTATATTCAGATCGTCTATTCCAAAATTAGATTTTGAATTGGTTATTGCACTGTGATAGGCATGCTCAAGATTGATTTTTCTAATTTTGACTGTGGTTCCTTTAGAAAAAAGTTTAACATATTTTTCAAAAGTTACATAGTCAGGCCCAACAAGATCAATGATTTTATTATTAAATTTCAGTTGAGAAACAGATTCAAGAATGACTTTTACAACATCAGACACATGTATTGGTTGAATTGAGTATGATCCAGAACCTGGAATGATAATTTCTCTAGATTTTATTTGATTTTTCAGATTTTTTGAAAATAAATCACCGCTTCCAACAATATATGAAGGCCTGAAAACCGTAAAATTCAAACCAGAGTTAATAATTTGTCTTTCTGCCTTATATTTTGAAATAAAGTAGCCTAATGATGTGTTTCTTGAAACACCCAAACCACTTAAAAAAATAATTTTTTTAATTCTGGATGTTTTACTTAAATTTACAATACGTTTTGTCAAATTGGTATTTATCATATCATAATCTACATTTACAGATTGTTTTCCTATTCCAACAAGATGAATTAACGCATCAGCATTTTGTATTATTTTAAGAATATTTTTTTGTTCATAATTACTTGTGATGATTTTGGTTTCGCATTTAAAAATTTTAAAATCATTTCTAGATATTGAAATCAATTCGATGTTTTCTTCAGATAAATATCTTCGAAGATGTTTTGCAATGAAACCATTTGCTCCCGTAACAACAATCTTGAGAGATTTACACATGATATAACCAAATTCATTTTAATTTTAAATCTATTTGAACAAACTCCAAAAATAATGAAATAAGAGTTAATACCATAAAACGAATACAATTGACGTGGAAGAGGAAAAGAGGAAATTACGAACAGGTTACACTACGGGAAGTTCTGCCACTGCAGCATCAAAAGCTGCATTGTTATCAATTATTGATCAGAAAAAAATTGAAAATGTAGATATTTTATTACCAAAAAGATCATATGTTCAAATTCCAATATATTCATGTAAATTTGAATCGGACAAAGCAGTTTGTTCAGTGATTAAAAATGGAGGGGATGATCCGGACGTTACTCACGGGGCAGAAATCATTACGGAACTTTCGTTTACTGATAAAAAAAATGAGATCGAGATCGAGGGAGGCGAAGGAGTAGGTATAGTTACCAAACCAGGATTAGGATTGGAAATTAACAAGCCTGCAATAAATCCGGTTCCTAAAAAAATGATTATTGAAAATATAAGAGAAACAGGAAAAGAAATTCTTTCAGAAAAAGGAATCAGGGTAGTTATTTCGGTTCCCAAAGGAAAAGAATTGGGACCTAAAACAGATAATCCAAGATTAGGAATTGTAAACGGCATTTCAATCTTGGGTACAAGTGGAATTGTAATTCCGTTTTCAACAGCAGCATATGCAGCATCAATTAGACAAAATTTGGACGTAGCCATTGCAGCAGGCAATCATAAGGTAGTACTTACAACTGGTGGAAGAAGTGAGGATTTTGCAAAGAAAATGGTAGACTTGCCTGATCATTGTTTTGTACAAATAGGTGATTTTTCGGGGTATGCAATTCAGCAATGCGGTAGAAAAGATATCAATAGAGCGTATGTTGTAGGTTTCATAGGAAAGCTAGCAAAGATGGCAGCAGGAGTTAAACAAACTCATGTTAAAGGATCTAAAGTAGACATGAGCTTTCTAGCAGAATTAGCTCTGAAGTGCAATGCCAATGAAAATATTATCCAACAAATAAAAAAAGCAAATACGGCAAGACATGTTTCAGAAATTATTCAAAAAAATAAGATCGATGGATTTTTTGACTTGATCTGTAATGAGACGCATAAACATATGAGGAAGCATTCTGAGGAAAAAGTTCCAGTTGATGTGATATTGTTTGATTTTGAAGGAAATATTTTGGCAAGGAAATCAGAACAGTAAGGTATTTTATTAAAGTTGAAAGATTTTGACTATGGAAAAAACTTCAGTTCTTGCCATTACCAAGAATGGGATAAACATTGGAGAAAGCCTAAAAAAACTATTTCCAGATTGGGAAGTATTTGCCCCTTCAAAACTAACAACTGAGACCACAGGCATCACATGGTATTCTAATCCCACAACAGAGAAAATTATTGACCTTTTTAAAAGTAATAATGCATTAGTCTGTATTTTTTCACTGGGAGCAGTTATTAGATTAATCGCTCCATATTTGAAAGATAAAAAAACAGATCCTGCCATTATTGTTATAGATGACAAAACGAATTTTGTAATCAGCGTTCTATCTGGACATATAGGAGGAGCCAATGAGCTTACCAAAGAAATTGCAGAGAAACTAGAAGCTTTACCTGTTATTACAACTGCAGCTGATGTAAATAAAACAATTGCAGTTGACATTGTAGGAAGAGAATTCAATTGGAAGATAGATGATGACTCCACTGTGACAAAAATTAGTGCATATATGGTAAACGAAGAATCGATAGGCATATTTCAAGATGCAGGAGAAAAGAATTGGTGTAAAAAATTGCCAAAGAATGTTTCAGCATATCAAAATATCAATGATCTGGAAAAATCAAATTCCAAGGCATGTCTTATAATTTCTGACAAGATTTTTGACGAATTATCCAAGGAGTCAGTAATATATCGTCCCCCAAGTTTGGTGATTGGAATTGGGTTACATTGGGATACTACCAAAGAAACCATAAAAGAAGGCATTTACACATGTTTGAAAAAATTCAGACTTAGTCCAAAGTCAATTGCAAAATTAGTATCAATAAAGAAACCAGAAGATGTCCAAGGATTGATAGACCTTGGAAAAGAAATGGAAATTCCAGTAGAGTATGTAAATAGAGAAGATTTAGCTGAGATTTCTGCTCCAAATCCTTCTGAGACAGTAAAGGCATTAGAAGGAACTGCAAGTGTCTCGGAAGCTGCAGCCATTAAAGTGTCAGAAGGTCAATTAATAGTCGAAAAGCAAAAATTCCCACCGAATTTGACAATAGCCATAGCGAGGATTATGAATTGAAGCGAGGATTATTACTAATTGACAGGGGAAGTAGAGAAAGAGAAGCATCCGAAGAATTAGATGTGATTTGTCAAGGGATTAAGGCAAAAGGTGACTATGTTTTCACAGATTTTTGCTTTCTAGAGGTGGAACCACCATACATTGAAGATGGAATTCCTAAATGTCTAAAACAAGATATTGATTCTCTAACCATAGTTCCTTACTTTTTGTACCCTGGAAAAAAAGTAAAAAATGCGGTTACGGATGTAATGAAATTCCAAAAAGATACCAAAGTAAAATTTGTAGTTACAAAACAAATGAGCATGCATAAAACATTGGTAGAAGTTGTTGAAAACAGAATCTCCACCACACTTAAAGAAAATCAAGTCACACTCTCAAATAACGAAGTAGACGTAATGATTATTGGGCATGGCAGTAAAGATCCTAATGCGCAAAGATCTTTAGATTACATTGTAAATGAATTAACAGATTCGTACAGAAATGTTAGTAGATGTTGGTTAGAAATAGAACAACCAGATATTTTTGAAGGAATTAAAAAATGTGAAAAAGACAATCCCAAAGTATTGATAATTGTATTTTATTTTCTTCATGAAGGCGCACATGTTAAAACTGATATTAATAATGACTTGATACCTGCGCTTGAAAAATCTATCATAGAAAAAGCATTCATTACAAAACATATTGGAACAGATCAAAAAATGATAGATCTGATTCTAGAACGAGCAAAAGAGGTAGAAGATGCAAACTAAGAAAGGCCAATCAATTGAAGATGCAAGTATGCAGATGATTGAAGATGAAATAGGTTCGCATAATTTTAGTGAAAAAGAATGGCCAATTGTCAGAAGGATTATTCATTCAACAGCAGATTTTGATTTTGCAGATAAAAATAAATTAATTTTTCACAAGGATGCAATTGCTAGTGGCATGAATGCCTTGAAAAATGGTTGTAGCATAGTGGTTGATGTTAATGGAGTGATTGGAGGAATGAACAAACAAAATCCTAAAGATTTTGGAAATAACATAATTTGTAATATTTCTAAACCAGAAATCATGGAACTGGCAAAAAAAGAAGGTAAAACCCGTTCCCAGGTATCCATGAGAGCAGCAATTGCAGATATTGATGGCGGGGTAGTAGCAATAGGAAATGCCCCTACAGCACTTCAGGAAGTAATTCAGATGATCAAAGAGGGTATTGTAAAACCTGCCCTAATTATCGGAATTCCAGTAGGTTTCATCTGTGCCGCAGAATCAAAAGAAGAATTATCAAGGTTGGAAGGAGCTCCATTCATCACAAACTTGGGTAGAAAAGGAGGAAGTTCTTCAGTATCTGCCACAATTAATGCGATTTTTAAACTAATTAGAGCAGAATCATCGTCTTGAAAATTTTACACAGTTTTTGACAAAAATTTCTGCATAGTTTGAGCTGTCAAAATAGAGATGACCGTATGATGCCAATGTATTATTTTGAATTAGTCCATCCCGATGTTTTTTAATCCCTTCGCCTATTTCTAAGAGATAGGCAAATTTTGAATCTGATGAGACAGATTCCAAATGCGAGTAATGAAACTCATGTCCTTGAAAATTATGTGATTTATCAGACATTGAATTTTTTGAAATAATCTTACCTTTTGTATAGTTTAGTCTCATTTTTGGGGTCATTTTAGTTTCAGCATCAAACAGACCAATCATTTTGTATTTTTTATTCTCAGACAGAATAGATTTTGTCAGATACATTAGGCCACCGCATTCAGCATAAATCGGAAGATCATCTTCAGATAAATTCTTGATGGATTTTTTCATTTGTTGGTTTTTTGCAAGAGACTTGCCTAAAATTTCTGGAAAGCCTCCACCTATGTAAAGCCCATCGCAACTTGGAATTTTTTTATCTTTAACTGGACTAAAAAATTTTAGGTCTGCACCTTCACGACGTAATGCTTCCAAATTATCTTGATAATAGAAATTAAATGAAGTATCAAGTGCAACCGCAATAGTAGTTTTTGTTTTTTTATGTCCAGGTTTTGATTTTTTAGTTAGATCAATCGAATTTTTGGCAATTTTAATTATTTTCTTAATATCTATAAATTCTGAAATTATTTTTGAAGTTTTTTCTATTTGTGATTTGAGAATCTTATTCTCCAATGTTGAAATTAATCCAAGATGTCTTGATGGCATATTTAATAAAGAATTTTTTGGGATAACGCCGATTATAGGAATTTTAGTTTTTTTTAATGCACTCCTACACAATAATTCATGTTTATTACTGCCTATTTTGTTCAGAATAATTCCAATAATACGAGAATTTCTGTGAAATTTTAAGAATCCCAGTGCAGTTGCGGCAATAGAACGAGAAGTTTTACTAGCATCCAAAACCAACAATGTGGGAGATTTAGTCAGCGATGCCACATGGTGAGTGCTCGCATAGTTTGAATCACCACCAAATCCATCATAATATCCCATAACACCTTCAATTACAGATATGTCTGATTTGGAATTTGAGATGAAGCTAGTCAAAAGTTGGTTCTCGCCCATCAACCAAGCATCCAAGTTGTATGTTTCATGTTTTGAAATACTTGAAAGATATCCAGGATCAATGTAGTCAGGTCCAACCTTAAATGGTTGAACAGAAAAACCATGTTTTTGCAAAGCATAAATGATTGAACATGTAACTGATGTCTTTCCGACTCCACTGGTAGCACCTGCTATTACGACTCTAGGAATTTTCAATGTCCATCACTAGAATTATTTTTTATTTAAATTGATAGATTTTGGATTGAAACTCAATGTTTTTACTAAGATTCGTAAGATGTAGTTTGTGGAAAAAGATGGTCTAACAATTGTTTATACAGGCAAGGGAAAAGGCAAAACAACAGCTGCTTTAGGAATCGCATTACGCGCAACAGGTTATCAAAAGAAAACTTGCATGATTCAATTCATCAAAGGTTCATGGCATTATGGTGAAATGGATTCATCAAAAAGACTTGAACCGGAATTTGAGATGATTGCAGTAGGCAAGGGATTTGTAGGAATTATGGATGATAAAAGTCCAAAAGAAGATCATGAGAAAATTGCCAAAGAGGCAGTTAGAATTAGTAATGAAAAAATTCAATCTGGTGACTATGATATTGTAATTTTAGACGAGATAAATTATGCTGTAAATCTCAAATTGATTTCAGTAAATGACGTTCTAGACATAATTAGATCAAAACCCAAAGGAGTAGATCTAATTCTAACAGGTAATTATGCCAAAGAAGATGTCATCGAGGCATCTGATCTGGTTACTGAAATGAGGGAAATAAAGCATCCATTTCAGAAAGGGATTAAAGCAAAAAAAGGAATTGATTTCTAACCAGCAACATTAATTTACGCATGAAGAAGTTTTAGAAGAAATGTCTACTGAGATTCAAGAAATGCCCGAACAAGGTGAAATTGTTCTTGCAACAGTAACCAAAGTAATGGATCATGGAGCCTATGTAACATTAGACGAATATGACGAGATTCAGGGGTTTTTGCACGTTTCTGAGATCGCCCCGGGTTGGATCAGATCAATAAACAGATTTGTTAGAGACGGAGAGAAGAAAGTCCTTCTTGTAAAAAAAGTGAATTCTCAAAGAGGAGACATAGATCTTTCATTGAAACAAGTTTCAAAAGATCAGAAAAAGCAAAAGCTAAAAGAAGTTAAGAAATTTGAAAAAGGTAAAACAATGTTACAGAACGTACAAGATAAAGCAAAATTAACAGATGAAGAAATCGAAAAACTTGAAGACAGCATATATTCAAAGTTTGATTCAGTCTATGACGCATTCATATCTATTGGAAGAAATGGGATAGATTCAGTAAAGGAATTAAAACTTGCAAAAAAAACCGCAACCGTAATTGAAGATATTTGCTCTAAAATTAAACTCCCATCAGTTGAAATTAGAGGAATAATGGAAATTACTAACAATAAATCTGACGGAGTTGAAATAATAAAGAAGGCACTACTCGATGTCATAAAAAAAGATTCAACTATTGATATTACTTATCTTGGAGCCCCAAAGTATCGAATGTCAATTACTTCAGAAGATTTCAAATCTGCAGAAAAATTATTGAAACCCATAATAGAAGAGATTGAGACCAGTATAGTAAAGAAAAAAGGTTCATTCAAATTTACTAGAGAAGATTCAAAGAAAACAAGAGAAAATTAAGATGAGATTTTTGTTAAGAAAGTGTACAAAGTGCAATCATTATACATTGAAAACAAAGTGTACAAAGTGCAATAAAGACACCATTTCAGCACATCCTGCCAAATTTTCACCAGATGACAAATACATGAGATATAGGTTAGCTGAAAGATATTCTCAAGAATAGAATCAAGGAGAGTATCTTCCTTTAAGACAGGTTTCAGCAATAATATGATTTTTCATGTCTTTTTCTACTTGGTTTTTCGTTGAACCTTTGGCAGAATCTAGTTTCACATCTAATGCATAGAGTCTGAAGATGTAGGTATGCTCTTTGTCAGGAGGAGCAGGTCCACCATATCCGATTTCCTCAAAATCAGTTTCACCTTCAATACAACTAGCAGGTATTGAATTTTCTTTTAACTCAGTAGTTTTAGGATCAATATTCCACAAAACCCAATGTACCCAGACTTTTCCAACAGCATCTACAGCATCAGGATCATCCATGATTAGAGCTAATGACATTGTATTTTTGGGAACATGATTGATCTTTAGTGGAGGACTAGAGTTTCCATTTTTATAACCAAATTTTTTGGGAATGATTTCATCATTGTCAAATGCTTGACTTTCTAATGAAAAAATACTCATCAGTTTTCTAATGAAAAAACTTAATGTTAAATTTTACTAAGATTCTAAAACTATCCTATTTCCCGAAAAAGACATTACAGAACTTCCATATTGTTTTATCTGTTTTTTTAATTCTTTATCCATTGTAGCAATTATGGCATTATTTTTTGAGACATATTCAAGTAATTCTTTATCAGCAAATGTACCTAAAATTGGAATCACTTTAAATTTTCTAATATAATTAAGAGTTGATTGTATATCGTTACTTTTTTTAGGATTTTTCATTAATTTAGATAGTTCGTTTTGAACAACTTGTGGCACGACAAAAGTAACTTGACCAATTTCGACATCTAGATTGTCAAGATTTTTGATTCTTCTAGTTGCTAGATGAATAAGAAAATTTGTATCGCAAATTACGTCAACCAATTATTCCTGCACCAATAAGTCTCCATCTTTCAGCTATTCTTCTACTAAGGGCAACATTTCCACCTTCAAAGATACATGCTGGTCTCCTTAATTCAATCTCAATATTTTCTGACTTTACTTTAGTTACTTTTCCCAATACAGGAGCAGTACCAATGTTCAATCGAAGCAATTCTCCGGATTGAATTGGTTGTACTTTAATATCTTCAGTAGCCCCAACTGCTGAATCAAATAAACTTACTTCTAATTTTAGCATAATGGAATTATCAGGAAGTGTGCCAGGTTTGCCAATTACTGAGCCGATGAAAGAATCACTTCTCGTCATCGAAGGATCTAACTTTGTTCCAATTGCAACAAGACCACCAGGTTTTACGGAATCAACAATTCCGGCAGCGGTACCCAACGAAGTAATTTCAGTCAATAATGGTTCGTATAATTTTTTCTTTTCATTCAATATACCAGGTTTGATCTCAATTTCATCTCCAATATTGAAAACTCCTTGAGTAAGACTTCCTCCAATCACACCGCCTTTGATATCTTTTAATTTTATTCCAGGTTTATTGACATCAAAAGAGCGTAAAACGTGCATCACCGTATCTGCTTTTTCATCTCTTTCAGGAGTTTTGATTGTAGATTCAATAGCACCAATCAATGCATCAACGTTTAATCCAGATTGCGCAGAAATTGGAATTATAGGTGCTTTTGCAGCATGTGTTCCTTTAACAAATTTTGTAATATCTTGATAATTTGCAAGAGCTTCTTCATAAGAAAGTAAATCTATCTTATTTTGAAGTATAACGATTTGTTGGATTCCAAGAGTTTGAAGAGCTAAGAGATGCTCTTTCGTTTGTGGTTTAGGAACCGTCTCATTCGCGGCAGCTAGTAATAATGCACCATCCATTAATGCAGAACCCGAAAGCATGTTTGCCATTAAACTTTCGTGTCCAGGACTATCCACAAAACTAACAACTCTAGATAACTCACTTTCTTTTTCACAATTATTACATTTTGGAGTTGTAGAATATCCTAAAGGTTCTTCACAATTTTTACATTTGTAAAATGCTGCATCAGAATAACCAACACGAATCGTAATGCCACGTTTTAATTCTTGACTATGAACACTTGTCCACGAACCCGTTAAGGCTTGGATAAGGGTAGTTTTACCATGATCTACATGACCCGCAGTACCAATGTTTACACATGGTTGATAACCATATTTTTTAATGTACCAATCTGGAAGAGTATCTCTCCAATGCATGAGTCAAAATACAGAATCGGCATATGTTAAGCTATTCTTTTTTTCGTTAGCTATTCTTTTTTAGCTTCAGTTTTTTCTTCTGCAGGTACTTCTACAGGTAACTCGCCGTCAAATTTACAATTTAATTGATAAATTTCTTCAGACACAGTATTTCCACGCATTAGCTTTCTTTTTCTTTGTCCGTATTCTGCATCTTGCAAACCAACGCCTTTAACTAAAAGTACTCTTTTTCTTGCGGCACCATGAACATCAGATCTCATAGGAACACCAGATTTGTCACTTCCACCAGTGAGTTTTAATTTTCCAGTTAACCCAGCTATTGATGCATCAGTTTCATTACCTATCTGTAATCCTAAGAATGGATTTGCATCACTATCCTTGAGCTCTTTTGAAATTGACTTTCCCTTAATGTCAGAGATTGTAAGTTTGAAGTTTGCCAATTAGTTCAAAAAAAAGTTGAACGACTAATTAACCTTTGTACATTATTTTTAAATCAAGATCAACACAGATAGGCATTATGGAAGAAATCAGATGTCCAAGATGCGATAACAAGATGGTGGATATGCAAGCATGTCATATGTTTTGCCCTAACTGTGGAGCTCATCTGGATTGCTCAGATAAAGGAAATTATTGGTAGTTAGATTCCTGGTCTGTCCGGAATATAATCAGACGACATATTGATTGCATGATCTTTCATAATTTCAATATACGTTTTATAATCAGCTTCAAAATTACAATGAGGGCATTTTACACTAGTAATATCATCATCCAATTTTGCAACTCTTTCACATTCAGGACATCTTGCATCCATACCTAAGTTCAACAATTAAGATATTTAATCATAGATAATGAGTTTGTTATAGGCGGAGTTAGTTTAGTCTGGTATGACGTCAGCTTCCCAAGCTGAAGGTCGCGGGTTCAAATCCCGCACTCCGCATATCATAATTCTCTGATTGCTTGTTCTATTATACCTCGATCAGGAGCTTTTGAATAGTATTTTAGATAATTTTTAAGATCATCTTTCGCATCAGAGTTTTTATTTTGTTTTTCTCTAAGGTAAGCACGATTTTTGTAAATTTTTGCAGATCTTTTTGGATCTATTTCAATCGCCTTTGAATAGCAATCATCAGCCTTCTCAAATTGATTTGTTTTAAGATAGAAATTACCCAAGCCGTTAAAGCTCAAAAATGATCTATTGTTGATTTCTATACATTTTTCATAATACTTGACACACTCAGGATAATTTTGCGCATTCATTGCTGCACCTAGTAAATTCAAAGCCGTTGAATTATTCGCATCCAGATCAACAGCTTGTTTCAATGATTCAAGTACCTCAGGATAATTTTTTAAAATATTTTGTTTCTCAGAAACAAAACACAGTAAATTTGAATTGTGATTAGAATCGTTTTCAAGTTCAATCGAAGACAGGGTTTCAAGGGGGGCTAAAACAATCAATAATCTTCCTTCTTCTGACCATTCCTTTTCAAATATTCCTTGAGGTATCGCTCCTTCTTGTTGTTCACCTTCTTGATTGCCTTTTTGAATATAATGAAGGATGGTTTTTTCTTCATTATTATAACCAGTAATTACAGAAGCGTGTTGTGTAATTTCAGGGATTCCCGGAAGGATTACAATTGGAGGAATTCCCAAATCAATGATTTTTTTTAATTCAGTTAAAGATGAATGAACAATTTTACACGTTAGGCCATGTCTTTCTGCAGACTCTATCCCTTCAATCAAAACACTCCCATCAAATCCAGAATACTTTTTTGCCGACTCTATTGCTTCATCCATAGACAACTCAACATTCCAATACTTTGATACTACGTTAATTGGCAATGGAAGACAAATATTTTCTTCTTCAACAAGTGGTAAAAGTAATTCATGATTTTCTTCATCCATAAAATAAAGAAACTTTGAGAGTTATTAAAATCAATCAGAGCAAACAGAATTTTTCAATTAAATTATTCCCATCCGGACTCATTTCAGGGTGAAATTGCGTTCCAAAAATTGATTTTTTTTCATATTGAATAATTTCGTATTTACAGTTCTTAGAGTCAGCAAGATGTATCAAAACACTTGGAAGTTTAGATATCTCAAAAGCATGACTCTCAAACACATCCAAAGAATCATTGCAAATCAAATTCTCTTTGAGCGTTTGGATTGATTCAGTACCCTTTTGAACATATGAAGTCTTTCTAATCGTACCTCCCAAAGTTAGAGCTAAAATTTCGGCACCATAGCAAATTCCAAGTAATTTGGCATTATTTTTGACACAGTGTTTAACAATTTTGGAATTGATTTCATTAATCTTTTTTTCATTTTTTCTCCTTCCAGAAAGAATGAAAGAATTGAAATTTGCAAGTAAGTTTAGATCGATAGATTGAGGATCTTGTTTTTCAAACAAAACTCCCCTTTTACCTAAAAAATCGGTTAGTTGTTTTGTATAGATGGAACCGTTATCAACAACTAGTAACAACTAGTTGCCTACCTCAATTGATACGTAATGCATCTCAGAAAGTCCATCCTTTACAAATACGGTTCCAATGTTGAGATTGGTTTCCTCTTGCCACATGAAGACCCTGTCACTACGGGGCTTTACAAAGTCATCAATGAACTCTGATAGGAACTCTTCCGCATCCACACGATCATTTTCAGTAAAGAAGAACAATTGCCCTTCATTAAATGACAGTGGAATCTGAATGGATGTCGGCTCAGATACAGAGATACCATTTTCTTCAAATACGGACTTGATGATATTGATTCTATCACTCTTAACTAGTTCAACATAATCATCATCTGCAGTGGTTGTAGTTGATGCTACCCCAGAAACTTTCTTCAGGTATTTTTCAAACGCTTCTTCTTGTGTTGCACCCAATCCGACAAAATATTCTCCATTAAATGCTGCTCCCACCGCAGCTATAGTTCCCAATTGAGCAACCACTCCTCCTGCACCTGCAGTATAAACTGGAATAAAGTAGACATCGTGATCACCTACACGATACAGAATATTATCACCTATTCTTGGATTTCTCAAAAGTGTCTTTAGTTGAGCAAACTCAGGATCTCGATCAAGTGCTTCTCTAACCGCAGTAGGTCCGATCAATTTGGTTGTAGAATTTAATGGAACCTCATAAAATTGCAAATGTCCCAGACTGTCAAGATCATTTTCAACCACCATGTATCCAGCAAGATTTCGTCCTTCAGATCCTTTTAATTCCAATGAAAGTAATCCCAAGAATTCTGTTTGCTCAAAACCAGGTGGTTTCGCTTCAACATAATAGGTGTCAAGACCGCGAGGAATTTCATAAAACTCATTAGCTTGGATAAAGGTCTCAACATCAGTTACGTGGTATATATTATACATCTCAGTTTTCCAGTTGAATAGTTCAACAGGATATCTCATCTGTTCTTCTAACCAAGATGGTATGGGCTGAAATTGTTCAGAATATTGACTAGCAAACATTTCTGAAAAGAAATCATCTCCAGTCTTTAGTAATTGAATATCGCCATTGTAAGAATCAACAAGTGCATAGCCTACTAAACGTAAATATGGATTTCCCACAGACCACGGAACATCTCGTGTATCAAATCCAACAATTAACGGAATTAGCCAATAGGAATTCTTTCCATCAGTAACAGGTAATGAATCCAATTCCTTTCCGAATAGATCATAGTGAAAATACGGATATAGTATTTCCATTCTATCATGAATATCTTTGTATCTCATTACGTGAACTGATTCAGATGGATATGAAAGTAGGAAATTTGGCTCAAATATCCAGCTCAATGGTGGTGGAACATCCAATCCACCTAAACCAGAATAGGAGACCCCTCCAAGCTCTGTACTGTTTTCATTGTCTCTAGAAGTTGGATAGCCAGACCAAGTTGTTTCAAATAATCCACCTTCACCGTAGTAGATTTCTCGTTGTTTAAAAAATTCACCGCTGTCAACAATTTGGCCATCAGTTGCTTCCAGAGTAAGAAATCCATTTGGAACGTGAGTATAGACAAGATGTTCATTATACCACTGATTATCAAGGCTTACAGATGTAGGCAAAATAGGCTTCATTGATGCAGTCCAATACAATGTATTGTTAAATCTGAGAATATCATTGTCCTCAAAGTCAACATATGGAATAAGTCCAATCTCTGGTTTTAATTTGGCTAAGGCTGCATCCCAATCCCAAATTCGAATTACATCAAGGACGTCATTGTTTTGCTTTACATAGTTATTGATATTATTTGAAGAAACAGATGTTAGCTGAACATCATGAATATTTTCTTGAACATCATTTAATTCGCCCAGATAACGATTCACTCCTATTTGTTGAGCATCATACGGTCCCGAGTATTCAAGTTTCAGTGAATTAGCAGTACTATCATTGACAGATACAACTCCCGCAACAGCAATTGCAATTGCGATAATTGTTAGAATTCTGATGTATACGTCTCTCTTAAACATATGAGTCAATACACGTGCTCGTATTCTATCGACTATGGAAAATGCGATTAATGCAAAGCCTATGACAAGTGTGCCACCAATCACATATCTTGTATTGTAATCAATTTGATCTGTAAAAAATAGATTAAATCCAACCCAAAGAATTCCGATACCGATTATTCCTTCAATAGTTGACACATAATTTAGATATCGAGGTTTTCCTTCACTTGAGTCTTTTAAAAAAGAAGTAATTACGTTGATTATTCTATGTATTCCCACATACAAAATTAAACGCAATCCGATGGCTGCAAGTAATGGCGGAATCAAAATTAGTAAAGCGGGAATCATTGGTACAACGTTGTCAAATGCATAGTTTGGGTCTGTTTCAGGAGTTACAAAAGGCAGAGAGAATAATGATGGTAAGTTTTCAATTCCCAAAGTATTTCCATCGATAAATGATGTTGCAGCAAATCCAAACATAATATTTACAAAGAACGCTCCAAAAAGCAGTATCTTCGTGATTTGCCAAAGAACAAATTGAGGAGACGTTAACTTGTGGTCTCTAAAACTTTGTATGTTTGCAGAAATTGGTTGTTGCCCACCGCTTGAAATATACCCAATTCCAGAACTGATGGCATACCAAAAAATTGAAGATCTTTCCTTAATATTCACGCGAACAAGAGCGATGGCAGAGAGAATTATGGTAGATACAAGTGAATAATAGAGAGGTTTGGTAAACTGGTCACCAAACTCGGTAAAGTTCATGGATAAAATGACTGCCTGATTTCCAACCATGGAAAAGATTACTATCCCAATTACTGCAATAATGCCCAATCTGATGAATTTTCCAGCATCAGCAGGCGGAGCTTGCTTATCAGTAGAGGCACTATACAAAACAAATTTTGTTTAGATTTGGTAAATTAATGTCTTACCAGCAAAATTAAGCAATTCTAGCTAGTTTTTTGCAAATCATGTAAACTGCAGCAAATGTGGGAATTGTGATTTTTTCATCATTGTAAGGACCAAATTTTTTATTTTTTAACTTAAATTCTACTGGACAATTTGCAAGAATTTCTACAGAGTCATCACTTAGAAAAGATGCTTCAACATACGGATCAAATTTTTCCAAATTATCGCACTGAATTTTTACAAGCCCACTTTTACTGTTTATTGAACCAGGTAATCTAAATATTCTATGAATATCCATAGTGACGTTCGGATCTATTTTTACTCCAATGTTTTCTGAAACAGTGGTTAATAGATCTTGGAATGTAGAAGAGATATTTTTATCTTTTAGAATTTTAGATATTTCTTTAGAACGTTTAGTTTTTGAACCAAATGCTTTTACTGCAAATCTTCCTCTCCATCCTTTTTCATCCAAATTTGGAAAAATTGAAGAAGCAGGTTTAGATTTATTCAATCCTAATGTTTCTGGGTTTATTCCTTTAAACAAAATATAATCCACAAGCTCAGATCTTTCTCTAGATCCAAGATGTTGAAATTGTGAATTATACACATAAACATGAAATCCTTCATTACCAGAAAAGTAAACATGAATATTTTCTTTAGATATTCCTAAATCGTGCATAAAAATATCTTTTAATTTTTCTACTTCAGTTTTTGATGAATTAATACAGATTTTACAAGGTAATGATTTTTTTTCTAATTTTGATGTATTGCATTTTGAACATTGTAAAGCATTTTTTGATACATTATTACATTCATTACAAACTAATACTGTATGGTTTTCTCTACAGGGTAAATTAAGATCTTTAGCATCAATGTCAAAAATTAGATCTGCTTCTTTCCAATCTTTTTCATTCATTGGTAAATTAGGAAATGTGTAGTATGCATTAGAACAATAAACATCAGATGGAGCATTTTGTATTAATAATAAACGTAATTCATTCTCATTCTTTATTTGTAAATGACGAATCATTCCTGGATTAAATTTTTGATAACCAAATTCTCGTTCAAATGAACGCTCAGGTATTTTGATTGAACTAAAATGATCAAAATAATATTTCTTGAATGAATTTTCCAAAAATCTTATATTAGATTCTAACATTAGTTCTCTTCTTTCCAAATTGTAATGGGTTTATGATATTATCGCATTCAGAAGTTGCAAAACATAGACTTTGTATTTTTAATTTTTCACAAGATGGACAAGAATATTTTGTGGAGCTACCTGAAATTCCTGCCAAATGATTTAATTGGTAAAGTGTAACACGTGAATTATAATCGGGAGCATTTTTGAACAATGGTGCTATTTGTTGAACTGATTGTCCTTTAGATAGAAGGAAAGTTGCTAACATGAATCTTCCAGAATGTGGTAAATTTTCACCTTTTTCAAGGATTTCAATTGCATGTTTGATACAGGGAGGATATTCACCAGTAGTTATGGTGTAAGTTGGTGTAAGATCTTTAGAGATAGTAATCAATTCATCCACTATTCCTTCAAGTCCAGGTATCATAGATGGCTTGGGAGCGTTAATTATTTTTGAATTAATATAATTACCAAGTTCTTTACGAATTAATCTAACTGTTTTGTCAGGATTAAGAAACACTTTACCATTTTCAACATGTCTATTGATTAATTTCCATTCTCGTTCATGAAAAGTAATTGAATGTTTTACGTAATCAGATACAGACATTACAAAAAAATCATTATCCTTAGTAACTTCAATTTGAAATAATTCATAAATAATTCTAGTGGCTAAATCAATTTTTGAATTATCTGATGCATTCCCAAGATCTGTTTTAAGATAACTTTCTGCTCTTCTTGCCTCTGCCAACGCAAATCGTTTTACTAGAGTAGACATACCAGTTAATTTTATTAAAACAATTGCTAAAAGAAATGAAAAAACTTCTAATTCAAGTACATTGTCTTTTGATGCTTGTCCATCAACGATATTAGATTTGTAAACCAATCCTTTTGCTGCAACTTTAATTCTATGTAGGGCTTTATCGACTGCCAATTTTAAAACAGGATCCGTACCAAAATCAACTAAGGAAAATCCCTTATCTTTCAAATATTCACCGGCATCAGTTAAAAAAGGATATTTTGCTTTTTCATCATTTCCCAAAGCAATCATACTAAAGATTTACTTGATTTACATAAAAATCTGGTTTTTTTAGATTTTGACTCTGATTTAAATTATGTTTGGAGAAAACCAATGCATGCAAATCGGATGCCACGTCTCAATTTCCGGATCAATTGACAAATCAGTGGATAATGCAGTTGAAAGAGAGTGCTCAGCATTTCAAATATTTACCAGAAATCCTAGAGGATGGCATGCCAAGGAATTGACCAAGGATGATATTGATAATTTTAAATCAAAACTGAAATCAAGTAAAATTGACAGATTAGCCATATGCGCACATATGCCATATTTGCCAAATCTAGCAACTCCAAAAGATGATGGGTTTGAGAAATCTGTCAAAACTTTGGTCGACGAAGTCGAAAGGTGTGCACAGTTAGGAATTCCATATCTAGTAACACATCTAGGTAGTCATTTAGGAACAGGTGAAGAAGCTGGAATCAAAAAACTGGTAAAAGGATTAACCGAGGCAGGAAAAACTAAGAACGACGTTATGATATTATTAGAAAATACAGCAGGTCAAAAAAATTCAGTTGGTTCCAATTTTGAACAATTAGGGGAGATTTTCAAGCAGTTGAAGCCTGCAAAAAAATTTGGCGTTTGCCTAGATACTTGTCATGCATTTGTAGCAGGATATGATTTGAAAACTAAAGAGAATGTGAAGAAAACTTTTGCAGAATTTGATCAGCATGTTGGACTAGACCACTTGAAAATTCTACATCTTAATGATGCAAGAGGCGAACTTGGTTGTAATCTTGACAGACACTATCATTTAGGATTAGGCGGAATAGGAGTAGAAGGAATCAGTTCAGTCGTAAAGTTTGCCAATAAAAAAAATATTCCCATAATTTTAGAGACTCCAATTGATGATGACAGAGATGACTTTGAAAACGTAAGAGTTGCAAAGGGATTTGCGTAGAAATTTATTTCAGGGATGAACAGATAGCATGTTGGACTACGAAGCGGTGATGAAACTAGCACTTGAGCGTGGGTTTTATTTTCCAAGCTGTGAGGTTTATGCAGATGCACAGGCAGGGTTTTGGGAATATGGTCCATCAGGAGTTAGCTTGAAAAATAAATTTTTAGAGTTGTGGAGAAGAGAACTCATTCGAAGGGATGGAATGCTTGAAATTGATGGCTCTCAAATAATGTCAAAATCAGTTTTTGAGGCATCTGGACATTTGGGAAATTTTGCAGATCCAATAATAAAATGTACAAAATGTAATGCAACATACAGAGCAGATAGAACAATTGCGGAACTTACACAAATTGAAATTCCAGAAAGTGCAGATTTGGAAGAATTTGATAATGCAATTTCACAAAATAACATCAAGTGTCCAAAGTGTAAGGGGGATTTTGATAAAACAAAAAATTTCAACATGATGTTCAAGGTAGGAATCGGTCCTGAAGAAGAAGAAGCATATCTACGACCTGAGACGTGCCAATCAATTTTCGTAGATTTTCCCAGGCTATACAAGACCATGAGAGGCAAGCTACCATTAGGAATAGCACAAGTAGGAAAAAGTTTTAGAAATGAGATAGCCCCACGGCAAAGCCTGCTTCGCCTAAGGGAATTCTACCAAGCGGAAATTGAAGTATTTTGCAATCCATCAAAACTCAACGAAATGGAAAAATTCTCAGAAATTCAGAATGTGGTAATTAGGATTCAAACAGATGCAGAAGCTGTCTCAATGACATGCAAGGAAGCAGTACAGTCAGGAATCATTCCAAACAAGTTTGTGGCACATTACTTGGGAATTTTGACTGAGTTTTATGAGAAAACCGGAATTGATATTACAAAAAGTAGATTTAGGAAACTTGGCGACAAAGAAAAGGCATTCTATGCAGAGGTTGCTTTTGATTTCGAGGTTGAAACCACAATAGGCTGGCTAGAATTGGTTGCATGTAATTACAGATCTGATTATGATTTATCCAATCACGCAAAAAAGAGCAAGCAAAAATTTGAGATAATGGATGGTGATGAAAAAGTTTTACCACACGTATTTGAAATTTCAATGGGAATAGACAGAAGTCTATACACCATTTTAGAACACAGTTTAAAGGATGACAAAGAGCATGAAAGAATGGTTTTGTCTTTAAAGCCATATCTGGCACCGATGCATGTTGGAATCCTATCTCTGGTGAAAAAAGACGGCCTTAAAGAAAAGACAGATGAGATTTACTTGGGAATTAAAAGAAAATGCGATGCATTCTTAGATCATTCGGGTGCAATAGGAAGAAGATATAGAAGACTGGATGAAATTGGCGCCCCATTCGCTGTGACCGTTGATCATCAAACTTTAGAAGATGAGACTGTGACTATTAGGAAAAGAGACTCGATGGAACAAAATAGGATTAAGATTTCCGAATTAGATTCAATAGTAATTGATTCAATTGCATATCCATAGTTTAGATAGAGAAATTTTAGAAATGAATCATAGGACGGCATCTTTTATTGGTCTTAAGAAAAATATTTGAAAATAAATCAATTTCCATGTAAAGAGAATAGGATGACAAAGCAAGATTAGACAAGTTTAACTTTTAATTTTGTCATGTCATTAATTATATTTTTACAAATATTGATATAAATCAAAAAGCAATGTTTTGTTGTAAACAAAACATTAGAAATTATCAACAAATTATGTAAAAATATTACTAAAAGATCATAGAATTCTTCAAAAGTATAATAACACTAATTCTGAGTAAACCAACATGAATGCAGAAGCTTTGGACAACAAAACTCAAGTTTCAATTATCATTCCAACTTATAATGAATCTCAAAATATTGTAAAAATACTACATACCATTTCTAAATATGTACCAAAAAATATTTCCACGGAAGCAATTGTGGTTGATGACAATTCGCCTGACGGTACAGGTAAAATTGTCGAAGAGTATCTTAAAGATTTCAAAAAAGTTGCAGGTTACACAATAAACATTATTCATAGAAAAGCCAAGGACGGACTTTCTTCTGCAATATTAAACGGAATACAAAATGCAAAAGGAGAAACCATAGTTGTAATGGATTCAGATTTTTCTCACCCTCCTCAGATCATACCAAAAATGATTGAAGCGTTTAAACAATATCAATGCGATCTGGTTGTCGCTTCAAGATACATTACAGAGGGAAAGATAGAGGGTTGGACAACAAAACGAAAACTAATGAGTAAAGTTGCAATCATGATTGCAAAAAGAGGACTAGGCGTTAAAATTAAAGATCCAATGTCTGGATTCTTTGCTTTTAAGAAGAATATCATATCGGGTTTAAATTTTGACGCGTTAGGTTACAAGTTTCTTTTAGAGATTCTTGTTAAAACAAATGGAATCAGCATAAAGGAAATTCCATATACTTTTGAGAATAGGCAGTTTGGTTCAAGCAAACTTGACAACTCCATAATTATTGACTATGTTAAATCTGTCTGGAAATTATATAAGAGTAAAAATATTGCAACATCGAACGAAAAACGCGGGTCAATTCATTTTATTTCAAAAGCTGCAAGATTCTTTACAGTTGGCGCATCTGGATTTATCGTAAATTATGTGATTTCAATGCTTTTTACATCAGGCTTAACAGAATTATGGTACCTCCACGCGAACATATTTGGAATAATCGCTTCGATATCAACCAACTTTATCTTGAACAAGATTTGGACATTTGAAGACAGGGATTTATCCCGAAAGAAGACACTGTCTCAGTTTGGGAAGTTTGGTTTGTTTAGCTCACTAGGCGCATTGATTCAATTAGGAATGGTATTCTGGTTAGTGGATTCTCACAATATCGCATATCCATTTGCCTTGATTTCAGCAATTGGCACTGCAGCTTTTAGTAATTTTATCTTAAACAAAAAACTGACTTTCAAAGAAAAGCTTTGGAAATAAGATAAATTTTAAAAAAAATTAAAACAAAAAGAATGAACTAATCGTCTAATCAGTCTACTCAAAAGTGGAAGTAGAGGATTGTGACGAAAGTCCAGTTGAGGATGGTACAGATGGGAATTTATCTCCTATCTGTTGCTCAGCTACTGCAGATGCTTCCTGAAGAATCTTATCGGTTTCTTCACTTGAAGTATCAGACTCCATGCTAAATGAGTCTCCTGCAAGAGAATCCATCATGAGTCCATTAAGTGTCTGGGTCATACTGTTCAATTCTGAATCAGCATCTGGCATGAATTTTCCAAGCGATGACTTCAATCCCTTCATTGTAGACATTGCTGGTCCAATTGCTACCATAGCATCACCAAGATCATGAATAGTTGTCAGTCTTAGTTGGACTTGTTCTAATGACATTCTTGCATTGCCGAGCATCTTTGTAACTTTACGAATTTCAGCTAATTCGTTGGACAAAACTCTACTTGTGCTAGTATCATGTTGCTGCATTGCAGTCACGACTCTCTGAAAGAGTTGCGCATCTCTTTCGTGCAATTTACCTAACATAGAATCCGTTTTTGAGATTTGGACTTGTAGTTGGTTTACTGCGGTTGAAATTCGTGGTTTTAATGCACCTTGAGGCTTTACTGCTTCACGGAGTTTGCCAGTTACGCTTTGGGTCTCTTGACGAGCCCAAGTCTTATCGAAGTTTGGCATGATGATAATTTAGAAATTTAGTCTTAATTGACGGTGTGTATTTAGATCAACTTTAGAGTAAATTTAGCTAACAAACATTACTCTTCATCTTAAACATCATTTATGGCTAAAATCATGGTTTTTGATTCAGGACTAGGCTCATTGTCAATAATTCAAGCCATTCAAAAGATATCAAAATCAGAAATCATCTATTTTGCAGATCAAGAGAATTTTCCATATGGAGAGAAATCCCAGGCTCAATTATCTAAAATAATTCAAAAATCAATCAAAGTTTTGCATGAGAAATTTAATCCAAACATCACGTGGTTGCATCAAACACACCAAGCATAATGCTGAATTTAGCGACAAAAAAAATTATCTATGTAAAGCCGCCTCTGAGAGAGGCTCAAAAGAAATCCAAAACGAAACAAGTGGGAATACTAGCAACCAAAAGTGCAATTAACAATAAAGATTTGGATCTATACATCAAACAAAATAATTTTCCAAAGAAAATCAATGTTTTCAAAATAAATGGATCAGATCTTGTAGAGCTGGTAGAATCTGGTAAATTTCATTCAAATAAAAAATATTCTAGAAAGACAATTAAGAGAATTCTTGATCAGGAATTGTTTGAGAACAATATAGATACCATATTATTATCCAGTACACATTTGCCATTTTTGAGATCATTGTTAGAAAAGGAATATCCAAAAGTTAGATTCATAGATCCTGCAGATAAAATTGCAAAAAAAGTTCTCTTAAAAGTTAATGATGATCAGAAAAAAAGAAATTCATTGAAAATTTTTGCATCAGGAAATATTATGACATTTCAGAGAAAATTGGAACATGTAGGAATTAAAAACAAAGTTAATTCTTTGTCAATTTAGCTTTTCTATAACCATGACTGAATTCTTTATCATATAATTTAGAATATTCATACGTTTCAGGATCTATTACATCACTAATTATTACAATTGCAGTTCTTGTAATTTTTTCTTCTTTGATTTTTTTTGCTATATCACCTAATGTTCCTTTAATTATTTTTTGATCTTTCCAACTTGCCCTATATACAACTGCCACGGGAGTAGATTTCTTGTATCCTCCTGCAATTGCTTCAGTAACCAAATTAGAAATTAATTGAATACTAAGATAAAATATCAATGTTGCCTTGTGTTTTGCAAGTTCAGAAATCTTTTCACGTTTTGGTACCTTTGTTCTTGATTCTGCTCTAGTAACAATTATTGTCTGAGTGACTCCAGGAAGTGTGAGTTGCATTCCTAGTGCAGCAGCTGAAGCTAAAAATGCAGTGACTCCAGGAACAACAGTAGATTTAATTCCTTTTTTCTCGAGATTGTCAATCTGTTCTTTGATTGCACCATAAATAGAAGGGTCTCCATCATGCAATCTCACGACAAGTCTGTCTTTTTTTGCATTCTTGTATAATAAATCAAAAATTTCTTCTCTTACTAATTTTGCGGCATCATGTAATTTTCCTTTCTTACAAAGTTTCAAAATTGGTTCAGGTATCAAAGACCCAGAATACACAACAATGTCGGCTTTCTGAATTAGTTTTTTAGCTTTTACTGTAATCAGATCAGGATCTCCAGGTCCGCATCCTACAAAAAATACATCAGACACGTTTTACCACCAAAATTGAAAAATATTTTGTAGTCAATGATGAATCATTTACTTCTCCCAAAGTCATTTTTCTAATAATTTCATTTTCCGTTCCAAGATCTTGCCCTATGGCAAAAATTGAATCATCTGGAAAACCAGACTCTTTTAGAACCTTAATGACTTGATCAAAATAATGTCCGTCTTTAAGAAATATCATAGATTCAGAATGTTTTGCAATTTCTTTAACACTTGATAAATCGTAACATGATGGAATGATGGCAACCTTTTCTGCACCCTCCGCAATACTTACACCAACTTTAGATGCAAAAGTAAACATGGATACAATTCCCGGAATTACATCAATGTCCATTTCAGGATAGTTTTCTTTTAGATCTTTATGCATATAGATCCAAGTACTATACAAAAAGGGGTCACCCACTGTAAGATAAACAACGTTTTTCCCTGTCAATACTGTTTCAGCCATTATTTTGGCATTTTTTTTCCAAGTGGCTTCAAGAACATCTTTATCTTTTGTCATTGGAAAAATTAGTTTTATAATTTCTTGATTTTTAGACTGGTCGATTATCGGTGAAACCACTGTAAAAGCAATGCTTGGTCTATTTTCATTAGAAGCTGGACACATTATGATGTCTGCGTTCTGAATTGCCCGTACAGCCTTGACTGTAAGTAAATCAACATCTCCGGGACCCACGCCTATTCCAATTAATCCAACCATGAAAAGAATGGTTTTCTCCCTAATTAAAAATCTAGATTAGATTTTTGTGGCAGAAATAATGGTCACAGGATTCCTTGCAAGCATCATGGTTCCTGTAGTAGTCTTTCTACTCTTAGAGATCGTTACTTGAGTGATATCAACAGACTCAAACTGTAGTTTATGCAGTATTTGTAATACAGAATAAAGCGTTTCAATCAGTATCATTCCAATCACAATTCTACCTCCAGACTTTAGTTTGTCTTGAGATAATTCCACTATTTCTTTAGTGTCTCCTCCAGTACCACCGATGAAAATAGTATCAGCTTCTTCAAGATCTAAGATTTTTTCTTTAGCATTTCCATGAATTGTAGAAATATTTGATACTCCAAACTTTTTCATATTCTTTTTTGTTAAATCTATAGCATTTTTGTCATAATCAACTGCCAATACCTTACCAGACGATCCAATTTGAAGTGCAGCCTCAACAGAAATGGAACCGCTGCCGCATCCTATATCATAAACAATCTGACCAGATTTTAATCTAGCCTTACTGATTTGAATTACTCTCACTTCTTCTTTGGTTATTGGAACTTTTTCAACTCGCTCAAAATATTCATCAGGAATACCGGGTGTTTTAAATTTCCACATTCGCTTTCACCATTTATTTCAGTATCTAAACTAGAGGTTTATTCCGCTACCGGCACTTCCCAAATGAGTTAGTGTATAGCTTACAATCCATGAGAACAAATACAAAAAGACATAGCTGCCAATTGCCTGCGTAACAACTTTTTTTCTATCAGAAGAAGGTAATTGCATTTTCATTGATTTGGCAACTATCACTGTAGCAAAAAAGATACCAATCATAAATCCAATCGAAGCCCATCTTCTCTCTTCACCTTCAATATCTTCAAAAATGAAAGTTGCAGCAATACCTGCAATTATAGCTAAAGTAACACGTATCCAAAACAACTGATTTAGTTTTCTATCTTTCTCGCTTTTTTCAGCTACGCTGACGGATGGCTCAATCGGGGTTTCTGGAACAGGTTCAGATTTTTCTGTTTGAGGAACATCTTCTACTGATTCATTTTTTGAGTCATTAGAATCAGCTGTAGGTTCAGATTTTTTCTTTTTGAATTTTGCCAAGTAAATTACTAGCGTGTCTCAAGCAAACCATGTTTAATATCTTTGGTCAAATTTTGAGCATATGAAAGCAAGAGTATAATTTTAGACAAAAAATACGATGGATATGACTCTAGCAGGGATAGAATTACGATATTTAGTGGATAAAATTTCAGAACAAGTTCAGGATTACTATATCAGCAACATTTATGGAATTACAAAAGACAGCATTCTATTCAAACTTCATCATACTGAAAAAAGTGATCTCTTCATGATGATTTCAACATCTGGTGTGTGGTTGACCGCAGTAAAAATTGATCAACTTGAACCAAACAGATTATTGAAAAGATTGCGAAGTGATCTTCTCAGGCTAAAACTAAAGAAAATAGAGCAAATTGGTGCAGAAAGAATTGCATATTTTACTTTTGAAGGATTTGGAAAAGAGTTTATTCTGGTCGGAGAATTCTTTGGAGATGGAAATATTTTACTTTGCAACAACGAGATGAAAATTCTTGCATTACAGCATTCAATAGAAGTCAGACACAGAAAACTAAGTGTTGGATTAGAATATGCACAACCTCCAGAAAGCGGACTTGATATTTTTAACATTAAAGAATCAGATCTAAATGAATTAAAAACAACAGATTTGGTTTCAGCTAAATGGCTTGGACGAAATTTGGGTTTGCCAAAAAAATATGTCGAGGCAGTTTTTGAAATTGCAAATGTCAATCCAAAAAAGATCGGAAATTTATTGACAGATGATGAGATTGGAATAATACTAGAAACGGTAAAGAAAATTGTTTCAGACGTTACATCAGGAAACCATGAAGCAGTAATAGTTAGAAATGAAAGAATTGAAGTTCTTCCAGTAAAATTAGGGAAATTAGAAGGAGAGGTAACACCTGCTAGCAGTTTCATAGAAGGATTAGATACAGTTTTCACAGAAAATATAATAGAAAATGGGAAATTAGTTCAATCAAGTGGTTCTGATAAGAAAATAAAACAACTAGAAATCCAAATTTCTGAACAACAAAAAGCAATTGAAACGGTAAAAGAAAAATCAAAAAATATTACGAGTGTTGCAAATTCCTTGTTTGAGATGATTTCAAATGGAATAATATCAATAGAAAATGATTCTGCACAGAAAATTTTGGCGGCTCATAATGCAAAACTAATCAATGAAAAAGGAATTTCATTAATTGTTATTCAGGATGAAAAGATTAAAGTAAACACAAAATCTGCCCTTCAATCAATTGCATCAGTATTATTCAATGAGGCAAAGAAACAATCTGGAGCGATTGGTTCAATTCAATCAATTAAAGAAAAGACAGAAAAAAAATTGGAAAAGTTTTTGAGCAAAACGGAATCCGAGAAAGATTTGATCGTAGTATCAGAAATTAGAAAAAAGAGTTGGTACGAAAGATATAGATGGTTTTTCACTACTGACGGCATACTTGCAATCGGAGGAAGAGATGCCGCATCAAATTCGGCCATAGTTAGAAAGCATTTAGTTAAAAATGATAGAGTTTTTCATGGTGATATTTTTGGATCACCATTTTTTATTCTAAAAGAAGGAGAAAACGCGCCGGATTCCAGTATGAATGAAGTTGCACACGCCACCGTTTGTTTTAGTCGTGCATGGAGAGAAGGACTGTACGGGGTAAGTGCTTTTTGGGTCAATCCAGAACAAGTAAAAAAATCTGCACCTAGCGGGGAATTTCTTCCAAAGGGTTCATTCACAATCGAGGGACAGCGAAATTTTATAAAATCTGAAACTCTTCGTTTAGCTGTAGGAATCATGCCACAGGATGAGGATTATGTTTTAACATGTGGCCCACCAGAACCAATAAAGAAAAATTCCATATGTTATGCAATAATTGAACCACATGGATTAGAAATGGTAGATGCTGCTAAAAAAATAAGAATAGAATTTTTAAAAATGCATGAAAACATTGCAAAAAAAATACATATTGATGATTTTGTTCGTGCATTACCAGCTGGAAAAAGTCAGATCATAGAAACAGGACAAGGAAATTTACAAAAAGAAAATATTATTGATAATGAATTTGACTAGACGAATCAGTATCAAATGATATCTTCATGCCATTTTTGATAGATGTAAATTCTTCTTCACTGATTATAATTAGCGGAATGTTTGCTAATGCACATCCAGTAGCCACCGTAAGATCTGCTTTTTTACAAATCATTGCAAATGGTGCCACATTATTTGATTTTATTGAATAAATTGTATACGCTCCAACACTACTTCCTATTCCAGAAGGAAATAGAAGAATTGTATCTTTGACTGGTTTTTCAAAAAGATCATGATTCTTATCGCTGATAATCCCAGTTTTTTTGTTTACAGTTCCTAAGAAATTAATCGAATCCTCAGACTTTAAAACAGTTCCTTCTACTTTTCCTGAAACTAGAACTTTTTTCATCTTGTCTCATCTTCAACTATTTGAGATAGTGACTTTAAATTGACATCTACGCCGTTGGAATTTTTAAGATAAAACGCACCCTTGATACTGTTGGTAGTAACCGAATCCACATCATTTTTACTTATCAAGGGAGATAAACATGTACAACAATCAGAAAGAATTTCACATCCAGCACGCTCAAGTTCATTTGTGTAGCCAATTTTTCTTGCCTGTTCTTTTACTGTTCTTGGTAAAAATACCATGCATCTTTTTTGAAAAGAACGTCCCTTTAATTTCCCTGCAAGATCAGATATCTCATCTAATCCTAACTGAGGACTACCAAGCGTGATTAAATCGCCTTTCTCAGCAGTATTTAGTTCATCATGAATGTTTTGCATCTCTTTTTCATCAAAATCTATCTTTTCACAATCAGAATCACCATCTCCAAAAATAAACTTGGCACAAGTTCCTGATGTTCCCATTCCGCCACACATTGCTTTGGTTTGTCTTTTGTCCATCTCTCCAAGTCCAGAAATGTTTACAGAAGTATCCCCAATTTTTCCAGCAAAAAATCCAAGCATTCCATACGTTAGCTCATTTGGATTATTTACATTCATTCTAATTGTGATATTTGGTTTATCCTCTTTTCTTAGTGAAGAGTAAGGACTTTTTCCGATAATTGCACTGGCAAGTGCACTAAACGCACTCTCCTTGTTTGTTTTTAGATTGTCAAATGAGTTTGCATGGATTGCTGCATTACTTTCTGCAAATGCAACTTGGGTTCCATCTTTTGGAATATCATATATCTCATAAGGAATACATGAAAAAGAAGGAGTAACCCCCATTGTCTCATATGAGTTTCTAATAGACAGTTGTTTTGAGATAAAGTTTTCATCTAAGCCGTAGTTTGAAACATTATCAATATCAAACCCCATTGGATTAAGAGTGGTTTTTACTTTGACTCGAGCATCTTTACTAATACTAGATAGAAATTCTTCTCCCGCATCACCAATTGTGTTATAATTCACACCGGAAAGATGAGCCCATTCTATTGGTATCAATTTTTCAGCATCAGTTGCCTCACCTGTTGCAACTAAAATTCTATATGCCATCTGCATGATTTCTCCTTGTTCGCCTTTCAAGGCAGATTCTTCATCTCTAGTTAATTCCAACAAAACTATTTTGTTATTACAGTTATAATACTTGTAGGTAGTTTTTCGTTAAGAAATGGAAAAAATTATTTCAGGAATGACAAAGACGATGAATTCAGTAAAACCGCCAAGAATGACTGCATTACGAGAACTCCATGAGGCTGAAACTGGACCATTTAGTATTTTGATTGGAACCATACTTTCTGCAAGAACTAAGGATGAAGCAACGGCTAAGGCAGTCAGAGAATTATTCTCTAAATATAAAAATCCCGAAGAATTGGCCAATGCAAAATTAAAGGACATAGAAAAAATAATTAAATCAATTGGATTCTTTCATGTAAAATCAAAAAGAATTATTGAAGTTGCAAACATCATCCATACAAAGTACAAAGATAAGGTTCCAGATGACTTAGATACTCTAGTGCAACTGCCAGGGGTCGGAAGAAAAACAGCTAATTGTGTTCTTGTATATGCATTTGAAAAACCCGCCATTCCTGTGGATATACACGTCCATCGAATCTCAAACAGATTAGGATTGGTCGATACAAAAAATCCCGAAGAGACAGAACAGGAATTAATGAAGAAAATTGAAAAGAAATACTGGATTGACATTAATGATACTTTTGTAATGTATGGACAGAATATTTGTAAACCAATTTCTCCAATGTGTGACGTATGTCAGATAAAAAATAGTTGTAAATTTTTCAAAACTAAGAACGCTTCGTGATTAGAAGTAATACGATAACAATTGATCCAACTCCGGCTGCCATGTAAAATGGAAACAATGCAAACGTATTCTTTGCAGGATCACCGGATAGAAACTCTACTATCATACTTCCGGAATTTATTGCAGGTGGATCAGTAGAACCCTGCTTGCCATGAACAGAATACGAATTTATTGCAAATTGACCAATGTCCAGATTGGTAACTACAATTCTGGCCCCATTATTTACAGTTAGTCCCGCTCTATCAGTGTAAGAAATGATAGACTTTGCCTCAGGATACCATCCTCGATCTAAATCTCTATGAACTACAATGTATCCCTCTTTCGGAGTCTGAACAGCAACCCAAAATTTGTTATCAGGTTTTGGCCCCATTCCAATTTCAATAAATTCTTCAGACGTTTGCTCATCATACAGTCTCAGAACAGCATTTCCTTCAGGATTTGCATAAAGAAGGTTGTTATCGATGGTCACTTGCCAGCTTACAGCATGCACATCATGTAGAAGAACCGTTGGTGCATCTCGTAATACTACATTGAATTCATCAGAAAGAATTTCTAATGTATCAATGATTAGCGACGGATTCTTTGCATCTTGAGCAAATGCAGGAAATATAAAAAATCCGGTCAGTAAAATAATTGCAAGAACATACTTCACATGCTAGATCAAATCTGATTGAATAAAAATCTAATCAACAAAAGGTTTTGGATGAGCCAGAATTATTTTTGCCACTTCAGGTCTAAGAATAAATTCGGAAGGTGGCTGACCATTTTGGATCATTTCCCTAAGTGCAGTTCCACTGATTTGTTCTTTGACATCATTGTCATGCGGACAAGCTTTCGGGGTTGTGTAGGTAAGACATTTTTTGCAGTAAAAGAACGGCGGGAAAAATACAGGAGAAATTTCTAACTCAGGATAGTCATCAAAGATTTTTTGTGCAGCGAATGGATCATAAAATTTTCCAACTCCTGCATGATCTCTTCCAATTATGATATGCGTACAACCATAATTTTGCCTCATGATCGCATGATGTATAGCTTCTTTGGGACCAGCATATTTCATTTCAGTATGCAAAGTTCCAAGTCTACATCTATTTTCTGGATAGTATAATTTTATCATAGTCTCATAACATTGGACAATTACTTCATCTACAAAATCACCAGATTTTTTCTTTCCAATAATTGGATTTACAAATACTCCATCACGTGTTGTAATGGATGTTTTCTGCAACATCTCATGCGCTACATGTGGAGGATTTCTTGTTTGAAATGCACAAATTGTCTTCCAACCTGCTTGTGCAAAAGCCTCTCTTGTCTGAATTGGAGTTAATCTGTTTTTTCGAATTTCAGTGTCACCAGGTCTTTGAATATAATCGATCTTTCCGCTTACGAGATGATCCTTCATGGACATAGTTTTTGAAACGCCCGGATGAGACAAATCATTAGTTCCATAGATTCCTTGTACGGTCTTTTCTTTATCAAAAGAGTATGTTTCCTCAACGTGTAATACTGCGATTCCAGTACCGTCGGGGTTTTGCAACAATACGTCTCCTGCTTCTTTCATTTTTGAAGCAGTTTGTTCATCAACATCAAGTACAATTGGAATTGTCCAAGCTAGATTATTTGTCAATCTTCCTTGAGATACAACACTTTCAAAGTCTTTTTGGCCTAAAAATCCCTCTAAGGGACTGAAAATTCCATCTGCTATATTTTCTACATCATTTGCAAGATCTTCACTAATTGTAATTGATAACAATCCAGTTGGATCAACTTTCAAAACTCTGTTAACTAGAATTCCACCATGTGGTTTAATCGAATCATTTTCTGTCATAATGAATTACTTATTCATGATGGTCTATATGAAGGCCACACTCTTTGTTACCTCCTTGTTCCCACCACCATCTTCCTGCACGAATATCTTCTCCTGGCTTTATTGCTCTAGTACAAGGTTCACATCCAATACTTGGATAGCCTTTGTCAAGAAGACTGTTGTACGGCAAATTATTTTTCTTGATATATTCCTGAATTTGATTCCAGGTCCAATCCACAATCGGATTGATTTTTAGAATTCCACCATGTCCAGCATCTAACTGAAAAATTGTAACATTTTCTCGATTTTTTGTTTGATCACGTCTTAACCCAGTAATCCAACCGTCAAGGGTACTTAGAATTTGGTTCATTGGATTTACCTTGCGAATTTCACAACAAAGTTTTCTATTATCAACACTGTCGTAGAAAAGATTCATTCCTTTTTCTTTTACCATGTCTTCCACTTCTTTAGTATCAGGAAATAGAACTTCAATTGAGATATCGTATTTTTTTCTAACAATATCTATAATATCATAGGTTTCTTGTGGTAGTCTACCTGTATCAAGAGTAAAAAACCTAAATTTTGGATTAATTTTTAACATGATATCCATTACTACCGCATCTTCAGCACCAAAGCTCGATGCCTTCGCCACTTTGGGATGAAGATTATAAGAGACCCATTCTAATGCTTCTTCAGTAGTTTGAATTTTTGAATTGAGATCATCTACTTGTTTTTGTGTAAATCTCATCACGTTTTTAGTTAAAATATTTGTTTTATATTGATTACCTGAAATTTATCCTAAATTATAAACAAGTATAATTCAGAATAAAAAATATGAATGAAATATCCTATGTTGTTGTTTTTCCAACAATATTTTCAAAGAATAAAATTCAACAACTTGTTTCAAATATCAAAAAAATTCTAAAGATAAAAAATCAACAATTTAGATCAGTTAAACGAGACGGCGATGTGATTTTGGTCGATGCAAATGATCCTGTATTTGCATCTTCTGCAATTAATTTACTTTTTGGAATTGAAAAGATTGCAATTGCAAGACAGGTAAAAAATGCTTTTCAAGATATTGTTTCTGAAATTACCTCTATTGGTGGCAATTTACTGTTAAAAGGAGAAAAATTTTTGGTAAAAGTAGAAGGGACATCAAAGGGATTTGTCACCAAGGACATTGAGATTGCGACAACGTCAAATATCATAGAAAAAAAATCAAATCTAGGAGCACATCCAGGAACTGATGAAAAGTTTGACAAGTTGTTGTACACGTATTTAACAAAAAATTATGCATACATCTGTATTTTTTTAGATGAAGGGAATGGAGGAATTCCATATGAATTACAAAGTCAGGAAACCATTTGCGCGATATATGATGAAATTTCTGCAATTTCTTGTTATGAGACAATAAAACAGGGTTACGACGTAAAAATAATAGTCTGTTATCGACAAACATCCGAATTGATGAATCTTGCCAAAATGATTAATCAAATAATTCCAAGACTGTTGCAAGAAAATGTTGAATTGGAATTTTTACATCTAAAAATTAGTTCCAATGGCATCAAAAATTATTTAATCTATACAAATTCAATATTAGAGGCTTTAACACGATATGAAAACAGTCGAGTGTCACTAGCAATATCTTCGCTGATCTTTTCTACAAATTTTATTGATAACTCAATACAAAAGGTATTTGGAAAAAAGAAAATTCCCATATTGCCACTATCTGGAATTGATGCCAATTTATTTGAAGATGCAAAAGAGATCGGATTGGAAAGAAATATCAATAAAATAAAAAAAATGATCGCAATTTCTTCAAATGAAGTTCCTGCTTTTTCAAAAAAGGATGTAGAACAAGCCATCAAATCAAAGACAAAAATCGCTATTCAAGTAGGGCCCAATAATGTTCATGATATCTTGGATTCATTGGACAATCATTGAGAATTTAAACGGCAAATTTGGTTTCATTTTGTGCTCAAAATAGGAGAATTCATCTATCCATGGGGAAGTGGTCATTATTCACGAATGATGAGGTTGAATGAAGCCTTGGGGGATCATATCAAGGATAAATTTGAGGTTCATTTTTCCAGTAAGGATCATGTATATGAAAAACTACTAAAAAAATTTCCTGATCAAAAAGAAAGAATCCATGAAATTTTGATGCCAACACCGATTGATGGCAAATTTGGTCCAAGTGTTTCAATGTCACTGATGAACATATTATTGCCAGTTTCAAATAATCCACCACTAATTAAACAAATTGTGAGTTATTTGAGAGAAGAAAGAAAGCTGTATGACAATGAGAAATTTGATCTAGTAATCAATGATGGGGATATGGGTTCAAATATTCTAGCAAATAATCGTAATGTTCCAAGCTTGTTTGTAACAAATCAATTTAGGCCAAAATTATACAATTCGAGATCATATCTTTATCCGTCATTAATTTTTGTAGCAAAACAAATTGCCAAAGCATCAAAAATTCTTGTTGCAGATTCACCCCCACCATATACAATGTGTGAATATAATCTTAATTTTACAGAAGAAGTAAAGGAAAAAATAACTTATGTTGGACACTTTACTAATAGTAAACGGATTAAAAATGAAGAGAGTTCTGATCTTGAAAAATTAGTTAAAGACAATGAATTTGGATACTGGATGCGAACTGGAAATAAATCTACAAACGACGGTACAGGCCAAAGATATGAAGAAGTATTTCATCAACATGAAATGAAGGAAGAAAAAAGAATTGTTTCACATGCAAGAAATGATTCCAACATAGATTCAGTATTGGGGAAAGATGGGGAAAGATATTCTATATCAGAAGCATTTGATAAAAAAATTGATTGGATGCAAATTGACGTGGGTTATCTGTCAGAACAAGAAAAGGATGTGATTCTAGATTTATGTAAATACGCAGTAGTCAATGGTTCTCATACAGTAATGGGTGAAATTATGGGTGGAAAATCAAAACCAATCATAGGCATTCCCATTTATGATGAACATACAAACAACATCAAATGGGCAGAAGAAAAGAATCTGGGTGTACTAGCAATTAAAACAAGTCAGGTAACGTACGGCATATCCAGAATCAAAGAAAATTATGATAGTTTTAAAGATAATTTGAATGAATTTTCAAGGAACTTTGTTCCAAATGGAGCAGAAAATTCTGCAAAGATTGCAGCTTTGTCCATAGAGGAAAAGAAATAATAGATAATTTTGATGATTATGCCTCATCTGGCACGCGGGATTTCGATGGGCGAACGGACCGCAAGGGATGATGAAAAAATCCGCGTGTCGGATAATATCGATCAGCTTGGAATGTGGGAACGCTTTTATGGAAAAATTAAGTCAGATTATCAGTGCCTAACTGTCCTGAGTGTACTTCACGAGAGAAAAAGAAAATTCAAGCTAAATATGAAGAAGATACCCCAGAAGAGAACAGAGGCAGAGACGATTTATTCAAGTTGTTTGATGAAATTGAAATTCCCATGAAGATGGATACATCAACAAAAAATTTTATTTGTAAAAAATGCGGACTATACGCAACGAGAGAACAGATATCAGATATCAGATACAAGTTAAATCAAAGAGAAAGAACCCGTGATGATAAGCATGATGACTATCTTGAGTGGTGGTCAAAAAGTAAAAAAGATAAAAATCTAGATGCCTAGGAGAAATTTAACAATGGTAAAAAAGAAAGATGACATTCCAGACTGGGTTACTGACGAAATTCAAAATGCCAAATTTAAGAAACCTCAAGAAATAAAAAAATCAGGATATATTCTCGAATTTTATTATGAAGACAATAAGATTGACGTACAACTGTATGATGCAGTAGAAGATGGACGACACATTGTAACAATGGATGTAGTGGGGGGGGAAATCAAGATTGATGATTTATTGAAAGGAGAAGTGTATGAGTTTGTCTTTGACCAACATAAAGCACCAATAAGCAAAAAAGTATCAGAGTTTTTGGAAAAGGAAAAGGAAATAGAGATGAAAGCAATATATCAATTTGATTTGAAATCTTTAGAACTGATAGACGTAAGTTCTAATGATGATGATACAGAAGAATAGAATTAGTCCTTTTTGATAGCGTCCAATTGTTTCTTGAAAGACTTTCCCAATATGGGATTAATAAAATAGGGAAATGTATTTTTCACCCATACTGCACCCCTGACAACAGACGGAACTATAATTTCTAACCTTGAGGAATTTGCCGCTTTTAGGATTGTTTTTGCTACAGTCTTGGAACTAAGTGAGGCAGGAGAAAATTTTGGCATTTTTTCAAATGAAGGGTGTTCAAGGAAATTTGTTTGAACCATAATTGGACTGACAACAGTAATACCAATTCCAGTACCTTTTAGCTCATGTTTCAAACCCTCAGAAAATCCCAACATTGCAAATTTTGATGCGCAGTAAGAAGCAATTCCAGGCAAACCAAAGCTTGCCGCAACGGATGCAACATTAACTATGTGACCAGACTTATTCTTCAGCATAGATGGAAGAAAATTTTTTGTACAGTAGATCATTCCAAAATAATTTGTATCCATTTGGGATTCAATTTCATCAATAGTAAGATCAGATACGGAACCATATATTGCAAAACCAGCATTGTTTACCAAAATGTCTACGGAGCCAAACTTTTCTAGAACTGTTTTTGACATTTCTTTGACTTGATCTCTTTTGGAAACGTCACATTGACATACTAGTATTGATGTATTGAATTTTTTTAATTCATGTGCAGTTTGTTCAAGTTTGTCCTTTTTTCTTGCAACCAAAACTATGTTTGCTCCTAGTTTTGCAAATTCTATTGCAGTATCTTTACCAATTCCGGATGACGCACCAGTGATGAGAACAACTTGATTTTTAAAATCCACAAATCAAAAAAAGTATTTGAAAATAAAGCAGTTTCCATGATAATTTTTATCACATAGGTAAAAGATTTAGGTGTGAATTAATCATTTTTATAAAAAATAATTCAAAAGAGTTTAAAGGAAATATCAAGTGTTAGACAAATACTGGACATATTTTTCTGTAATTTCTATGAAGATGAAGGTTTAGAAATTTTACTCAGGGCCAGTTTCACTAAAAGCAGCCAGGTAATCACTATTGGAACATAGTATGTTGCGATTCTCCAACCAATAACAGCATCCCAGGCAACAATTCCCTCAGAGATTTCAAAAGCAAAGGGATCTAAGTTGTTAAGATACGCAATAATTCCAAATTCTGCCAAACCCGAACCGCCTATCGTAATTGGCAGATTTCCAATTGCATTTGCACCCATCACCGCCATGATCGAATCAAATGCACTAATCATAAATCCTGTCCCCATCGCAATAATCATGAATGAAATTCCATAAAATGCCCAAGACGCCAACGAAAACAAAAATGAAACTATGAATATTTTTTTGGATTCAGATGTCTTTAGATTCTCTCTGCTCATAGTACAAACTTCTTCCATCCATGTGTTTGTTTGACCAATCACTTTGACACCTTTTTCTTTTCCAAATCTTTTTACAAGATTTTCCAATGCCTTTGGAACTTGGAATGCATGTTTAGAGGAAAGAAAGAACATCACCATCCACAGAGATGTAATCGTAATGCTAGTGGCTAAAATGACGGCTGCAACTATGTATGCACCACTTAGCAATGCAATGACTCCTGCCATAATAGACAGTAAACCAGCAGCAAATACCTCAGTTACAATATCCATTATTGCAATCCATGCGGCTTTTGCAGGTTTGACTCCCTTTTTGTGCAAATAATAAATTACAACAAACTCCGCCCCGATAAACATCGGAGTAGTAAACTTGATAAATTCGCTACCTACCCGGACACCAACCAGTTTAAAAAATGAGTCAAAACTTCCAAGATATTTTCTTGTTATATATGCAAATTTGATTCCCTGAAGACCCAATTTGATCATCATCGCAACTATTGCACCTACAAATGGAAATAACCCAATTGCCAAAACATCTTCTATTTTAATATCAAATTGAATAGCAATTACAAAGATAGGAATCAATGTGACAGGAATAGCGACGAGTCTCCAGTTCATTTGATGGATTTTTTATGGAATCAAATATGAAAGTTGAGTAAATTTTCAGTCATCAGAAAATCAATTCCCAAAATCAGACATAAAATTGGAATTAATCTAAGAATTCATGCGGATTTTGAAATAGGTTTGGTTTCTTTAAAAAAACACCTAATACTTTAGATCCAAAAAGATTCTATCGTTAATCATTTTATCATCAGGTTTTTGATGTGAATTTGATTTTCTCTGTAATTATAATGTTAAAACAAGCTAGTTTGAAATATAAGCAAATGGGAAATAATAGACGGATTGAAGACAGTTTTTGTTTCTGGTACTGCAGGTTCTGGTAAATCATTACTTTCGTCAAAGCTGCAAGATTATTATTCAAAAAATGGTGCGTTTGCAGCAATTTTGAATTTGGATCCGGGTGTAGAAAATATGCCATATACATGCGATGTGGACGTCAGAGATCACGTAGACTATGTATCAATCATGCAGCAGTATGAACTTGGTCCAAACGGCGCCATGGTAATGGCAAATGATTTGATCGCATCAAAAATTGGCGATATTCAAGATCAGGTAGACCAAGTTAATCCAGATTATCTAATTGTAGATACACCAGGCCAAATTGAATTATTTGCATATCGTTCTAGTGGACGTTTCATAGTGGATAACATATCATCAGATGAAAAAACGAATGTTTTTCTTTTTGACGGATCTCTGATCACCTCACCAGTAAACTTTGTTTCAATTGCACTTCTTGCCACGTCAATCAGATTACGTTTGAATTTACCGACGATTAATGTTCTAACAAAAACAGACCTTCTTGGAGATAAGATGGAAGATATTCTTCAATGGTCAACGAATTTGAAAACATTAGAAAATGCTGTAAGCAAGGAAACAGATGGGGACACGTATTCGTTAACTACAAATATTTTACGAGGTTTGGATATGGGTGGATTTGCACAGGGATTAATCCCAATATCGAATGTTTCCGGAGAAGGCTTTCTAAATCTTGAAGGTGCTTTAAGCAGAGTTCTTAATTTGGGTGAAGAGGTAGAAAATTAATTGGCATCAAAGATTACAATCAAAGCACCATCGTCTACGGCAAATTTGGGTCCTGGATTTGACGTTTTCGGACTAGCAATTGATGCATTCTATGACACAATCACGCTAACCAAAATAAAAAAAGGAATAATAATAATTACAAATGACAAGATTCCTACAAATCCTCAAAACAATACTGCAGGACTAGTTATAAAGAATATGAAAAAAAAATTCAAAATTAAGGACGGAATTGAAATCAAAATAAAAAAAGGAATTCCTGCAGGATTTGGAATGGGTAGTAGTGCAGCATCAGCGGCAGCAACTGCGGTGGCATTTGACAAATTATTTGAATTAAAACTTGATGAGAATACTTTAGTAGAATTTGCAGGATCTGGAGAAAAAGCTAGTGCAGGAACAATTCATTATGACAACGTTGCAGCTTCTGTTTTAGGAGGTTTTGTTATTGTAAAAACAGATCCTTTGAATGTGATTAGAATAGACCCGCCAACAAATCTTAGAATGTGTATTGCAGTTCCAAAAATTGATGTGCCAAAAAAGAAAACCAAGGTATCCAGAGGAGTAATTCCAAAAAAGATCAAGTTAGCGGATAGTATCTTGAATCTTTCAAATGCTGCAACAATCGTATCTGGATTTATGAAAAAGGATACCAAAATGATTGGGAATTCGATTAAAGACGTAATAATTGAACCTGCCAGACAACATATGATTCCAGGATTTATAAAAGTCAAAGAAAATGCTATTAGAGCGGGAGCATTGGGTGTTACAATAAGCGGAGCCGGACCTTCTGTGATTGCATTTTCAGAAAGTTCAGCTGATTTGAAAAAGATCAGCTTAGCAATGTCAAGAGGATTTGCGGATGCGAATACAAAATGTCAAACAATCATTTGCAAACCTAGCAAAGGTGCCAGCAAATAGGAAAAAGTATTGATGAAATGATGAAAAAAGCAGTCATTGTTTTTAGTGGAGGTATTGACTCTGTTTGTGCAGTTTCATACTTAAAATCAAAATATGATTTGTACGGCATTACGTTTTCATATGGACAAAAGGGAAATATGGAAATATCTGCGGCAAAATCTTTTGCAAAAAAGCTTGGATTAAAACAGCACAAAATTATCGACATTGGATTTATGAAAGATTTGTATGGCGATTCCAATGTTTTGACAAGTGCAAAAAGGAAGATTCCAACAGAATTCGAGTATTCAATTGTTGTCCCCATTAGAAATGCAGTATTTTTATCGATAGCATCAGCATGGGCTTTCACACTAAATGCTTCATTAGTTGTGTATGGTGCCCATACGGGTGATCAACACTATCCTGATTGTAGACCAATATTTGCAAAGAAATTGGAATCGGCATTCAATCAAGGAGAAATTGACGGAATCAATTTAAAATTACGAAAAAATATTGAGATTTGGTCTCCATACCGTGAAGGTCTATCAAAAAAGGATTTGTTAAAAAAAGGAATCAAAAGCTTAGGAGACTCTATTTTTAAAACATGGAGTTGCTATTCAAATAAAAAATATCACTGCGGAATTTGTGAATCTTGTAACAATAGAAAAATTGCGTTTGAAAAAGCTGGGATCAAAGATAAAACAAAGTATCTGAAATAAACTTAGTAACCGTTTCTAAGAAACTTTGTTAGAATAATACGTCTAAGTCCAACATACCAAATCAGGAAACCAACTCCCATAATCCCTATAAAAATATAGTTTGAAACCTCCGGAGAAATTTCTTCAATAGAATTGGTAATCTGCCTAGATATCAGCAAGGAAATAGCAATAACCATTACACATTCTATCGCATACCATATCCAATGCGGAAATGATTCCTTTGGAATGTGAATATTTGGATGTACTCCCATGACAATACTGGAAAAAATGGATTATTTAATTTTTCAATTGTTCTAAAAAGACAAGTCTGAAGAGGATTTTCTAATCAACGACATTATGCCTGCTTTTTCCTCCTTATTCTCATAGATTCCTCTAAATGCGGATGAAGAAAGTGTTGCATCATTTTTGACACCACGCATTTTCATACAAAGATGTTCGGCATCGGCTAAAACCACAACTCCCTTTACTCCTTGAGAGTGTAATTCATCAGCAATATTTTTCGTTAGTCGTTCTTGAATTTGAAGTCTTTTTGAATATTTTTCTACAAGCCTAACAAGTTTTGAAATTCCAAAGACTCTTCCATTTGGAGAATAAGCAATGTGTATTTTTCCAAAAAATGGCAACATATGATGTTCACACATTGAATAGAATTGGATATTACGAGCAATGACTACATCAGAATCTTCTGAAAATTGTACCGATAATTGAGAATCAGAGTCGTATCCTCCAAAGATTTCTTTATACATATTTGCAATTCTTTCAGGTGTTTCTCGCAATCCTTCACGGGTAGGATCTTCTCCAACCTCAATGATCAATTCTCTAACGAGTTTTTTTACACGCTCCTCATCCATTTTATATTCTCACAGAATTTTTCCAGTATTTGAACCTAATCAGATTTTTGAGCAGGTATCAATATTATGGAGCCCCAATGAATTTGTGTAACTGAGGGACAACCTTAACACCAACATAGTAGGGATAAACTAAATCGTAGAGACTCAACAAAAGTTCTAACGATGGTTCGGAAATACCGTAAGTTGGTTGAATGATAAATCCATCAATATCATCTTTAGAGATAATGGTGAAAATTGCCTTTACTAATTTTTCAAATTCAGTTGGTTGAGTTTTTGAACTAACTACAATTTTGATGTATGTTGTCTTCTTTGATTTTACAGATGATTCAAGGCATTTCATAGTATGGCCAATGAATTTTTTATATTGCTGTAAATCTACAAAGTCAGAGTCTTTCGTTTTAAATTCAATTTTAGCAATATCAATAAATGGTAAAACATGATTGAACCTATCAATATCAAAACATGATGATTCAAGATATGTAAGGATGTTTTTAGATTGAATGTGTTTTGCAAGCAATGCTACTGCTTCATGTTGAATTAAGGGATCACCCCCGGTAAAATTCACTTTATAGGTTTGATTTTTTAAATTGGAATCCATTAGACGGTTTGCATCTTCAATTGAATATTCTGTACCAGAATCCAACGGAAGCGATTCTTTGGTATCACAGTAAAAACAAGTAAAAGGACATCCTGCCAGTCTTACGAAGAGAGTTTTAGTGCCATATAGAATTCCTTCACCTTCAATTGATGTAAATATTTCAAATAATCTTACTTTCAAGTAATAATAGTAGTTTTTTTCATTATTTATTCAGTAGGCTTCTAATGCATAATGGGTTCTTTTGAATAAAACAATCCAGCGATAAAAAATATCACTCCCAATATTCCAATGGTACTTCCCACTAGTTCTACCTGATTTTGTAAATCTCCTCCCATTGGAGCCCATAACCATGCCATTAAAGCCCCAACCATAATCATTGGAATACCCACTGCTACAGTTATTGCTTTAGATGCCATGTTCAAATTTCTTAGAAAATGTATATGAAGCTTATGTTATTCCACGGTTGATATTTTCATTATTTTCATTATTTTATTCAATTCTCCAAATTTTTCCTTTGCAGCAGGAATATTATCTTCAGAGATCAAGGCTTCAATCTCTGCAACTAGAGAAATGGCAATTGCAAACTCAGGAATACTTGTATCTAATGATGGATCATTCAGCATTTTTTGAATTTTTTCTAGCTGTTTTAAAGCAAATACAGTAATTCTATCAGATGCAGAACCGGATGAATGTTCACGAATTTTCTGATTCTTTATATGAACAAGAGATTCTAGTTGGTGAAGAGTTTCAATAGCCTCGTCCATCGTATCTGAATCAATTTGTTGACGTGCTAGAGCAAATAATCGTTCAATTTCAGAAAAATCAATTCCTGTATTATGTTTTTGAGATATTGATTTTAAACTCTGGAAATATTTGTGTAATCTATTAAGTTCACTATTTAGATCTCTATCAGAAGATGTAGTCAGTTTTGCTTTAGATACAGGCTCGGATATGACACTGGTAATTTGCCTAAATGATTTCATCGCAATAAGAAAATCTTCTTTTGCTTGTTCTACATCATTGGGCAGAGAACTTTTCAGTGATTCTACCGCTGCATGTCCTTTCTCATACAGTGTTTGTATATCAGAAGGTACGGAATCACCATAAGAATTTTCTAATTGGTTTAAGATTTCTGTGTCTGCTTGTGTGGCAATACGTAATAGAACATTAGAATTATTTTGTGCATATACATCACTAACTAATGATGTTGACGCCGTTCCGAAAATTAATACAAACATTGTAAATAATGCTAATGTTTTCATTCTTCTTCCTCTATGTCCTTTCGTATCTTTACTAGGTTTTGCAAGTCTTTCTTTTCAATTTCTATAATGCCGTTTCGTTCTAATCTCTTTACTGCACGCCACATGGTAGTTCTTGGTTGTAAGAATTTTTTACGCAAATCGCTTTCAAGAACTTGTCCTCCATTATTAGAAATAAACCTCACTATCTCTTTATCATCTTCACGAAGATCTGGTTTTATTTTGAAAATGGCTTCAGTGTCAACGGCTTCAGTGTCAACGGCTTCAATTTTTTGCATTGTTTGTTGATTATGAACTGGTATGACGGTTTTTCGTTTTATACGAATGATTGCCACCACTCCTACAATTGCAGTTACTGTAATTCCACCAATAATTGAATATGTGAAATAATTAGACTGAGGTACAGGATCAACTGAAATTATGGGATCAGGAATAATTGACGCTGCACCAAAAAGATAATTTATTTCAGCCTCGCCAGAAGATAGGGTTAATTGGTTTTGATCACGAATTATTTCCATATTAATTGGAAGGTTTGTCATACCAACTATTGCAGAATTTTTTGGTAAGAATAATGTAAAATCAGAGGGAGCATCTAAAGAGAATGTCCAAACCCGACCTTGTTTGGATACCAAGTCATGAATATCATATTCTACGATAATAACAGATGACCCAAAAGTTTCGATTAAGGCAAAATTACCTAAGACATCAGTAGTGAGTAAAAATCCATTTTCATTTACAACGACAAGGTTATCGATGGTACTTCCAAACAGATCAAGCTCAAAATCAGCAGTAAGTGGATCTACATCAATTTCTGCAGAAACGTGGGTAGATCCATCTGGATATATTATTAGATCTAGGGCCCTAGGAGAACTGAATGAGGACTGAATTGGCACGACAGCTGCTACAATAATCAAACTAGCTACCAAAAGAGGTATTTTGGCCATTGTATCAGGGATAGCTTCAGTCCTTACAAAAAGCATTCCATCTTCTCGAAGAGACTCTTTTCCATACATTGACATGATTTCAGGGTTCATTTACTCAATACCTTAGATTCATGCTTTCTACAAGTCCCTGAAATCTTTTGAATTCCTGAAAGAACAAAATTCCTTTTTCGGTAATCAAAAAGACTCTATTCCTGTCATTTTTGATGGATTCGACTAAGCCAGCTTCTACCAGTTTCTCACACTTGTCTAGTACTGCATAGTGAGATAGGTTGGCTTTGCGAGAGATTGCAGATATGATGACTCCACCACGACCGCCATCAGCAGTAACGTCTAAGATATCACCCATTATGCCCATTTCGGACCTGTATTGTTGTTTTGACATGCTATAGTGTATAACAATGTAGTTTATGAGGAACATTTTGAAACTTTATAGCGGAACGCATAGCGGAACAGGTCGTTCCATCAAAAAAATACCTCGTTTTTGATGGTTTTAGAATGTTAGAGAAAATTAAAGAGAATAGTACCTGAAAAAGAATTTTAAAATAATTCATTTTTCTAAAAAAATCCTCTATTGACACGTTTTGTCCAAAATGGGTAAATTTCCTTAATTTGTTGTCAATTTTGACAAAATTTAGTATATAAAGAACAGGACGATTCCTATCCGTTCCTAATCTATTATATTGGCAATATCTTCACATGGTAAAATCTCAGATTAGAATGATTGGAGTGACGATGATACTCCTGATGCTCGGGGCTTCACCAATATCTGTAATCTATTCATTTGCTGAAAATGAGAAGAAACAGGAAGAAAAGAGAGAACTTAGAGTAATTCTTACAGAAAAAGTAGTTAATGGAAAATTAGAAGTCCGTCAATATACCCTTCCTGAAGAGGTCTCAGAAGGAGATCTGAAAAGAATGCTATCATTTGATGGCCAGTTATCATGGGCATACGTAAACTACAAGATGTATCAGTCAGGAATTGTCCTATTTGATGGAAAAGCTTCAAAAATTGGTGAAAACCTATGGGGAATTTCGATTGAGGATGATTCCAATGTGAATTTAAGCTTCAAAATAGTGTTTTCTGGAAAAATGGGGGAAACAAATGAAGAAAATGAATTTGTAATTTCATTTATGAATTCCGTAATGAAAAATCCTGAAACTGTTCAAAATATCAGACTACTACAAATTGGGGAATCTGTAATGAATCCAGAAAAAATAAATGGTTTAAATCAAGAATTCAGAAATTTACATCGGTGAGATATCACCATTTTTCTTTCATTGACTAAAAATCATTCACAAGGTCAGCTTTGAGATGCAATGTATCTTTTTATTCCCATTTTGAAAAGAAAATTAGAAAATGTTTGATAAAAATAAAAATCAAGAGGGTGGCGAGATGGTAGAAGAAAGAAATCAAGAAGATACAGAAAAAAGAACCATTTCAGAATCATCCAATCAAATTGGAATTGGTGAATTGATGGGGAAACGGGCAAAATTGGAAGAGGCCATAGATTATGTTGGTTTAATGATTAAAAATCTAAAAGACAAGAGAACATTACTTGAGAAAGATGTTGAAGAGGAAGCAGTTGACATTAAAAATTTGAAAGAAAAGCTTCAAAAAGTCAGTGAATACATAGATGAAGAAAATCGAGGAATTGAAGAACTTGCCAATAAACGAAAGCAAGTGGAAAGCGAGGCAGACGAAGTAGGTTCAATTATCAACAACTTAAGAGAGAAACTTTCTGGGGTTGATAGAGTTATAGATGAAGAAGGCAGCAAAGTCAGAAAAATAAAAGAATCTAGAGAGACCTTAAACGAGTAGAATTTTAGAATTAAAGGAATTTGGCGGTTGTTGCTTGTTCACCATCTGAAGGAACAGAAGGAAACATTTGACCTGCAGAACTTTCAGCAACAGCGGCAGCCTCTTTCAAGATACTTTCAGACTCTGAATTGGTTGTCTCGTTTATTCCAAACGCTGCATCTCCAGAGAAACTCTCTGTCATGAAACCACCAAGCATATCAGCCATTTGACCAATTTCCTGCTCTGCCCCAGGCATAATTTTTCCTAGTGATGACTTTAGATTTCTCATTAGCCCCATGGTTGGCATTATTGCCACCACAGTATCTCCAAGATCACTGCATGTAGTTAATCGTAACTCAATTTGCTCTAATGATATTCTAGCACTACTCAAAATTTTTGAAACTTTTCTTACTTCAGCTAATTCATTTCCAAGAACTTTACTGGTTTGAATGTCATGTTTTTGGGTTGCATCAACAATTCTTTGGAATAACTTAGCATCACGCTCTTGTAAACTCAAAAGCATAGTGTCTAATTTTTTAATTTGTAATTGTAACTTTTTAATCCCTTCATTTACCCTTGGCTTCAAAGCACCTTTAGGCTTAATTGTATCATTAATTTTTTCAGCAATACCAGGTTGTGGTTGTTTTGACCACTTTGTAGACAAACTAGGCATGAATTCAATTTTAGAATACGTACTTAATTTCGAGTGTAAAAAATGGTTTACATTGCATTAAAAATTACTAACAAGAACTAACACGTAAAATTTCCACATTTAAAACATCTTGAATTTTTATGAAATATGGCATAGTAAACAATTTAAGAATTTTGCAATAATAATTCTAATTATACAGTATGATCAACTGTTTTAACAAAAAATACAGAAAATAGTATGTAAAGCACAATTATTTTTTGTTTAGAATCAAAACTTTCTCTAACCAATAAAATTTTAAAAAATTAAATATTTATGCATAATGAGTTTTTTTTTGTACATTAATTCTCTTTATACTAATTTTATTTTTGAGAAACCATAATTATATTTCATGTAATCCACTACAGGCAGAGTTATAATTCAAAAGTTTGATCTAGTCATATTACAAGAATTAAAAAATTCAAATCAAAAAGATCATTTGCATATTAAAGAATAGTTTTTTTATGATTTACATATACAGAAAAAATATTATGTTGAAAGCAATTATTCATTACGCATAAAAATTATTTTTCTTATTAATGAGTAAAATGCATAAACTATTCTCAAATGTTTTTCTATTTTACTTTGAATCTATTTTTATAACAGAATTTTGTACTTATTTTATTGAATAAGAAAGTGGTATTAATTCCGATAGTTTTTATTTTAGCAATTATTTTAGCAAGTTTTTTATCTGATGAAACTAACAATGAAAATAATACTTTATTTCATGTAACACTTGCAGATCCCAATCTTTACGTAGATGGAGTATATTCTGAAGTTTTTTCTATTGACAAAGGCGAATATTTTTTTACATTTGTACCAAATGGAAGTAGTCCAGAAGTTTTGTCAATTTCATTAAACGGAGATGAATTTTATTTTTCTGAAAACTATAATCTAATAGGAATTCCACATCAAACTGGAATTTCCGAATATTTCACATGGAAATATGATGGACAAAAAAATATTCTAATCACTGAAATGCAAGAAGTGTCAATTATGATTGATCCGAATGGAAAAACCATAGGTTCGGTATCCGTCTATATTCTAGAAAATTAAAAGGCGTAGACCCCTGAATTGCAGAACACAGAGATTTCCTCTCTTGGTCAGAGCGTTGAACGCCTGATTGCCTTTTTCGTTCTGCGGGGCTACGCAAACCTAGTCGATAGAGATTATATCTTTCGACATTAAATATGATATGAACTTTAACTATTTAAAAATTTAAATAAAATTTTATATAAAAAATGGTTTTTAATTATAAAAATTCATATCTGTTCATTTGTTTGATGGATCTATAAATTACGAATTTTTAACTGAAAACTAGTGAAGTTATCAGGAAAAGTTGCACTAGTAACGGGTGGGAGTAGAGGAATAGGATTTGCAACTGCAAAGATATTATCAGAAAATGGAGCAACGGTAATTATTACTGCAAAAAATAAGGAAAGACTAGATAAAGCAATTGCAGAGATTCCCGATTCGTCAGGAATTGCAGCTGATATTAGAAAAAGTAGTGATGTAAAAAACGTAGTAAGTAAAATAATTGAAAAATTTGGCAGGATAGATATTCTTGTTAACAATGCGGGAATGTTTCCAAAGATTAAGCAATTGCATGAAATTGACGAAGATGAATGGAATGAAGTTTTAGATGTGAATCTTTCAGGACAATTTAGATTTACAAAGGAGGCAATACCTCACTTACAAAAAACATCAGGTTCAATAATTAATATCTCATCAGATGCGGGAATAAAGGCATATCAAGGATTTAATGCAGATGCATATTCTGCATCAAAAGCTGCATTAATTTTGTTAACAAAATGTTGGGCACTGGAATATTCAAAAGATAAGATTAGAGTCAACTGTATTTGTCCCGGTGTAGTTGACACGGATATGACAAAGCCATTTTTGAAGACTAAAAAAGATAAAGATTTCATGGATAAGGAGCATCCAATAGGTAGAATTGGTCAGCCAGAGGAAATAGGGAAAGCAGTGTTGTACTTTGCATCAGATGATGCATCTTGGACAACAGGTGCAATACTTACGGTAGATGGAGGAGAATCTATCAAATGAATTCACATGAAATTAATACAACTGCAGAGTGTCTAAAACAATGAAAGACAGGAAAGCGAAAGCTAAATTGATAATACTTTTAGGAGTTATTTGGGTAATCATTAGTTTACCATTGCCATGGATAGTTAACAATCCGGCAGTTTCAGAATCACAATTTAATACTGTACTTGGCATCATAGGAATTTTAACAATTCCCTTTATCGTTTTAGGAGTTGTCTGGACACTTAAGCCAGAACTCACAACCTAGGTAATTGTAATTGCAAGAAATTCCCATTTCTGAGAAAATTCCGGAATTAGATATCGCAATAGAGGCTGCAAAAAAAGCAGGAAATGCAATTCTAGAGATATACCACGAGAATTATAAAACATCCACAAAAGATGATGATTCTCCAATTACGGATGCAGATCTAAAGAGTAATGAAATTATCAAAAAAATTCTCGCACAAACCAAACATGCAATTCTATCTGAAGAGGATGAGGATGATCTAAGTCGCTTATCAAAAGAAACCATTTGGATTGTAGATCCACTTGACGGAACTTCTGATTTTATTGATAAAACTGGCGAATTCACAGTGATGATTTCTTTAATTAAAAATAAGAAACCAATTCTTGGAGTAATTGGTTGGCCAACCGAGGAAACATTATTTGTTGCACAAAAAGGAAGTGGTGCATTCAAATATTCAAATAATGAATGGAGAAAAATATCCGTAACCGAAATTTCGGAAGTTTCTAAATGCAGAACGGTTGGATCAAGACATCATCTATCAGACAAAGAAAAGTCATTTATTAAAAAATTGGGAATTGATGATTTTACAAGCATTGGAAGTTCATTAAAAGTTGGAAAAATTAGCTCAGGAGAAGCTGAAGCATACATCACAACAACAAACAAAATGAAGGAGTGGGATTCAGCTGCATCATATTGTATTATTTTAGAGGCAGGAGGAAAAATGACAGATATGTCTGGAAATGACTTGACATACAACAACAAAGATGTGTACCATCAAAACGGAATTTTAGTTACAAACGGATTGGTTCACAACAAGATAGTAGAAGAATTCAAAAAATTAGAGTAGGTTTCTTCCTTTAAGAAAGTCCTTTACTTTGTTTGCACTGTCTGAAAGTGATTCATGTTCGGTGTCAATTACCAAATCTGCTTTTTCCGGAGCTTCATAAGGATCATCAATTCCTGTAAACCCTTTGATTTCTCCTTTTCTAGCCTTGGCATACATGCCTTTGACATCTCTTTCTTCGCATTTTTCTAAAGAACATTGCACATAACATTCTGCAAACTGATCACCTGCACTGATAATCTCCCTGGCACTTTGCCTATTTTCAGCATATGGAGACACAAGAGATACCACGCTAGGAACACCATGAGTTAACAAGAGTTTTGCCAAATGGGCAACTTTTTTGTTATGTTCATCACGACCCGCTTTCGAAAAATCTTTTGGTGAAAACCATTCTCTTAGCTCATCACCATCAAGCATGGCCAGATTTGGAATATCTTTTTGCAAATCTTTTACGATGGTAGTCTTTCCTGAACAAGGAAGACCAGTCATCCAAAGAATGAAAGGTTTCATGAACAAAATATCAAGATAACCCATAAAGAGCTTACGTTAATTTTTAGCCCAAGGTTGATTTTCCAAATAATCAATTTCTTTTATCATGTCTTCCACCTTTTTTACTATAGCAAAAATTGAATTGTATTGTTCATACATTTCAACTTCTTCTTCTTTAGATAAGACATCAGCTTCTGCATCATCAAAGAATTTGTTTTCTTTGTTAAGATGATCATTTAGAAATATGGCGTATGTTCTCAAATATCGTGATACAGGTTCTTGCGCATCTTCTCCATTTTTCCATCTTTTCAGATGATTGGATATTTGTCTAGCTATATTTCTTCCAAATTCATGTTCTATCATAAATTTTCGAATTTGTTCTTTTAAAGAATCATAACTTGCAACACAAGGAAAATATGAATCTTCTTCTCTCGAGTGATGAATTGTATCGACAAATTCTGAGATTACTAAAGTAATTTTTGTCAAATCTGAGAAAGGGATTTTGTTGCCTTTGTACAATTCATCAGCACATTTAGCTACAAGTTTTTCTAGACGGCGAACTTGATCATGATCTGAACGTAATTGATTGGTGGCACTCATTACATTCTAGGGCATTATAGACTATTTAAAAATCAGTTAAATCATCTGAAAATCGTAAGATAAATCTAGTTTAATTTTTAACCAGATGAATGTACATTTAATCAATAATGAATTTTATGATTTTAACCATTTTGGATTTGATTAGAGGGCAAATAGGTGATGCAATTGAATTACCCAACTTTGATACAAGTATGGTTTTAGACAAAATTTCAGAATTGCAGAATTCTATAGGTACATTATCAATTCAGGATGGACCTATTGCGTCGGCTCACGTGATATTACTTGCGGCAGGAGTGGTAATTTTTCTTGGAGTTGCAGGAGAGGCATTTTTTAAAAAAACAGGCATTCCAGATGTAGCTTTTTTGATGATTCTAGGAGTAATGATTGGGCCAGTATTTGGAATTATTCAACCCGAGGCTGTAATTCAGGTAGTTCCGTATTTTGCAGCACTTGCACTTATTATCATCATGTTTGACGGCGGATTAAATCTGGATATCAAACATGTTGTCAAAACTGCACACTTTTCATTTACACTTGCCATTCTTGGTTTTATTTTATCAGTTGTAATGATTTCTCTTGCGGCTCATTTCGCACTAGGATGGGTATGGCTGGAGAGTATCCTTCTAGGTTCCATCGTAGGTGGAAGCAGTTCAGCGATTGTTTTCGGCCTGGTCAGAAACATAAAAATTTCAGAAGAAACCAAGTCAATGCTCAGTTTTGAATCAGCATTGACGGATATTCTGGCCACAATTATTGCATTCATCTTATTTGAAGCGGTACTTGCAGGACACTTTGATATCGAAACGCTGCAAGAAACCATTGGACGAGCAATTGTTGTAGGTCTGGTACTAGGATTTGGAGTTGGAATTCCATGGATGTATGTTTCAACAAAACTTGGAAATGCTCAACATGCATACATGCTTACACTTGGAATACTGTTTGTCTTGTTTTTCCTGGCAAATTCATTTGGTGAATCAGGAGCATTAACTGCATTGGTGTTTGGTTTAATGATTGGAAACAAGCATCATCTTTCACGAATTTTAAAATTCAAGATTCCAAAAATTGAGGCAGATGATCCGACACATAATCAATTGACATTTTTGGTAAGATCATTCTTCTTTGTTTTTGTTGGTTTAATGGCAAGTTTTGGCCAAATAGAGTATTTGGTATTTGGTATTTTGATTACCGTTGCTGTTTATTTTGGAAGAGTATTTGTTGGAAAAATAACATTAACAAAAAGATTTTCACTTTTAGATAGAGCAGTTACAAACTCTATGATTCCTAGAGGATTGGCAGCTGCAGTACTTGCAACATATCCAATTACCTTGGGGTTACCCAACGCTGAAGCATATCCACAGCTAATTTTCTTTATTATTTTATCATCGGTGATTATTACAACAATTGGATTAGGAAAATCAAAGAAAATACCACCTCCAGAGTCAGTTGAGGGTGGATTTGTCAAACCTCCTGAAGACAATAAAGATGATGCAGGAGAAGTAGTTGAAAAGACGCCTGAAGACAATAAAGATGATGCAGTTGAGGGTGGATTTGTTACAAAAAAAGTAGAAGAAACTTAGATCCAATAATTTCTTGTTAAAAATTCAGAGCACCATATTCAATTAAGAATTTAATTTTTTCTTAATTGCTCTAACATACTTTTGGCTAAACACATTAAATAATTGGATCTTGTCTTGAGCTAAAGCCATAGCACCAGGCCTGTTATTGATATGTGCTTCTGCAACTTCTTGTTCTTCTAGAAGTTTTTCAAGATCAATTTTTGAATATGATGTCAATTTTACAAGTAAAATTGCAAGTTCCTTTTCAAGATTATTTTGAGTGTCTGGAATTGCGGGTGGAACAGCACCGATTACTTCTTTGGTAGTAATTGTTCCAAATACTTTCTTGTCTAATTCAAGCACTGATAAAAAATGAAATTAGTATTATAAATTCAATATGATTCAGAAGTAATTTTGTAAAAGTGAGTGCAGTGCAATCAAACGTTTTATCTTTTTAATAATTTCACTCTATGTTGTGACTTATTGTATAGGTAAATGTAAAAATTACAAAGCTCTTAAACCAGCAGAAATTGGCAGGTATGCTGCTGGGCAAAAAAGATGTAATTATTGTGAGATATTTGTAGAAATTGATGGAATTGTTTGCCCCTGCTGCAATAGCCAGCTAAGATGTCTACCAAGAAGCAGAAAAGGGAAAGAAAAGTACATGGCACAAATCGTAAGATGAATCGGAACATGCCTAGAAATTAAAATTCTATTTATAAGAAATCAATACAAGGGTAATCATGGCAATTGATGCTGACGTTGAAGAATTTGTTGAAAAGCATATCATGCTGATGATTTCTCAAACCGAGACATACTTGCCATTTATTAGAGTTGCATTTCCTTACTCAAATAATGTGGCTGATGGCGTTTACAACCTAATTATCGGTAGCGCATTATCGGTATTTGTAAATCAATTTGCAATGAAAATGAAATATCCATCAGCTGATGATTTCGCAGAATTTGGAAAAATTGCTCTCAAGTATAGAGATCAAGTGGATAAGTTTTTTAAATAATTTAAGATAATTCGCCTAGAAAATGTACAGCGTCGTTAATTACAACCACAGTTCTGTCTTTGGGTACACGGTATAATTTTTTTGAGCCATTTGAAGATTGAACTATAAGTTTTGAGAATGGATCCTTAATTGATTTGTAAAGTACTCCTTTATCACCCACTGACTGAGACCAATTAGTTCCTTGAACAAATGATATCGTTTGAAACTTTACAACTTGATACGAATAGACCATTCTAATTAATTATTTACAATTGCACTCATTAATGACTTTCCTCCAATTAGTGCTGCAATTGAAAGGCCAATGTTAGCTATTAGATTAATTACAAATGTTCCATAATGACTCTGTTCAAGAAGGGTATTAGATTCTAGTGCAAGTCCAGACATGGTGGTAAGCGAACCACAGAATCCTATAGCAGTAAAAAGAGAATATTTTCCATCAAGATGCCATTGTTGAGACATTGCAATAAAGACACCAAGGATAAATGCTCCAAGTACATTGACTGCCAAAACATTGACAGGTATTGTATTGAAAAGCAAAGGTGATTCAATAACTTTGAATCTCAAATATGCTCCAAGTACAGAACCCACTGCAAGAAAAACAAATTCTAAACCCTTCATCTAATCATTTAAAATTAATTGACATTATTAGTGCTATTTAGAAGTAATTTGAGTTCGATTTGTACCTAATCTGATTTTGATTAAGAAAGACAAGTCCATGGTTTTTATAGGTTCAATATTTTTGCCAGACTGAATGACATTAAAATTGAGATGTGATGATTATGGTTTTGAATGTAAGTTCATTCTTGACGGAGAAAAAACTGTAGGCACAATTGAAAAATTAAGAAATCATTTTGAAGAAGAACACGGAATTGATTATACTATAGAGGCAGTCACCCAAATGATTACAAACCGTGGACATTCTTTGGAATCAATTAGAAAATAGATTTTAAAAAAATATTTTTATCTAAAAATTAACAATATTTATCAATAATGATAGAAAATTATTCGAGTGATTATGCCATCAAATGTCAACTAGATACTTGCAAAAAATCAGTAGAGTCTGAAAAAGATAATGTTACAATCTGAAATAGAGCTGTTTGGATTAAGAAAACATTAAAGTTAATTGAGTAGATTAATCCAAGAGAATTCTATAATTTTATCGTGGGAGAAAATATTTTTTCAAAGAATACATCTTTTAGTTTATTTGCCAATTCCGTTATTACACGAACTTGTTCCATTGTTATTTCTTTAAGACTTTGTATGGAATTACTTAATTCTGATATTTCTGCTTGTAATCTTAATTTTTCATTTTTTAGAGAGTATATTTTATTCTGTAAATTGTTGTTTTGTTGTTTTAGATCTCTATTTTCTTCAGTTAATCGTTTTACTTTTTCTGAACTAGATTCTTCAGGGAAAGGATTTGGGACAGGTACAGGATCTGGTATTCTAATTGGCTCCGGCGCAGGACTAGGTTCAGGAATTTGTGGTGGTTCCGGTTCTTGTTCTGTTTCAAATGCTAACGTAATTTGTAAAAAACTAACACATGCAAGTAGGGCAATTCCACTACAAACAAGAATAGATTTCATTTTAAAATTTCACAAAAACATTACAGTAGTTTTGTATATGAATATAATTATTAATTTTTAGAATGAAAAAGGGTTATCCGTAGAAATCAGGTTCTTGATCTCTTTTTTGTTTAGGAAGATCTTCCATAACAGCCTGAACTACTTCGTTGTGATTATATGTAAGATGCCTAAGGAACTTCGCGGATTCATCTGCCCTGGTCTTTTCATCAGCAAACATCATTTCAGGACTACTTAATTCCGTCATCATTGTATTGCATTCTTTACAAGGCTCAAAATCAAGATAGAGTTTCATAATTTTACGTCAATTTCCTTAGTATTTAGACTATTTTATAGATGAAGGTATGGGAGACTCTTTCTTTTGAGGCCTTACCTTATTCACAGCATCAACTAGATCTTGTTGAATGATCTTGATCTCCTTGACATTCTTAGACTTGCCACCAATGTATCTCTTCAAAGCTGCAATAGCTGCTCTGTTTGCAACTGCTGCAATCTCAGCGCCGCTAAAGTCATCAGTCAACTTAACAATTTCCGAGATTTTTACATCAGATGTAAGAGGCTTATTCTTTGTATGAATCTCAAAGATATGCTGTCTTCCTTTCTCATCAGGGTTTGGAACTTTGATGATTCTATCAAATCTGCCTGGTCTTAGTAGTGCTTCATCAACAATGTCTAATCGGTTTGTTGCACCAATTATCAACACGTTGTTTA